>JAJDZH010000444.1 GCA_022824725.1 Thermoanaerobaculia bacterium | reverse complement strand
AGGGAGAGGGCTCATGAAGTTCGTCGAACTCGCCACCTTCGATTCCCGGCTGGAGGCCGAGACGATCGGTCACGCCCTGGACCAGTACGACATTCCGTTCCTCGTGCAGAGCGCCGGCGTCGGGATGTTCGGCATGGGGATGGTGGGCAAGTCGCCGGTGCCGGTGAAGCTCTGCGTGCCGGACAACCGGCTGGACGAGGTGAAGGAACTGCTGAGTTGCTTTGCCGAGCCGCTCGGGGAGGGCGAGGAGCCGTCGGGCGAGCGCTGAAGGCCGCCTTCGGCGGATGCCGGCGGGGGCGCCGGCGCACCCAGTCGCTCAGCCGCTGAGGATCGCTAGCGCCTCCGGCAGGAGGCGGCGGGTAGTGCTGAACGCCCGGTCGCCGTGGATCGTCTCGTTGCCGTCCCAGTCGCCGAAGTAGCCGCCGGCTTCGCGCAGGATGACGGGGAACGGTCCGCAGTCCCAGGCGCTCATCTTCGGGTCGACCATCAGTTCGAGGCGGCCGGTGGCGACGAGGGCGTGACCGTAGGCGTCGGACCAGCCGACGCGGTAGGCCGTGCCCTCCATCATCCGCCGCCACGCAGACCGGTGCCGGGAGTCGACGAAGAGGCCCGGGTCGCCGAAGGAGACGTAGCCGTCCGAAAGGCTGTTCGTGGCGCAGACCCGTGCGGGTTCGCCGTTCAGCGTGCAGCCGTGGCCGGAGGCGGCGGCGACCGTCTCGCCGATGCCGGGAAAGTGGGCGACGCCGACCTCGACCCGTCCGTCGACTTCCAGACCGATGAGGATGCCGTAGAGCGGCACGCCGCGGACGAAGGAACGGGTACCGTCGATCGGGTCGACGTACCAGTGACGGCCACCGCCGCCTTCCGTGTTCGTCGAGCCGTCGCTCGTTCCGAACTCCTCGCCGACCACGACGTCGCCCGGAAAGGCCTCGGCGATCCGCGCGCGGATCAGTTCCTCGGCGCCCCGGTCCGCCTCGGTGACCGGCGTCATGTCGCTCTTGAGTTCCGCATCGACGCCGAGGCGGAAGAACTCCAGCGTCAACTGGCCGGCGATCCAGGCGGTCTCGACCGCGAACTCGAGTTCGGCTTCGTATGACATCGAGCACCGAGCTTACGCTCCGAAAACGACTCAGGCTCTACAATCGCGCGCCATGACGGGTCAGGCGCTGATCAACGATCCGACCGCGCTGCTCGTCTTCTTTGCCGGCTTCGTGGCGCTGATCTTCGCCCTGGCGCGGACGCCGGCCTTCGAGCGGCTGTTCAGGACGCTGCCGCCGATCGTCTGGATCTACCTGCTGCCCGTCGTGTTGACCACGGTCGGGATCACGCCGGCCGAGTCGCCGTTCTACGACTGGTGCACGGACTACCTGATGCCGTGCTCGTTGCTGCTCCTCGTGCTGGCGACCGACGTGCCGGCGATCAAGCGCCTCGGGCCGCTGGCGGCGGCGATGCTGCTCGCGGGTTCCGTCGGCATCGTGATCGGCGGCCCGATCGCGCTGGCCATTTTCCAGCCCTTCCTCGAACCGCAGGCCTGGAAGGGCCTGGGGGCGCTCGCCGGGTCCTGGATCGGCGGCCTGTCGAACATGATCGCGATCAAGGAGGGCGTCGGCGCTCCGGACGAGATCTTCGCCCCGATGATCATCGTCGATTCGGTCGTCGGCTACGGCTGGATGTCCATCATCATCCTGCTCAGCGGCCACCAGAACCGGATCGATCGCCGTCACCGGGCGCGCCGCGAGGAACTCGACCGGCTGAACGAGCGGCTGCAGAAGGTGCAGGCGGAGAAGGCCCGGCCGATCACGCTGCCGGCCTTCGCCACGATGCTCGGCGTCGGCCTCGTCGGGAGCTGGTTGTGCATGCGCGGCGGGGAGCTGTTGCCGCAGGTGGGCTCGGTGCTCTCGCACTTCACCTGGGGCATCCTGCTCGTCGTGGCGGTGGGCCTGGGGCTGTCCTTCACGCCGATTCGCCGCCTGGATCACCGCGGCGCGACGCCGGTGGCCTACGGCGGGCTCTACCTGATGGTCGCCACGATGGGCGCCGGCGGGAACCTGGCCGCGGTCGCCGAGGCGCCCCAGGTGCTGGCGGTCGGCGCCGTGTGGATCGGCATCCACGTCGCCTGCCTGTACGTGGCCATGCGCCTGCTGCGGGCGCCGCTCTTCCTGTTCGCCACCGGCAGCATGGGCAATGTCGGCGGCGTGATCTCGACGCCCGTGGTCGCCGGCGTCTTCCAACCGGCCCTCGCCGCGGTCGGCGTCCTGATGGGCGTCCTCGGCAACCTGGTCGGCACGCCGCTCGGCCTGCTCTGCGCCCAGCTCATGGCCTGGGTGGCGCGGGCTTACCACGGCGCCGCGGCGCTGTAGGGCTGCCTGGTCGGCTACGCGACTTCCGGCTCGGGTTCGCCGTCGCTCGCGGTCAGGGCCCGGAACAGGTCGATCTCCGTCTTGCAGGTCTTGACGACCCAGGCGATGACCGCGGCGTCGTCGATGAAGCCGGCAACCGGGATGAAGTCGGGGATGACGTCGATCGGGATGACGAAGTAGAGGACGGCGCCGGCGATGAGGATCAGGGTCTCCTTCCTGAGCCGGTAGTCGCCCCTGGCGACCGCTCGCAGGAGTTCGAACATCGTCTTGAGGTCGTCGATGACGCCGGCAAGGGGGTTCGAGGCGCCGCCTGCGCTCTCCGCCTTCTCCCTGGCTTCGTCGACCATCGCACGCAGCTTGTCGGGAGACTTGACGATCTCCGCGGCTCGGGTCCGGGCGTGGAGAGGCAACGCCATCTCGTGCTCGCCGGTCTCGGCCGGAGCGCCGCGCCCATCGGGCGAACGTTCCTTGGTGGGCTGGTCGCTCAACTCCCGATCGGATGCCATGTCGTCTTCACTTCCTGAAGGTCGGTGATCTCGTAGGGACTCTGGACGTCGGTCCAGTCCTCGTGCGGCCGGACCGCGACGCGTTTCAGGTTGTGGACCGCTTCGATCTCGGCGGATCTGGCGACCTCCGGGTCCGGGGAGCAGAGGAGCAGCCCGTCGACGTCGCGGTGGCCGGCGAGAGGGGCAAGCATTTCGTCGCGGCGCCCGGTCAGGATGTTCACGACGCCGCCGGGAACGTCGGAGGAGTTGAGTACTTCGCCGAAGGTCACGGCGGGCAGCGGCTGGCTGCCCGTCACCAGGACGACGGTCGTGTTGCAGCCGGCGATCGCGGGGGCGACAGCCGAGACCAGGCCGAGGAGCGGCGATTCCGGCGCCAGGACACCGATGACGCCCATCGGTTCGAGGATCGAGAAGTTGAAGTGTGAGGTGGCGACCGGGTTGACGCTCGAGAAGACCTGGCTGTACTTGTCGGTCCAGCCGGCGTAGTGGACGAGCCGGTCCGTGGCGGCCTGGACCTCGGCCGCGGCTTCATCCGGTGTCGCGCCACCGGCGGCGAGCAGGGCCTCGAACTGGCTGCTTCGACCCTCAAGCATCTCCGCGATCCGGTAGAGGATCTGGCCCCGGTTGTAGGCGGAACGCGCGGCCCAGCCCGCCTGGGCGGCGCGGGCCGCGGTCACCGCGTCCCGCACGTCCTTGCGCGAGCAGCGGCAGATGTTCGCGATCGGCGTGCCGTCGGGCGCCAGCGCGCGGTCGAAGCGGCCGGACTCCGAACGGGGAAACTTGCCGCCGACGTAGACCTTGTGGGTCTTGAGCACCGGCAGGCGATCGGCCGCGGCCGCAGGTCGCTGTTCGCTCATGCCGCCGCCTCCGGTTGCAGATAGGCGTGGAGTCCGCTGAGACCGCCCTCGCGGCCGATGCCGCTTTCCTTGTAGCCGCCGAACGGAGCGGTCGGATCGAACTTGTTGTAGGTGTTGGCCCACAGCACGCCGGCGCGGATCCGGCTGGTGACCCGGAACGCCTTGGCGCCCTTGTCGCTCCAGACGCCGCCCGAGAGGCCGTACGGCGTGTTGTTCGCCATCGCGATGCCCTCGTCCACGGTTCGGAAGGTCTGCACGGCGAGTACCGGGCCGAAGATCTCCTCCTGGACGACCCGGTGCGACTGGGATGCCTGCAGGAACAGGGTCGGCCGGCACCAGTAGCCGCGTTCCGGCACCGGGCACGATGTCTGGAACGGTTCGGCGCCTTCCGCCTCGCCGATCTCGAGATACTCCTCGATCCTGTCGAGCTGGGCGCGGGAGTTGATCGCGCCGATATCCGTGTTCTTGTCGAGCGGATCGCCGACGATCAGGGTCTCCATCCGGTCCTTCAGCTTGGCGATCACCTCGGCCGCGACGGATTCCTGCACGAGCAGCCGGGAGCCGGCGCAGCAGACGTGGCCCTGGTTGAAGAAGATGCCGTTGACGATGCCCTCGACCGCCTGGTCGACGGCCGCATCCTCGAACACCAGGTTCGCGGC
>JAJDZH010000434.1 GCA_022824725.1 Thermoanaerobaculia bacterium | reverse complement strand
TGGCCGCGCTCGCGATCGCCCTGGTCGCGGCCCACGTGGCGCTGCCGATCGCGTTCCGGCTCGTCCCGGAACGAGAGGCGGGGTCCTTCGACCCGACGGCGTTGGTCGCCGGCGAAGGGCCGCCGGTGGCCCTGCTCGGCTTCGACGGGGTGGACCCCGACATGCTCGACAAGTTGATCGACGCCGGCGAGCTGCCGAACATGGCGGAGTTCGTCCGCGACGGTACGTCGAGCCGCCTCGGGACGATCAGCGACGCGAACTCCGCCGTGATCTGGGCGTCGATCTACACCGGCGAGTCGCCGCGACGCCACGGCGTCCACGACTTCTACCGGATTCGTTTTCCCGGTTCGGGCGCCGGCCTGTTTCCGGTTCACCGCACCTACTTCAAGGAACTGATCGATCTCCTTGCCTGGGCGCCGGGAATCTCGCGGCGTTTCGTCAACCGGCTCGACCTCGCCTCGCCGCCGATCTGGGAGATCGCGGACCGGGCCGGCCTGCCGACGGTCGTCGTCGACGGCTACTTCTACTCGTTCCCGGCGCAGGAGATGCTCGAGCCGTCGAGCCGGATGCTCGGCTACGGCCTGAACGACGCACTGGCGGCCTCCGGCGGCGCGGCCGCGACGATCGAGTGGTTCGCCCAGCCGCCCGACGTGCCTCAGGAGGTCCTGGACGCGGCCGCCGGCCGGCCGGACCTCGAATGGCAGCACCGGGCCGTGCTCGCCCTGCTGGAGCACCGCTCCCGGCAGGGCCTGCCGCCGCCGCGCTTCCTCAACCTCTATACCCATGAACCGGACACCGTCTCCCACCAGCGCTGGCGCTGGGCCGAGCCGGAGCTGTTCCCGTTCGTCTCGCGGGCCGGCATCGAGGAGCACGGGGAGGCGGTGGCCGACGTCTACCGGCGGATCGACGGCCTGGTCGGCGAACTGCGGCGCGCTCTTGGCCCCGAGACGGTCTTCGTCATCGCCTCCGACCACGGCCAGTCGCCGACCTTCGTCCACCGCCTCTACACCCAGCACCGGCACGGTCCGGACGGAGTCCTGCTGCTGTACGGCCCCGGCATCCGCCGCGGCCACCGGCTGGAAAGCAGCCACGTGTTCGACGTCTTCCCGACCGTGCTGGCGCTGCTCGGGTTGCCTGTCCCGGAGGACGCCGAGGGCAGGGTTCTGGAGGAGGCGTTCGAGACGCCGCCGGACCCGGGCTCGGCTCGCCGGGTTGCGACATACCGCGACGCATGGGAGCCCGTCGATACGGTAGGCGGCACGGACGTCGAGCGGACCCGGCACGAGATCGAGCGCCTGAAGGCGATGGGGTACCTGTAGCGGCGTGCCGCGGTAGCGGTCGCCGCTTCGCGGCGGCGTGTTTCCGGCCGCCTTCGGCGGCAGCGGGTCGGAAGACCCGCGCACCCAGAGAGAGGCTCTCGCCGTGATCGCGGCTCTGTTCCGGGCGCGTCACGACCCTGGCCGAGGACGATGGTCTGCAGCAGTGACCGCCGACGATACTGGCGCCACCAGCATCGCGCAGAATAGGCCCATGTCCACCGTCCGGCAGGCTCTCGCCGCCCTCGACCGCGACGCCGCCGGACGGTCGATGATGGACCTCGCCGGGGAGCTCTACCCGATCCCCCGGAGCCTCACGGGGGACGGCGTGCGCGCCACGCTCGGGCGGATCGGCCGCCGGATCCCCCTCGAACTCCACGAACTCCCCACCGGCACGCCGGTCCTCGACTGGACCGTGCCGCGGGAGTGGAACCCGCGCGAGGCGTGGATCCGGGATCCTGCGGGCCGAAAGGTCGTCGACTTCGCCGACCACAACCTCCACCTGGTCGGCTACAGCGCGCCCGTCCACCGCCGGGTGACGCTCGACGAGCTGCGGCCGCACCTCCACAGCCTGCCGGAACAGCCGGACCTGATCCCCTATCGCACCTCCTACTACGAGGAAACCTGGGGTTTCTGCCTGCCCCATCGCCTGTTCGAGTCACTGCCCGACGTCGAGTACGAGGTCTTCATCGATGCCTCGCTCGAGGACGGTGCGATGACCTGGGGGGAGTATCTGCTGCCCGGCGCAACCGCCGAAGAGGTCCTCATCTCCAGCCACGTCTGCCATCCCCGGCTCGCCAACGACAACCTGTCCGGGATCGCCGTCGCGGTTCACCTGGCCGAGGCCCTGGCCCGGATTCCCGGGCGCCGCTACAGCTACCGCTTCCTGTTCGCGCCGGGCGGCATCGGCGCGATCGCCTGGCTGGCCCGGAACCGCGACCGCCTGGAAACCTTCCGCCACGGGCTGATCGCCGCCAACCTGGGCGATGGCGGCGCCTTCCACTACAAGAAGAGCCGCCACGGCGACCGCGAGATCGACCGCGCCGTGGCCGCCGCCCTGGCCGGTCTCGGCGAGGACCTCGTCACCGAGGACTTCTTCCCCTTCGGCTACGACGAGCGCCAGTACTGCTCCCCCGGCTTCGACCTCCCGGTCGGCGTCCTGACCCGCACGCCCTGGGGTCGCTACTCCGAGTACCACACCTCCGCCGACGACCTCTCGTTCATCGCCGCGGATGCACTCGCCGGCTCGCTCGCGGCGTACCTGGCGATCGCCGCCGTGCTCGAGGAAGGAGTGGCTGCGCCGCCGGCCGCCGAAGACGGCCAGAGAAGCGCGGCCCACACCGGCCTGGACGCTCCATCGGCCCAGGCGCGGCCCCTGCGCACAGCCGGCGGCCGCCGCTACCGCAATCTCGAGCCCTTCGGCGAACCTCAGCTCGGTCGCCGCGGCCTCTACGGCGGCCTCGGCGGCGCCGGCCGCGAGGGCTTCGAGATCGCCATGCTGTGGGTGCTCAACCAGAGCGACGGCGAGCGCTCCCTGGGCGACATCGCGGAGCGTTCGGGGTTGCCGCCGGGCGTCGTCGGCGAGGCCGCGGAGGCGCTTCGGGAGGCCGGGCTGTTGGAGGAAGTGGAGTAGGAGGAGGCGGAAGGTCCAGCAGCCGGCGCACCCGGTGTGCGGCCACGCCGACGGACTGCTATGGCGCCTCCACGCGGATCGGCAGCCGCAGCGGTACGCCGCCGCGCTGTTCGAACCAGGCGACCTGCTCGTAGACGAGGTCGATCTCCAGCGTGTAGTCGCCCGGCTCGTCCGGTGCCCGCGCCCGCAGCATCACCGTCTCGAAGCCGCCGGGCGCCAGCTCCGGCAGCAGGCTGCGCCGGCCTTCCGGGGCGATCCGCGGGCCGGGCTCCTCGCCTTCTTCCGTCGCGATCCCCTGCCGCCAGCGGGACGCGAGGTTGACCCCGACGTAGCCCTGGCGGCGCCAGGTCACCTGGGACTCGTTCGTCACGCCGACCGGTAGCTCGACCTCCGCCCCGGCGGGCAGCGCGGCCGGCATCAGGCCGACGGTGCCGATCCGGGCCGCGAAGACCTCGGCGTTCATGTGCTCCTCGCTGGCGAGGAGCCGCAGCTCGGCGCCGAGGTAGAAGGTCTCTTCGGTCTCGCGGTTCCAGGCGTAGACGGCGCACGGCGCGGGCGGCCGCACCCTGGTCCAGACGGTGGGCGCGCCGCGGGTGGTTTCGACGCGCAGGCGGTGGACGTAGCTGCGGTGGCCGTCGCGCCTCCTCGTCCTGTGCGGCCTCGTGGACCGCAGGGTCACCCGCTGGCGACGGCCGGCCTCGGCGAACTCCACGTCGACCGCCGGACCGCCGTCGAGGCGCAGGCGCACACGGTTCGGCGCCACGGGCGAAGTGACGAAGAGCGTCAGGCTGTCGAAGCGGTGCCGGGACTCGAGGAACAGTTCGCTCGGACCGCGGGCGGCGATCCACCAGGCGCCGCCGCGTTCCAGCACCCGGTCGGCACGACCCAGGATCCGCATGCCCGCGATGCTCCTCCGCTCGTAGCCGGGCACATTGCGCAACGAGAACTCGAATGGCAGGTAGCGGAGCGGCGCGTTGCGGGTGTGCGCCTGCAGCGTCGGCGCGGGCACGTTGACGCCGAACGGCGCAAGCACCATCGCACCGGTGAACAGGCCGGCGGCGAGCCCCCCGGCCGGCAACGTCCAGGGCGGGATCCGGCCGGGCACGAGGAACAGGAAGGCAGGCATCACGCTGACGAAGTAGCGGTTGCCGATGAAACCGCCGCCGCCCTGCCAGTTCCAGCCGATGAACAGCAGGAAGTAGCCGGCGATCGCGGCCAGCGCCAGGACGAGCAGCCAGCGGTCCCGGTCGCGGCGGCCGCCGAACAGGAACAGGCCGAAGGCGAGAGCCGCGAACGGGTGGTAGGGAAGCAGGCCGGCATGGCGGCCGACGAGGAAGTAGCCGGCGTTCTCGACGACTTCGCCGAACGACTGGCGGGGAATGCGGAAGAGCCAGGAGAACGTGTTGCCGGTCGGCGACTCGGGAATGGTGACGGCCGCCGCCGCTTCGCCGGTGGTCGGGGCCTGGCCTTCGGCGACCCGCCGCGCCTCGACGATCTCCGCCGGCCAGCCGCCCGGCTCGCATACGCGGACCGCCGCCCGCACGTCGGAGCCCAGGTAGGGCAGGAGCTGGCCGGTCCAGCCGAGCGACATCGCGGAGAGCAGAGCCAGCATGGCCGCGAAGCCGGCGATCCAGAGGGCGGCCGTCCGCCACTGCCGGCGCAGCAGGAAGGCGCCGGCCAGAGGCAGCGCGATGGCGGCGAACATCGGCTTGTTGTAGGCCGGCAGCGCCAGCAGCACGCCGGAGAGGGCCGTCAGCCACCAGGCGCGCCGGCGGTTCTCGAAGCCCCAGTAGAGGGCGCCGAGGACGCCGAACATGTTGAACACCTCCGGCTGGAGCCAGAAGACGTAGCGCGAGCAGGCCGAGAGCAGCAGCAGGCCGCAGGCGAAGGCGGCGGCGACCGCGGGCGAGGCGCGGCGGGCCAGGAACATCGCGGCCAGCCACAGCATGGCGACGAAGAGCGCCATGTTGAAGAACAGCAGCCCGTTCGCGCCCCACAGGGCGGCGAAGGGCGCTCCGAACAGCGGGTAGGCCAGCGGTTTGCCGTAGTGGACGGTCTGCCAGCCGTCCGAGGTCATCAGGATCAGGTTGCCGGTCGAAGCGAACGGGAACTCCTCGAGCAGCCGGTCGCCGTCCGCCGGCTCGTAGCTCAGGTCGAGGTCGCGGGCGAGGCTGAGCGCCATCAGGTAGTAGGCGGGCTCGTCCGCCTTGAGCGTCGCCGGTTGACCGGGTTTGCCGATGGTCAGCGGCACCGCCAGCAGGAAGAGGCTCAAGGCCGCCAGCGTCACGACCGCCGGGCGGCTCGCGAACAGTCCTTCGCGGTCGTGGAGTCGGGCCTGGAAGCGCGCGGACAGTGCCCGGATCGTGCTCCTCACGGTCGTACCCCGGCAGGCCGTCCGGGTTCGGCGCGCCAGCCGGACGTCTCGGGCCAGAGCGCGCGCAGGAGACCCGACGTGGAGTCGCGGTCGAGAACGGGCGTCGCCGAGGTCGACGTCGCCGCCTCGAAGCGCAGCGTCGACGCCGGCCCGGCCGCGGTCCAGGTCCGGCTCGCGCCTTCCAGGAAGAGCAGTGTGTCGCCGTCGCCGGCCCACTCGGGGTAAAGCGAATCGGGTGGACCCGCCCAGTCCTCGTCGCTCCAGCGTCCGTCCTCGAAGCGCGCCGTCCGCACCCGGTAGACCCGGCCGTCATAGCGGCTCCAGGCGACCGCGGCGCCGTCCCGGGTGACGAGGAGCCGGGGCGTGATGTCGGGCACGCCGTTGTCGGGCGAGACGCGGCCGCCGACCCAGTTTCCGTTGGGCTGGCGGTGCCGCCAGACGAGCTCGTCGTCCTCGCCGTCGAAGGCGCACCAGACGAGCAGCCAGGAACCGTCGGCGAGCACCGCGGCGTCCAGAGCGGTCTGGGAACCGGGACCATCCGCGACCAGTCGGACGGCAGGTCCGAAGACGCCGCCGCCCCAGGGCGCCAGCCACACCTCCTGGGCGCGGGGTCGGTTCGCCTCGAGCCAGGCAAGACCGTGCAGGGGCTCGGGGCCGTCCGACGCGAGCCACCGGGCCGAGGCGAGCCGGTTCCCCGGTCTCGCCCGTTCCGGCGCCGGCAGAGCGGTCACTTCCGTCCCGCGGCCGGCGTACAGCAGGAAGCGGGGCCCGTCCGTGCCGCGGGCGTGGCCGGCGACCGCCCACTCGACGCCGCCGTCGGATCGCGGACCGAGGAGAACCAGGTCGTCGTAGCGAGCGGCGCCCGTCGCTCCGGCCGCGGGCAACGCCACGGAGCGCTCGGTCCCCAGCCACAGGACGGGCGGTTCGGCGGTCGCCTGCAGGTGCGCCCAGGCCGATCCGCGGTAGGCGGTGAGCCCGTCGGCTGCGATTCCCGTGGGGAACGCGCCGGCCAAGGCCAGGATCGTCAGCGTCAGGCGAAGCGACCTCGGCATCAACCGCAGCTTACCGGCCGGTAAGCTCCGCGGGTGTCGAGGTTTGTCGATCGGGTCGCGGTCGTGGCCGGGGCCACCGGCGCGATCGGCGGAGCACTCGCCCGCTCGCTGGCCGGGGAAGGGGCGTCCCTGCTGCTCCTGGGCCGGGACGAGGCGCGGCTGCGGGAGATCGGGGCGGAGCTGGACGAAGGCGCCGCGGCCGTTCGGATCGTCGCCGGAGACCTCACCGGGCAGCCGGCGGTCGAGGCGGCCGGCGCGGCCGTGGAGTCGCTGGGCGACGGCGTCGACCTCGTCGTCCACGCAGCCGGCGCTTTCCGCGCGGGTCCGGTCGAATCGGCGTCGGCCGGGGACCTCGATCTCCAGTTCGCCGTCAACGTCCGCGCTCCGTACCTTCTGACCCAACGTCTGTTGCCGGCACTCCGTGCCCGCTGCGGCCTGGTCGTCTTCGTCAACTCGACGGCGGGCCTCGGGGCGGGCGCCGGCAGCGCCGCCTACGCCGCGAGCAAGCACGCGCTGCGGGCGGTCGCCGACGGCCTGCGCGCCGAAGTGAACGCCGACGGCGTCCGGGTGCTCAGCGTCTACCCCGGCAGGACCCGCGGCCGGATGCAGCGGGAGGTCTGCCGCGGTCTCGGCCAGCGCTACGACGAGGAGCGCTTCCTCGACCCCGCGGACGTGGCGAGCGCGATCGTCGACGCCGCCGCGCTGCCGCCGTCGGCCGAGGTCTACGACCTGCGGCTCCGGCCCGCGAGCAAGCCGCGGCTGTAGCGCAAGTCTTCCGACTACTCGCCGTCCGGCGCCGGCTTGCGCGACGTCACGACGTAGCCCAGGGCGCGGAGCCGTTCCATCTCTTCCGGGCTGATCTCGGGCTCGCCGCGTTCGGCGAGCCGGGCGGCCAGGTCGGAACCGTTCTCCGCCTGCCAGCGCTCCTGCAGTCGGCGCGCGAAGTCGTCTTCCGCGGCGCCCGGCTCGACCGTGCCGTCGGCGCCCCAGTCGAAGGCCTGGAGCCCGGGCCGCGTGCCGGGCGCCCCCATCAGCGGCGGCGCGTTCTCGAACTCCCGTTCGAGGCGAGCCGTCAGTTCCTCCGGCGCTTCCGGCAGCGGCGACGGCGGCTCAGCGCCAGCCAGCGCCAGCATCGCGTCGTAGTAGCGCTCCTCGGCGGGCGCGAAACGGCTGGTCCACATGAGCTGGCGATCGCCCTCGACCAGGGACATCCGGTTCACGCCGTTGCCGAGGTAGAGCTCGGACAACGCTCCGTCCGCGCTGGGTTCGAACAGGCTGGGCGGACTGCCGGGCGGCGGCGTCCCGCCGGCGGCTTCGATCAGCGTGGAGAACAGGCGGTGGTTGGCCACGGTCGCGCCGGGGTCGATGGCACGGGGCCAGGCCGCCGGCAGCTTGACGATCAGCGGCACCTCGATCAGCACGCGGTGCAGGTTGTTGCCGTGCAGAACCTGGCCGTTCTCGCCGAACTCTTCCCCGTGGTCGGAGGTCACGGCGATCAGGGCTTCGTCGAAGTGTCCGCTGTCACGCAGCGCGGCCAGCATCTCGCCGACCTGGCTGTCCGCGTGGGCGGCGGTCAGTTGATAGAGCTGCCAGGCCCTTTCCCGCTGATCCGCGTCGAGTGGCCTCTCCGGATCGGCGAACGGCCGCAGGTCGAGTGGAGTGATCCGCTCCGGCAGGTCGTCGCGCGGGGCGTCCAGGCGGTCGAGATAGCGGGCGTGGCGGCGGTAGGGCGCGTGCGGCGGCAGCAGGTGCATCCACACGAACTGCGGACCGCCGTCGAGCGCCGCCAGGACCTCCGTGACCCGTTCCATCCGGCTCACGGGACCGAAGCGGTCGAAGCCGCGGACGTAGCCGAAGGTCTGTGTGAGCCAGCTGTTCGACCGGAAGGCCGCGTTCTCGTAGCCGAGCTCACGGAGGATCTCGGGCAGGGTCGCCACGTCGTCGCGCAGGTGGGCGCGGGCGCTGTGCCAACTGCCGTGACGCCAGGGTTGCTGACCGGTGAACAGCGACGCCATGGACGGCACCGTCCAGCTCGAGGTCGTGATCGCCGTACCGGACCAGTCCGCCTCGGCTGCGAGGCGATCCAGGTTCGGCAGCAGCCCGGTGCCGACCAGGTCGGCGCGCAACGCGTCGATGGTGATCAGCACGATGGGTCCGCGGTGGACCGGCGGCGCCTCGGCGCAGCCGGTCCACAGGGCCGCGGCGGCGAGCGCTAGCGACAGGTGGACTCCGGCTCGGCGCGGCCTCATGGGGCTACATTACTGCCGTGTTCGGGAGGCGGGGATCCCGCGCCAGGCAAAGCGGGAGGCGGCGTTCGGGCCGCCTCAGTTCTTTCGGGCGCGCAGTCGGATGTCGCTGTACGTCCAGCCCCACTGCGGCGGCTCGATTTCCTCGGTGCCATCGCTGCCCATGACCAGGACGAGTCGATCGGAGGCGGTGAACGAGAGCGAGTCGACGTTTGCCGTGCCCCGGGAGCAGAACCGCGTTTCCTGACTGTCCGTCACGCAGAGGGAAACCTCCCCGCCGGCGTTGTAGCGGTAGGTCAGCCTGTACGTCTGATTCGGCGTCAACGCCCGCGGCAGGACGAGGCGGGCCTTGTTGGTGTGGGTGACACCCAGGCCGTGGCGGACGAACAGGTCGCTTCGACGCTGAACCGTGAATCCGAGCAGGTCTCTGTGGCGGTTGATCCCGAGCCAGAAGATCTGGGCCCCTGCCGGGTCGATGCTGGTCGTGCGGAGGTTGAACTCCAGCTCGACGGAGCGGTAGCTGCCGGCCTCCAGACCGGCGCGGAAGATGTACTGGAGATCCTGCCTTCTCACCCTGTGGCTCGTTCGGTCCGGATTCAGACAGGTCCAGCCGCTGGGGCAACCGGCAGACGGCGGCGGGTCCGGCGTTTCCGGGTCCGGTGTCGCCGGTGGCTCGTCGTGTCCGGGCGGCCTCAGGCTCGAGACGCCGCTCTGCGACGGTTCCAGCACGGTCAGCCTGTCGTTCCTGTCGTCCGAAACGAGCGCGGCCACGTAGAAGCTGTCGCCGCAGTTGGTCGAGATGGTGTAGCGATCGCCAAGCTCCACGCCGACCACCTTGAGCACGTCGGCCACGTAGGTCAGGGACAGGGGCGGGTGCCTCAGGACGCTCGACTCCCGGGCCCAGTAGCCTTCGCGGCTTCGGACCCGGTGCTCGCAGGTGTTGGTCGAGTGGGAGAGGTTCAGGATCGCGTAGTCGGAACGATCGTTGGAATCGCGGCGCAGTCCGGTCACATAGGCCCAGTTGCCGCCGCGGATGAGGCTCTCCGAGTCGACGATCGGGACCTGCTGGCGCAGACCGACCCGGCTGCCGCTCGAGTTCAGGGGCATCAGGTACGCCTGGAAGGTGAGTTCGCCGTGGGCCGTCAGCTCGACCATCGCGGGACCGCCGCCGGCGAGCTCGGAGTAGACCATCGTGCGTCCGGCCGGAACGTCGATGCGGGTCGGCGAGGTCGACCGACGGACGCCGTCGGTTCCCGCGGCGATCGGGAGAACGTCGAAGCTCTGACCGTGGCTGGTCGGGTTGTGAACGCTGAGCAGAACTTCCCTGGCGTCGTCGCTGTCGCCGATCAGGACGTAAGACGTCCCCTGTGCCGAAAGCGCGGCGGGAAGTCCGAGCAGGACTGCCAGAACCAGACCGCAGGCTTGCCTCATCATTCCGTTTCTCTCCTCAAGGGCGCGATGGCCCCCCCAAGTCCAAGGAAGACTGCCAAGGAAAACTGACGGATGTGCAAACATGCACAATAGCACATAATCGAGAGAGAAGAAACCCGTTTGACCGTCCGAACCCGGCGCTTTTGTAGGATGGCCGCCCATTGGCCGGTAGCTACCTCATCGGGTCCCCTGGCAGGGCCCCGCGGGCCCTCCGGCTCGCCGTCGCGACTCTCGTCGGCGCCATCGCGTTCGGTGCCTCCGCCGCGGCCCAGACGCCCGGTCGCTGCACGGCGTTCGGCGACAGCATCACGGCCGGCGTAGGCGACGATCCGGAGCGGGAGGCGCCCGGCTACCCGCCGCGCCTGGAGGAACTGGTTCCCGGGCTCGTCGTCGACAACCGGGGCGTGGGCGCGGAGCGGACCCCGGAGGGCCTGGCGCGCATCGACGGCGTGCTCGCGGAGCCCGGCGACTGTCTGCTGCTGATGGAAGGCACGAACGACATCAGCCGCGGAATCTCGCCGGAGACGACCCTGTTCAATCTGGACCGGATGGCTTCGCTGGCGGCCGAAGCCGGGCGAACGCCGTACCACGCGACATTGATTCCACGCCTGCTGAATGCCCGTTTCGACCCGAACAACGTGGAGAACCAGGACCTCGTTCAGGCGATCCGGCGGCTGGCCGCGGAGCGCGGCCGCGGCCTGGTCGATCCGTTCGAGGTGTTCAGTAGCAGGCCGCGGCTGTTCCGGGAGTACTACTACGCGGGCGAGGAGGACCCCGTGGGACACCCGAACGGACCGGGCTACGACCTGCTGGCGGCGGTCTTCGCCGACGTCCTCCTCGGGACGGACAGCGTGCCGCCCGTGCCCACCCGGCTCGAACCGGCGCACGGCGCGAGTCAGGTCCCGGCCGACGCCACGGTGAAAGTGGAGATGACGGACTTCGGCAGCGACATCGTGGAAGGGTCGGCAGTTCTCGTGGTCGCCGGCGCGCCGGCGCCGGCGCCTGTCGTGGACGACGATGGACGCCGTCTGCAGTGGAGCTACAAGCCGCCCGTCCCCTTGAGCGGCGTGGTCACGATGACCCTTCGCGCCTGGGATCTGAACGGGAACGTCTTCAACCGGCAGCTCGGCCGCTTCCAGGTCTACGGCGCGGTCATTCCGCCGGGCGACGTGGACCGGGACGGACGGGTAACCGGCTCGGATCTGGTCCGCCTGGGCCTGGCGTTCGGCGCCGGCGCGAGTTCGCGTCGCTACGACGCTGACGCCGACCTCGACGGCAGCGGTCAGGTCGACGGCGAGGACCTGGCCGTCCTCGCCGCCAACTTCGGCGCCGGCGTCTGAAAGGCGCTCCAGATGCAGCTCGGCATCCTCGGCCTGCCGAAGGCGGGCAAGACGGCGCTCTTCAACGCGCTGACGGCCTCGCGTCAGGAGACCGCGAAGTTCAAGGCGTCCAGGACGACGAACGTCGGCGTCGCGCACGTCGACGATCCGCGCCTGGAGAGGCTCCGCGAGCTCTACGGCCCGCGGCGCTACGTGCCGGCGCAGGTGCGGTTCGTGGACGTCCCGGGCATCGACCGCGGCCGGGGCGAGACCCTCGACCTGGCCGAGTTGCGGATGATGGACGCCCTCGTTCACGTCGTGCGCGCGTTCGAGGATCCGGAACTCGTCCATCCGGCCGGCGGCGTCGACCCGGCGCGCGACGTCGCCGCGGTCGACCTGGAGCTGATCCTCGCGGACTACGAGCTGGTCGAGCGCCGGCTCGAGCGCCTGGTCCAGGCCGAGAAGCGGGGCCTCACCGACCAGGAGAAGCGCGAGCGCGCACTCCTGTCCGAGCGTGTTCTTCCCGCGCTCGAAGCGGAGACGTCGCTGCGGTCGATGGAATTCGGCGGCGGTGAAGAGAAGCAGTTGCGGGGCTACGGACTGCTGTCCCTGAAGCCGATGCTGGTCGTGTTGAACGTCGACGAAGGGGTCGCGGGCGACCGGGACGCGATCGCCGGTCTCGAGTTTCCGCCCGGGGCAGACGGGTTGGCCGTCAGCGCCGGCCTCGAAGAGGAGATCTCGCGCCTCGAGCCGGAGGACCGCGGCGCCTTTCTGGCCGAAGCCGGCCTCGACGAGCCCAGCGCGGTGCGCGTGGTGAGGGCGGGCTACCGCCTCCTGGGGCTGATCTCCTTCTTCACCGTCGGCGAGGACGAGGTGCGTGCCTGGACCATTCGCCGCGGCGACACCGCCGGAACCGCGGCCGGGGCCGTTCATTCGGACATCGAACGCGGCTTCATCCGCGCCGAGGTCGTCGACTGGCGGGAGCTGATCGACGCCGGCTCGATGGCCGCCTGCCGCGACCGCGGAACCTTGCGTCTGGAGGGCCGGGGCTACCCGGTGCGGGACGGCGAGGTCGTTCACTTCCGGTTCAACGTGTGAGCCGCCGGCGATGAACCGGCCGGGCCCCTTCCAGCTCGACGAACGGAGTCTGGACTTTCCGTCTCCGGAGCTCGCGGACCCGAGCGGCCTGCTGGCGGTGGGCGGCGACCTCGAACCGGAGCGCGTGCTGGCCGCGTACCGGGCGGGCATCTTCCCCTGGCCGCTCCTGGGCGCCGACGGACCCATGCTCTGGTTCTCGCCCGACCCGCGGCTGGTGCTCTGTCCGGAGCGGTTCCGGGTCTCGCGGAGCCTCCGCAAGGAACTGCGGCATGGTCGCTTCGAGGTCACGGTCGACACGCGCTTCCGTGAAGTCATGACCGCCTGCGCGGAGGACCGTTCGGGCAGGCCGGGCACCTGGATCACGCAGCCTCTGATCGATGCGTTCGATCGCCTGCACCGCAAGGGGTTCGCGCACTCGGTCGAGTGTCTCGCGGACGGCGAGCTGGCCGGCGGCCTCTACGGGGTCGCCATCGGCGGCGCATTCTTCGGCGAGTCGATGTTCACGCGGCGTTCGAACGCGTCCAAGGTCGCCCTGGTTCACCTTGTCGACCGTCTGCGGAACTGGGGTTTCGCCTTCATCGATTGCCAGCAGGTCACCGAGCATCTCCTGCGCTTCGGAGCCGAGGAGGTCGCGCGAACGCGCTTCCTGGACGAACTGGCGGCCGCCGTCGCGCTACCCGGCCGCCCCGGCTCCTGGCGGAATCCGCTGGGTGCGCGGGTCTTCTGACCCGCTGCCGCCGAAGGCGTGTGACCATGGGTCTTCTGACCCGTGGAAGACAGGGCGCCGGCCGTCAGGCCGGCTCCGCCTGGAACTCTGCGGCGCCGGGTCTTCCTCGACGAACTGCGCCAACCGCCCGAGCACGGCGTCGCCGATCCTGGCGCTCACTTCGGTCTGGAAGACGAGGATCTCGTCCTCCGCGCCGTCGTAGGCCTCGGTCCACAGCACGGTGCCGTCCTTCGCGAGCAGCAGGCGCGCCCACACCCGGAGCGTGCCCTGCTCGCGCTGAACGCGGCCGTCGAGGACGAAGTCGGCGTTGACGCCGGGCACCGCCGCGCCGGTATCCACGTCGGGCCCGGCGTCCTGGGCCACGACGGCGAGGTTCTGCGAGCCGTGGCGGGCGAGTGAGGTGATGAGTTCCTGGGCCAGGGCCTGGCGGAAGGGCTCGGCGCCGGTCCAGTTCTCGAGGGCGGCGAAGGGCAGCACCGCAAGTACCTGGCGCGGCGGCTCGTCGGCGGTGCCGGGCCGGGAGTCCAGGCCATGCCAGGTCAGGACCGTGAGGACGATTCCGAGGGCCGCGCCCACCGCCGCGAGCACTGCAGCCGCGATCCGTCGAGACCGCGGCCGGGGTTCCGGGGCGGCCGGCGCGGCCCGCGGAGCCGGTAGCCGCGGGTCACCTTCCGGAACTTCCATCACGGGCTGCAGGAATCGATAGCCGATCCGCGGAAGCGTCTCGATGTAGCGGGGAGCCTCCGCGCTATCCCCGAGCGCCACCCGAATGCGTTTGACGCAGGAGTTCATGCTCTGGTCGAACTCGACGTGGATCTCGTCGGGCCAGAGGTGCCGCCGAACCGCCGCGCGCGACACGACGGCGCCGCGGCTGGCGATCAGCAGGTGAAGCAGCTTGGCCGGCTGCGGCTGGAGCCGGATCGACTCCCTGTCGCCGTGCAGTTCGAGCGTCTCGGGGTCGAACTCGAAGTTGCCGAAACGCAGCCGGCGCGGCTTGCGGCGGGCGGTGACCCGGCGCTTGCCGCGCCTGGGCGCTGCCTCTTGCGACGTGCCGTTACCGCGCTGCATGGGCTGGCTTCTCGACTTCTACGGGGGGCGGACGTTCCCTGCGCCGGGAGGCCGGCCGCCGCGAGCGCGGAACCGGACCCCGAGTTTTCGATAACACTAAAGGACACTACGTTCCGAGCATTCCGTCCGATGCGTGACGCTTGGCTGACCAGTGTCTGACCGCCGGGACCCTCCCATTTTGGAGGTGCGTTCGCCTCCCGGGCCTGGCGCAGTGACCCGTAAGTTGCTGGCGGGGTTGCACTTACGGGCGGACCGTGCTAGGTTTCCGCCGGGCCAAAAAAAGAGGATAGGGACCGCTTCAGGAATCTCACCCGAATCGACCTCAGCCTCTCACCCCACCGTTCGCATCTCTCAGACCTCTACAGCTTGGCGGGCATGGGTCTTGGAGCGCGAGCGCGCCACCAGCCGGGGACTCACCGAAGCCTGGCCTTTGCCGACCTGACGCCTGCGGGACACTTCGCCGCTCGACTGGTCGGGTCTCACGACGAAGCCCCCGTAGGGTCTGCCGACGAAGCGCTTCAGTTACCGGTCGGCCATTCCGTTGCTGCCGGGCAACTTTCCGGCCGTCCGCTTCCCTGAAGCCGTCTTCCCAGTAACGCCTCCGGCAGGCTTTCGCCCTTCGGCGCCGCTCCCGGGAAGACTGTCGGCCACGGGAGCCACTCGATGACTGGAGCTTTTCGGAATCCGGCTTCCCTTTGGCTTGCGCCTCCAGGTCCCCCGACTCCCAGCGGCTCCTGCCGCCGAGCCCGGCGTCCGATTCGTGACCCTCCTACCGTCGCCTTCGACGAGCGCCCACCACGCGAACGTGACTTTCGCCCTTCTCAGGCTCCGATCCGAAGGTCGCGTCTCAGGACCGGTGGATCAGGATGCGATTCTTGGTCACAGTCCCTATCCGCGAAATAACGTACAGGCCGTATGAAGGGTGTGTCAAGACGGTGTTCTTCTCCGGTCGCGGGGCAGGCGGCTCGGTCCGTCCGTAAGTGTCGTCATTGCCGTTACTTGCCGCTCCCGGAGCCTGGTTGAAGGGTTCTGGAAGGCACTGCGGAATACCTGCGGATTCTCCGAGTCCTCCGCACCGGCGGTCTGGAATCGGGGCCTTGACCGGGTCGCGAACATGGTGCCCAGGGGCGGATTCGAACCACCGACACCCTGATTTTCAGTCAGGTGCTCTACCAACTGAGCTACCTGGGCAGCGTCGCGCGGGCCGCACGATGGAGACGGTTTCTAGCAGCTTGCGCCGTGGAAGCGCAATGGCCAGGGAGGCGGATCCTGCGTGCTACGCTGCGCCGACGCCGATGCTTCCCGTTCGCCGCGCACTGGTTTCGGTCTTCGACAAGACGGGCCTCGAGGATCTTGGATCGGGTCTGGCGAAGCTGGGCGTCGAGATCATTTCGACCGGCGGTACCGCACGGCAGCTCGCGGCAGGCGGCGTGGCGGTGACCGCGGTGTCCGAGATCACCGGCCACCCGGAGATTCTCCACGGCCGGGTCAAGAGCCTGCACCCCCGCATCTTCGGCGGCATCCTTGCCGATCGGCGGCGTTCGGAGCACCGCGACGAACTCGAGCAGCACGAGATCCCCCCGATCGACCTGGTGGCGGTCAACCTCTACCCGTTCGAGGACGCCGCCGCGGCCCCGGACGCGACGGTGGACGGCGCGGTGGAGATGATCGACATCGGCGGGCCCAGCATGGTCCGGGCGGCGGCCAAGAACTTCGCCAACGTCGCGGTCGTGGTCGACCCGTCCGACTACCCGGTCGTGCTCGCGGCGCTCGAGAGCGAGGGCGGCCTCTCCGAAGACGTCCGCCGCGGGCTGGCGCTCAAGGCCTTCCGTCACACGCGGAGCTACGACGCGGCGATCGCCGACTGGCTGAGCAACGGCCGGCTGGTGCGCGAGTCGTCTGACCCGCCGCCGCCGAAGGTCGACCATGCGTCCCTGCCCGCGACGGTGGGGATCGAACTCGAGCAGATCCTCCAGCCTCGCTATGGCGAGAACCCGCACCAGGCGGCCGCGGTCTACCGGCAGGCGGGCGGCGGCGGCGTGTTCGGCGGCTTCCGGCAGCTCCAGGGCAAGGAACTCTCGTGGAACAACCTTCTGGACGCCGACGCGGCGCGCAAGCTGTCGGCGCTGTTCGACGGTCCGGAGGAAGACCCCGTCGTGGTCATCGTCAAGCACAACAATCCCTGCGGCGTCGGTCGCGGCGCCACGCTGGTCGAGGCCTACGAACGCGCGCTGGCCTGCGACCCGGTGTCGGCGTTCGGTTCGATCATCGCGGTCAACCAGCCGTTCGACGGCGCTCTCGCCGAAGCGATGGCGAAGCTCTTCGTCGAGGTGGTGACGGCGCCTTCCTACGAGGCGGCCGCGCTGGAGCGGCTGGGCAGGAAGAAGAACCTGCGCCTGCTCGAATGTCCCGCCTTCTCGCCCGTCCCCGGCCAGTGGGAGCTGCGAGCCATCGAGGGCGGCTTTCTCGGCCAGCAGATCGACGCCGCGCCGGAAGATCCGGCCGGCTGGAACTGTCCGACCCGCGCTCAGCCGGACGCGGCGCAGCTTCGCGCTCTCGACTTCGCGTGGAAGGTCTGCCGGGCAACGAAGTCGAACGCGATCGTGGTCACCAACGAGCACCAGACGGTGGGCATCGGCGCCGGCCAGATGAGCCGGGTCGACTCCTGCCGGATCGCGCTGGACAAGGCGCAACTGGAACTCGCCGGAACGGTGGCGGCATCCGACGCCTTCTTTCCCTTCCGCGACGGCGTCGACACCCTGGCTGCCGCCGGCGTGACCGCGATCGCCCAGCCGGGCGGGTCGGTGCGCGACGACGAGATCGTCGCCGCCGCCGACGAGCACGGCATCGCGATGGCGCTCACCGGCCGGCGTCACTTCAAGCATTGATGTCGCCCGTCCGGGCTGCGGCGCTCGCGACCGTCGTCGCCACCGCGGTCGGCTTCGGCGCGGCCCCGGCGCCAGCCGCCGACGACCCCTGGCAGGTCGTGGCCGACTTCCGCCGGGCACTCGACGGTTCGGGCCCCCTGTCGGCCGGTTTCGTGCAGACCTTCGTGCCCTTCGGCTTCGCGCCCGAGGACGGGGAAACCGAGCGCGGCAGCCTCGCCATCGACCTCCCCGGCTGCCTGCGCTGGGACTACTTCCCGCCGTTCGAGAAGGCGTTTCTGCTCTGCGGACGCACGGTCCACCACTGGAATCCCGGCGAGACGGTCGGCCAGCGGTACGACCTTTCGGAACAGCCCGCGCCCGGCCTCGACTTCTTTCTGCTGACGACCAGCGACCTCAGGGACCGTTACGAGGCGGAGCTGGACACGGCGGAAGGGAACCGCCTGCGCCTCGTCCTGCGACCGCTCGAGCCGAGCGAGGACGTCGCCCTCGTGCAGGTGGTGATCGACGCCGGGGACCAGCGCTTGCGCGAACTGACCTACTACGACGCCCAGCGCAACGAGAACCGCTTCCAGGTCGGCGACTACCGCTCCGGCGCGCCGCCCGGCCGCTTCGAACCGCCGGCTGGTATCGACTGGGAAGAACCGTAGAAACCGGGCCTCGCCGCTGCGCGGCGATGCCCGGAGCGGGTCAGAAGACCCGCGCACCCAGAGAAAGGCCGTCGCCGTGATCGTGGCTCTGTTCCGGAACCGTCGTGACTCTGCCGAGGACGATCGTCTGAAGCAGTCCCCGTCGATGTGGGATGGGCAGTGCTCTGGGTGCGCGGGTATTCTGACCCGCTGCCGCCGTAGGCGGCCGGAGGACCGCGCCGCGAAGCGGCGACGTTAGGCTCGCCGCGTGAGGAGAACGCGTTCAGGCGCACTCGCCGTCGCGGTGCTCGCCATCGGGCTTGCGCAGCCGGGCTGCGTCAGCGCGCCGGCGCCGACCGGCGCGGCCGAGTGGATCTGGGCCGACGACGCCTCCGCCGCGCCAGGACGGCCGGCGGCCTACCTGTTGCTGCGCGACTTCGAGCTCGACGCCGCGCCCGAAGCGGCGGCGCGCCTGTTCGTCGCGGCCGACCGAGAGTACGCGGTCCACCTGAACGGACGCCAGATCGCCCGAGGCGCGTACCGGCGGGGTGAGCCGGTCGACGAGTTCCAGGTCGCCCACCTGCTGCGCGAGGGTCCGAATCGCCTGACGATCGAAGCGCGGACGCCCCATGGCGACGGCGGCCTGCTCGCGGGCATCGAGCTCGCGGACGCCTCGATGCCGGTGGTGACGGACGGCGGCTGGCAGTTCACCGACGACTGGGATCCCCGCTTGGTCAAGGGAGAGACCCTCCTCGCGGACGCCCGCCCCGCGCTCCGGCCCGTCCGGGTCTGGGGACGGCCGCCGGTGGGCCGCTGGGGCCGTGTGACCCGCGGTGACATGCGGAAGCCCGATCAGATCTGGCGCGCGGCCGGAGCCTGGCGCATCGTCCGCGTGACCGCGTCGCCGGGCCTCGAGATCGAACCCGGATGGCGGTTGTCTCATCGGGTCGACTTCGGCCGGGAGGTCGCCGGGGTGCTGGAACTCGACTTTCGGCCGGCCGCTGCCGACGACCCCCGTGAACTGCGCATCTGTCTGGCCGGCGACTGCGAGCGGCTGCCCCTCGTGTTGACTCCCGGCAGGCCGGCGTGGCGCGATTCAGTCCCGCGCAGCTTCGACACGGTGATCGTTACCGGCGTGCCCGGGTTGCGGGCGGTCCGGGCTCGGCGGTAGGCGGAGTGCGGTCGCCGCTTCGCGGCGCGGTTTCCAGGCCGCCTGCGGCGGCAGCGGGTCAGAGGACCCGCGCACCCAGCCCGCGGTTTGACCCTCGGCGCGGCGCGCGGTTAGGGTGGGCCGTGTCCGAACAGGTAGCAGACGCGGTCGGCGTCGTCTGTGCCATTCCTGCTCGCTATGACTCGATCCGACTGCCCGGGAAGGCTCTGCTACCGATCTGCGGCCGACCAATGATCGAGCACGTCTACCGCCGGGCGAGCGCGGCCTCGGGCCTCGACGCCGTCGTCGTGCTGACGGACCACGAGGAGATCCGCCGCACGGTGGAGGGCTTCGGCGGCCACTGCGAGATGACGCCGGAGGACTGCAGGAGCGGCACCGACCGGATCGCCTGGGCGGCTCGCCGGTGGCGGGCGGATGCCGTGATCAACGTGCAGGGCGACGAGCCGCTGCTCGATCCCGGGGCGATCACCGGACTGGCCTCGCACCTTCGCGCTCATCCCGCGGAGGACATGGCGACGCTGGCCGCCGAAGTCGACGAGGATGCGCTCGAGGATCCGAACCAGGTCAAGGTCGTCTGCGGCGGCGACGGCTATGCCCTCTACTTCAGCCGCGCGGGGATTCCCTTCCGCCGGCAGGTCGCGGACGAAGGAGAATCGGCCGCGCCGGTCCGGTTGCACGTGGGCGTCTACGGCTACCGGCGGAGAGTTCTTCTGCGGCTCGCCGCCCTGGAGCAGACGCCGCTCGAGCGCCGTGAAGGCCTGGAGCAGCTTCGCGCCCTGGAGAACGGCATCCGCATCCGCGTGCTGCCGGTCGACGAGGCGCCGCTCGGGGTCGACACGCCGGGGGACCTGGCGGTAGCCGAGCGCCGGATGCTCGCCGAAACGAGTCACTGACAGACGAGACGAGGTTTATCGCCATGGCCAAGTACATCTTCATCACCGGGGGCGTCGTGTCTTCCCTGGGCAAGGGCGTCGCCGCTTCGTCGGTCGGGGCGATCCTGGAAGCGCGCGGCTTCTCGGTCGAGATGATGAAGCTCGACCCGTACGTCAACGTGGATCCGGGCACGATGTCGCCCTACCAGCACGGCGAGGTCTTCGTGACCGACGACGGCGCCGAGGCGGATCTCGACCTCGGGCACTACGAGCGCTTCACCACGTGCAACACGAGCAAGAAGCACAACTACACGACCGGCAAGATCTACGAGGCCGTGATCAACAAGGAGCGGCGCGGGGACTACCTGGGCAACACCGTCCAGGTGATTCCCCACGTGACGGACGAGATCAAGGCGGGAATGCGGAGGGTGGCCGGCGACGCCGACGTCGTCCTGGTCGAGATCGGCGGCACGGTGGGCGACATCGAGTCCCTGCCCTTCCTGGAGGCGATCCGGCAGTTCCGCCAGGAACTCGGACGCAACAACGCGGTCAACCTCCATCTCACCCTGGTGCCCTACATCGCCGCCTCCGACGAGCAGAAGACGAAACCCACCCAGCACTCGGTGCGGGAACTGCGGGCGATCGGCATCTCGCCGGACATCCTGCTCTGCCGGGTGGACCGCGACCTGCCGGCGGAGACGAAGGCGAAGATCGCTCTGTTCTGCAACGTCGACGCGCGCAACGTGGTCGCCGCCCGCGACGTCGACACGATCTACGAAGTGCCCCTGATGTTCTGCCGCGAGGGCCTGGACGAGTCGCTCCTCGACCTCCTGAACCTGCCGGGTTCGCCGCGCAACCTGGCCGGTTGGGAACGGATGGTCGACCGCATCCGCAACCCGCGGGGCCGGGTGCGGATCGGCATCGTGGGCAAGTACGTCGAACTGCCCGACGCCTACAAGAGCCTGAACGAGGCGCTGATGCACGGCGGCATCGCCAACGACGTCGAGGTCCAGTTGGTCTACATCAACGCGGAGGACCTGGAGGCGGAATCCTGGCCGCAGGAACTGTTCGAGGTCGACGGCCTGCTGGTTCCCATCGGCTTCGGCCCGCGCGGCGTGGAGGGCAAGATCCGGGCGATCCGCTACGCCCGCGAGAAACGCGTGCCCATGTTCGGCATCTGCCTGGGGATGCAGTGCATGGTGATCGAGATGTCCCGCAACGCCTGCGGTCTGACCGGCGCCCACTCGACGGAGTTCGACGAAGCGGCCGCCGATCCGGTGATCTACAAGCTCCGCGATCTTCTCGGAGTCGAGGAGATGGGCGGCACGATGCGCCTCGGCGCCTATCCCTGCCTGGTCGAGGAGGGCACCCTGGCGGCCGAGGTCTTCACCGGGTCGGCCGGGGAAGCGGAAGGACGGATGCTGATCCAGGAGCGCCACCGCCACCGCTACGAGGTCAACCAGAAGTACCTTGCCGCGCTCCAGAGCGCCGGGCTCGTCGTCTCCGGCCGCAGCCCGGACGGCAAGTTCGTCGAGATCGTCGAGCTGCCGGACCATCCCTGGTTCCTCGGCTGCCAGTTCCACCCCGAGTACCGCTCGCGGCCGACCGACCCGCACCCGCTCTTCGTGTCCTACATCCGCGCGGCGGTGGAACAGAGGGAGCGGAACGCGGCCGTCTCGGCGAGCGCCGGCGAAGAGTTGCCGGCCGGCAGCGCCGAGGCGAACTGAGGACGTCTTGGCAGACGGCTTCGAGCTCGCGCCGGGGGTCGCGCTCGGCGGCGGCGCGCTGCCGGTGATCGCCGGCCCCTGCGTGATCGAGGGCCGCGACTGGCTGGTGGGCTTCGGCCAGGAACTGCGGGCGATGAGCCATCGTCTGGGCCTGCCGCTGATCTTCAAGTCCTCTTTCGACAAGGCGAACCGCAGTTCCGGCGACAGCTTCCGGGGTCCCGGCCTGGCCGACGGCCTCGCCGCGCTGCGGGAGGTCAAGGAGGCCACCGGCCTCCCGGTCCTGACCGACGTCCACGAGGCGGGCCAGTGCGGCGCCGCCGCCGAGATCTGCGATGTGCTCCAGATCCCGGCCTTCCTCTGCCGCCAGACCGACCTGGTGATCGAGGCCGCGGCCACCGGCAGGGCCCTCCTGATCAAGAAGGGGCAGTTCATGGCGCCCGCCGACATGGCGAGGACGGTCGACAAGGCGCGGGCTACCGGCAACGCCCGCGTGGCCGTCACCGAGCGCGGCAGCTCGTTCGGTTACCACAACCTGGTCGTCGACATGCGGAGCTTCCGCATCCTGGCCGAGCACGGGATCGCCGTCCTCTACGACGTGACCCACTCGCTGCAGCTTCCCGGGGCGCGGGAGAAGGAGAGCGGCGGCGACCGCCGCTTTGCCGAACCCCTGACGCGGGCCGCCATCGCCGCCGGCGCCGCCGGTCTCTACCTCGAGGTGCACCCCGACCCGGACAGCGCGCGCTGCGACCGGGAAACGCAGTTGCCGCTCCAGCGGGCCGAGAACCTGCTCCTGTCGGCGATCGAGATCCACCGTTCGCGGGCGGCCGAGGGCCCCTGGGTTTGACCGCGTCGAAGATCGCCAAGAGGGTCGCGGCCCCGGCGGCCGGCACGGACCGCAGCCTGGACATCGCCCGCAAGGTGCTGGAGATCGAGGCTGCCGCCATTCAGGGGTTGATCGGCCAGCTCGGCGAGGACTTCGCGGAGGCGGTGCGGCGGATGCGCGACTGCCGGGGCCGCGTCGTCTGCACCGGCATGGGCAAGAGCGGCCACGTGATGAAGAAGGTGGCGGCGACCCTGTCCTCGACCGGGACCCCGGCCCTCTTCATCCACCCGGCCGAGGCGATCCACGGCGACCTCGGCATGATCGTGCCGGGCGACGTCGTCCTGGCCGCGTCGTCGTCCGGCGGCACGGAAGAACTCCTCAAGATGATCGACGTGCTGCATCGTCGCGGCGTTCCGCTGATCGCGATCACCGGCGCCGCCCGGAGCACGCTCGCCGAGCGGGCCGACCTCCACCTCTCGGCCGCGATCGACCAGGAGGCCTGCCCGCTGAACCTGGCCCCAACCGCTTCGACGACCGCGACGCTGGCCCTGGGCGACGCGCTGGCGATGGCGCTGCTCGAAGCCCGCGGCTTCACCCTGGAGGACTTCGCGACGCTCCATCCCGGCGGCGCACTCGGCCGCCGCCTGATGACGGTGGAGCAGGTCATGCACCGCGGCGACGCCCTGCCCCGCGTGGGGCTCGGGGCGTCCCTGCGCGAGGCGCTGTTCGAGATGACGGAGAAGTCGTTCGGCATCACGGCCGTGCTCGACGGGGAGGGCAGGCTCCGCGGCGTGATCTCCGACGGCGACCTGCGGCGGTTGCTGAACACGGAGCCGGCGCCGGGCGCGGGCGGCGGCGCCTTCCTCGACCGCTCGGTTCGCCACTACATGACGGCCGAGCCGAAGACGATCCCCGCGAACGCCCTGGTCACCGTCGCCCAGGAGGCGATGGAGCGGCACCGCATCACGTCCCTGTTCACCTGCCACGCCGACGGCCGGCTCGAGGGCCTGGTGCACATTCACGACCTCTGGGGCCTGCGCCGCAAGTAGCTCCCGCGGAACCCTCCCATGCTCTCCTCCGTTGTCCTGCGCCTTCGCTAACGGCTCGAAACGCCCATGTCCTCCATGCTCTCCTCCGTCGTCCTGCGATTGCGTTTCCTGCTCTTCGATGTCGACGGCGTCCTGACCGACGGCCGGCTCTACTACGTCGGCGACGAGGTGGCCGTGGCGTTCGACACCCGCGACGGCCTGGCTGTGCGCCGCGCGCGCGAGGCTGGCCTCGGGATGGGCCTGCTGAGCGCCAGGAGAGACTCTCCGGCCGTCGAGCGCCGCGCCGCCCACCTCGGCTTCGACGAGGTCCTCCTGGGCTGCCGCGACAAGGCCGCGGCCTTCGCCGACCTGCTGGAGCGCCGCGGGCTCGATGCGTCCGAGGTCGCCTACGTCGGCGACGACCTGGTCGACCTGCCGGTACTGCGCGCGGCGGGCCTGTCCGCCGCTCCCGCCGACGCCGTGCGGGAAGTCCGCGACAACGTCGACCTCGTGCTCGACGCCCGCGGCGGCCGCGGCGCCGCCCGCGAACTCGTCGACCGCATCATCGAAGCCCTCGGCCCCGTCTCCTGAACACCGGGTGCCGCCACTGGGTGCGCGGGTCTTCCGACCCGCTGCCGCCACAGGCGGCCGACAGCAACGTCGCCGGCCTCCGGCCGGCGGCTCCATTGTCCGGGCTACGCCGCTCCGCGGCTCCGCCCGTGGGGCGGGTCGGAAGACCCGCGCACCCAGCGGAGGGTTCCTACTCCTCCCCCTCGTCCTCGATCCGCTTCCTCCGCCGCTGCACGAGCGCCGAAGCGCCCACCCCCACCAGATACAGCAGCAACGTCGGCCCGGCCACGATCGTCATGTTCACGACGTCCGGCGTCGGCGTGATCACGGCGGAGAGGACGATGATGATGAGCACGGCCCAGCGGAAGTGCCGCATCAGGAACCGCGGCGTGACGACCCCGAGCTGCGAGAGCATGAAGATCACGATGGGGAGCTGGAACATGACCGCCAGCCCGAGCAGGATGTTGACGGCGAAGTTCAGGTAGCGCTCGATCCGGATATCGGCGTCCCAGTTGGCGTTGAGCCCCATGTTGACCAGGAACTCGACCGCGAAGGGCAGGGCGACGAAGTAACCGAAGGCGCCGCCGCCGAGGAAGAAGAAGGAGCCGAAGAAGATGAAGGGGATCGCGTAGCGCTTCTCGCGGCGGTAGAGGCCCGGCGACACGAAGCCCCAGAGCTGGGCGACGAGATAGGGCGACGTGAGGAAGACGGCGGCCAGCAGCGCCACCTTCACCTGCACGATGAACGGATCGGCGACGCCGTCGAAGACGAGCTGGTCGACGTGGGGCTCGATCGGTTTCGCCAGGAACGTGTAGATCTCCTCGGCGAAGGCGAAGCAGCCGAAAAAGGCGACGACGACGACGATCAGCGTGCGCAGGATGCGGCGGCGCAGCTCGTCGAGGTGCTCGAGCAGCGTCATCCGCGGAAGTTCTTCTTCTTCCTCCTCGTCGGGCTTCCGCTTGCCCAGCCTCGTCTCGGGCAGCCGCTCCGGTTCCGGCGCTTCGGGCGGCTGGACCGGAGCGTCGTCCTCAGACGGCGGGGTCACTCGGGGCCCCGGCGCCCGATCCGGGCGGTTTCTTCGAACTGCCCGGGCTCGACGCGCTGGCGCTTCTCCTGGGAGTGTCGATGCGCCGTGCCGGCGCGGGCCGCTTCTCGTCGTCGAGCTCGACGTCGATGGACCGCTTCAGGTCGGTCGTGGCGCGGCGGAACTCCGCCATCCCGCGGCCGAGGGTGCGGCCGAGCTCGGGCAGCTTCCTGGGGCCGAAGATGAGCAGGGCGGCCGCCAGGATGAACAGCATCTCCTGCATGCCGATCGGGCCGAACATGGCCCGGCATGATACGCCAACCGGAGGCACTGCACACCGGGTACGCGGGTCCTCTGACCCGCTGCCGCCGAAGGCGGCTTTGCTGCGCGCCGCGGAGCGGCGACCGATTTCGCTGGTACAATCGCTGTTTTCCCGGTGAAACCGTGAAGCAACCCTGGCGCAATCTGGTACTCCTTCTCTTCGCCGCGGCGGTGGCCGTCGGCTTGCTGGCGGGCGGCAACCTGGGAGCGGTCGACGCGGAGCAGATCGCCCAGGTCCGCCACTACACGGAGCTGGTCGAGGCGGCCCACGCCAACTACGCGGTCGACGACGTCACCTACCGGGATCTCGTCTACGCCTCGATCGGGGGCATGCTGCGCAACCTCGATCCGCACACGAGCTTCCTGCCGCCCGTGGCCTACGACTCGATGCGCGAACGCCAGCAGAGTTCCTTCTACGGCCTGGGCATCTACGTCGGCACGCGCAACAACCGCCTGACCGTCATCTCTCCGATCGAGGGCACGCCGGGCTACGAGAAGGGCATCCGTGCCGGCGACATCATCCACCTGATCAACGGCGAGCCGACGGAGGAGATGAACCCGAACGAGGCGATCCGGAAGCTCAAGGGGCCGAAGGGAACGGACGTCACGGTGACGCTGCTTCGTCCCGGTCTGGACGAGCCCCTCGAAGTCACGGTGACGCGGGCCGAGATCCCGCAGGAGACCGTCCGCCACGCCCACATGCTGACGCCGGAAACCGGCTTCCTCTGGATCACCGACTTTTCCCGTTCGACCGGCGGAGAGGTCGCCCGCGCCCTGGCCGAACTCAAGGGCCAGGGCATGCGGCGGCTGATTCTCGACCTCCGGTTCAACGGCGGCGGCCTGCTCGACCAGGCGATCGCCGTCTCCGACCAGTTCGTGCCTCCGGGCACGACGATCGTCGAGACCCGGGGGCGGATCGACAGTTCGCACCAGTCGTACCGTTCCACCGGCCGCCACGAGCCGCTCGGCCTGCCGGTCGTCGTGCTCGTGAACGGCGGCTCCGCTTCCGCCTCCGAGATCGTTTCGGGCGCCATCCAGGATCACGACGTGGGCCTCGTCGTCGGCGAGTCGACCTGGGGCAAGGGCCTGGTGCAGACGGTCTACGAGCTGTCCTACGGCGCCGGCCTGGCCCTGACGACGGCGCGCTACTACACGCCGGCGGGGCGGCTGATCCAGCGCGACTACTCCTCGTACTGGGACTACTACACCGGCTACGACGCGAACGGCGACAACGGCGACGAGGAGGAGCTGCCGCCGGTCGACCAGCCGGAGAGCGAGGACAGGCCGGTCTTCCACACCGATCTCGGCCGCGAGGTCTACGGCGGCGGCGGCGTGACCCCCGACTACGTGGTCGAACTGGACGAGGATCCGCCCATCATCCTCCGCCTGCGGACGCGCAGCGGCTTCCACCGCTTCCCCTTCGAGGAGGGGGTGCCCGAGGGGGTCGACTCCACCGACTGGCAGGTGCCGGACGACTACCTGGAACGGTTCTGGGACTGGGTCGTCGCGGAGGACCTCGTCTCAGCCGAAGAGCTGGACGAGGCGCTGGAGAATCCCGCCGTCGAGCGCCACGCCCGCGTCCGGCTCCGCTACGAGATCTTCAACACCGCCTTCGGCCTGACCGAGGGCTTCAAGGCCGAGCGGCAACTGGACAATCAGCTCGTACGGGCGCTCGAACTCCTCGACGAAGCGGAGGAGTTGCTGAAGCGCCGCATGGAGCAGGACCGCCAGACCCGCGGCCGCGGCCGCAGCACCGGCCTCGTCGCTAACCTCTGAACCGCGCCGCGACCGCCTCCCAGTCGACGACGTTCCAGAAGGCGTTCAGGTAGTCCAGCCGCCGGTTCTGGTAGTTCAGGTAGTAGGCGTGCTCCCACACGTCGACTCCGAGCAGCGGCGTCAGGCCCTCCATCAGCGGTGAGTCCTGGTTGGGCCGCGCGATCACGGCCAGGCCGTCGTCGCCGCTCACCAGCCAGCCCCAGCCGCTGCCGAACTGGCCCATCGCGGTGCTGACGAAACGCTCCTTCATCTGGTCGAAGCTGCCGAAGCGGATGTCGATGGCGGTGGCCAGGTCGCCGCTCGGAGCGCCGCCGCCGTTCGGGCTCATGACGGACCAGAACAGCGAGTGGTTGGCGTGGCCTCCGCCGTGGTTGCGCACGGCGCCCTTGATCGGGTCCGGCACCTCGTCGAAGTTGCGGAGCAGGTTCTCGACGCTCATCGCGGCGAGTTCGTCGCGGCCTTCGAGCGCTCCGTTCAGGTTGGCGACATAGGCAGCGTGGTGCTTGTCGTGGTGTATCTCCATGGTCCGCGCGTCGATGTGGGGCTCGAGTGCGTCGAACGGGTAGGCCAGATCGGGAACTTCGTGCATTGAGTGAGTGCTCCTCGGGAAAGGTGGTTCTGCCGCCGGGATTCTGCCACGAGTGAGGCTTGTCCGGTCGCCTCGCGGCTCAGTCGAGCGCGATGCGGACGACGACGCCGCCCATCGTGTCGCCCAGTTCGAAGTCGTCGCGGGGACTGTCCGCGTGGGCGTTGTGGCACGTGACGCAGGCGGGCGACACGGCAATGTCGGCGTAGACGGCGGTGAAGTACTCGGTGTCGCCCAGGGTTTCCGTGCCGTAGAAGGGCTTCGACGGGTCGGCCGCGACGCTTTCGAGGCCCGCTTCCTCGGCCTCCGTCCTGGGGGCGTTCCGGCTGTTGATCGGCCACGGGGACAGCAGCGCGTAGCTGACCCTGTCCGTCTTCTCGGCGGTGAGCTGAGCGCTCATGCGGAACATCTGGGCCGGCAGGGGCAGCGCCCGGTCGTCCTCCCACTGTTCGCTGGCGGCGATGACGCCCTCCTCGTCCTGCAAGCGGTTGACCACGTGGCGGGCGTAGACGGTGCGGTCTGATTCGAGCACGTGGTGAATGGCGTCGGCCATCGCTTCCGGAGGGATGCCGGGGCTTCCCGTTGCCTCGGTCGAGCCGCCGCAGGCGGTGACGGCGCCGTTGAGGATCACGACGGCGGCTAGCGTGAGGGCGGAAACGACGCCGCGGGAAGTCCACGGGGGGAAAGGGGTGCGGAGTCTCATGGCGTCTCCTTGTCCGGGCGGTTTCTCATGGTCCGTCGGCCAGCGACGGAACCATATCGACGCTCTCGACATGGCGCGCCGGCTGCCCTCTGAAGTTCCGTCGGATCAGTTCCCGGTCGGCCAGCGCGTCGAGCGAAAAGGCCAGGGAATGACAGTTCATGCAGACGTCGCGGAGCATCTTCTCGTTCGGTCGGAGGTTGTCGTTCTGGTTGTGCTGGACGACGATCCGCGGGGCGCCGCCCAGGCGCGTTTCCGTTCTCGGCAGGTGGCAGGAGGCGCAGCTCGCGCCGCTGCCAGGCGCCGCTTCGCCCGAGAGTTCCGCCTGCCAGGCGTCGGCGTGGGGCGATTCGGCGTACGCGGTCGAGTGGTCGTCCGCATGGCATTCCAGACAAGCGTCGACTGCGGCGACCCGCACATCGACGCCGTGCGGCTCGTGGCAGGCGCCGCAATCCAGCGTCCGCGACGCCGCCTCCGGACGCATCGGCAGACGTGCGTCCGCCGGCGACATGGGTTCGAGGTCCGCCGCCAGGCGCATGCCGTGTCTCCCGGCGAGGAAGCCGGTCGATTCGGCTTCGTGGCAGGAGGCGCAGACGTCCCGGCGGGGACGGTCGCTCCAGTCCGCCCCGCCGCCGTGGCAGTCCGAGCAGGCGATTCCGGACGCCGCGTGCGCGGATGACGCCCAGGCCTCCGCGAGTTCCGGCGCGGCGTTTCCGGGACTGTCGGCGTCGACGGCGGAAAGAGGCGCCCGCTCGCCGAGGTCGACGGCAATCCACGCTTCGCCGGTCGGCAGGGAACCCTCGAACGTCGCGGCGCCGCCGGCGCCGTGCCGCGCCAGGAAGTCCTGGTGGAGATTCCGGTTGTCGTGGAAGTTGTGGCAGCCGCCGCTGGCGCACGTTGCCGGCGCGAAATCCATGTGCGTGGGTCGTTCGTCGGCGATGTCGGCGTGGCAGTGAACGCAGAAGTCCCGCGGCAGGGTAAGGCCCATCGCGGCCGTGATCTCCGGCTGGTGCTCCATGTGACAGGTGACGCAGAGCCGGACGTCGAGCTTCGCCAGGTCCGCGGCGTTGCGGGGGTCGCTGAAGACCGCCGCGGCGTGGGAATCCCCCGCTCTCTCGAGTTCCTCGGCGTGACAGTCCAGGCAGGCCTCCTGCGCGACGCCCGCGAACGGCGTGTGACAGAGGTGGCAGGCGGCCTCGATCTGATGGTGGCCGTCGCTCGACGGTCCGGGCAGGAAGACGGCGGCCCGCGGCCGCGCCAGGGACCAGCCGAGCCAGGCGCAGGCGGCCAGGGTGAACAGCAGCCAGAGGACGGTTGGACGGGGTGAGCGCACGGCTGCAAGCGGCGGTTCAGAAGTACCAGGTCTTCAGGATGTGAAAGGCGATCAGCACCGGCAGCGGCCAGACGGCGAAGACGTGGAGCCAGAACATCGTTCGTGCGCCGCGGCGGCCGACGCCAGCCGCGGCGAGGCTCCCGAGGACGGAGGTCGCGAGGAAGGTCGCGCTGAGCGCCAGGTTGAGGCCCGTGCCCAGGTGGAGGCCGGTGTGCAGCACGAACGCCAGGAGCGCCAGCGCGGCCACGGCGCCGTGCATCAGGCGCCAGACCGCGAAGTCGCCCGCGCGCATCCTGTTCCAGCGCTTGCGCAGCGACAGGACGAGCGTGCCGAGGGTCGCTCCCAGCAGGGAGAAACCGGTGAATCGCTTCAGGGCGCCGTCCCTCTGGAGGGCGTCCAGGAAGCCGCCGTCCGCGACGCTGTCGGCCGGGGGGATTGAGGGCCCCGCGACGATGACCGCCGCCAGCCCCGCGACCGCGACGGCTGCGGCCAGTAGCGCCGGCTGCGCCTTGGGTCTCGCCGGGAGGAGCGCTTCCGCCGCCGAGGCCGGATCCGCCCCCAGGAACTCGGCGAGCAGGGGCCGGCACGCGCCGCATACGGTCGAGGCGCCGGTGCGGCCGGCGATCGACTTCACCGAGTCGCAGCCGGCCCGGAGGGCCAGGTCGAGCTCTCCCCGCGTCACGCCGAGGCAGTTGCACACGACCCTGGCGCTCGGCCACTTCGCAACGGGAAGGGCCTCGGAACGGGGAAACAGCATGCCGGTCCGGCGGAAGCGACGCAACTGCCACCACCAGATCGGACTGCGCCGCCGTATCAGGTCCTGGACGACGCCCAGTTCCTCCCAGGGGCCGATCGTGGTCGCCGCGATGATCTGGCCGGCCCGGAGCTTGAGCTGGCGGTAGGAGGCGTCCCGGCTCCAGGTGACGCGTTCCGCCAGCGCGGCCGTGTCGCCGATCGCCCAGATGTCCAGGTCCACCAGGCGGAGCCGGGTCGCCGGGACCTGGCGTCCGAAGCGCGTGGACCGTCCCGCCATGATCTCCGCCAGCGTGTGGGCCATCCCCTGAGTCGGCCCGGCCATGCCGTACACCGTCCTGCCGGCGGAAGCGCACTCGCCGATCGCCTGGATGCGCGGGTCGGACGTGTCCAACCGGTCGTTGACGACGATGCCTCCGCCGCGGAACGCCACGATGAGGCCGGCCTCCCTGGCCAGCCGGTCGCGCGGGCGTACGCCCGCCGCGACGACGACGAGGTCGGTCGTGAGCGGCATGTCCTTGCCGACCAGCTCGATGGCCAGCGCGTGGCTCCTGACTTCGATGCGGACCGAGGCGGCGCCCAGCATCGGCTGGATGCCAGCCGCCCGGACCCGGGTTTCCAGGTACGTTCCCGCGTCGGGGCCGAACTGCCGATTGAGCAGATGTGGCGCCCGTTGCAGCAGAACGACCGCGAGACCCAGGCGCCGGAGCCCTTCGGCCGCCTCGATTCCGAGCAGGCCGCCGCCGAGCACGGCCGCGCGCTTCGCCCGCGACGCCCGTTCCTGGAGCGCCTCGAGATCCTCGATCGTGCGATACACGAAGACGCCGTCGCTGTCGACACCCTCGATGCGCGGGACGATCGGCAGGGACCCCGTGGCCAGTACGAGACGGTCGTAGCCGATGCTCTCGCCGCGAGCCGTTTCGACCGTGCGGGCTTCGCGGTCGATGGAGACGACCGTGGTCGACAGGAGGGTGCGAATGCCGCGCGCCTTGCCCCAGTCGGGGCTCGCGAGCGCGAGGGGTCGCAGATCGCGCGGCGCCGCCTGCGTCTCCGGAAGAGGCCGGTCGAGCCATTCGGACAGGCGGACCCGGTTGTAGGCGGGGTCGGCCTCCTCGCCGATGACCGTGATGTCGTAGCGGTCGTGAGCGCCGAGCGCGGTCAGGCGCTCGATGAACCGGTACGCGGCGATGCCGAAGCCGACGACGACGAGTCGCTCGCGTCTTCCTGGCCGGGATGATCCTGGCATCGTCACTGCTTCGAGATCCTACTGACGCGATCTTGCGCCGGCGCCGGTCCAGGTTGCGCGGGGCTGCTAGCTTCCTCCGCCGAGAGTTTCGGGAGAAGCCCGGGCTCCGGAGAACCGACCCGCGTCGGAGCCGTTCTCGGACGGTCCGCGCATACGGGGAGTCTTCATGTTCGCTCGATCAGCCCTTCGATGGCGCCGACCGCCTGCTCTGACACTTGCTCTGGCGCTGCTCGTCCTTGCGGCCTCGGCCGTCGAGGCCCAGTTCGGCGCCCTGCCGCCCGACCGCTCGTCGCTGCTCGATGACGGCGCGCTGCACGTCGTGATCTGCGGCAGCGGAGCGCCGCTGCCGAGCGCGGAGAGGGCCGAGGCCTGCACGGCGGTCATCGCGGGCGGCCGGATGTTCCTGGTCGATGTCGGCAACGGATCCCTGGAGAACGTCCGCCTTTGGGGGTTGCCGATCGACCGGCTCGCCGGGGTGCTGCTCACCCACTTCCACTCCGACCACATAGCCGACCTCGGCGAGACGTTCTTCGCGAGCTGGGTGTCGGGCCGTGCCGAGCCACTGGACGTGTACGGCCCGGCCGGCGTCGACCGCGTCGTGGCGGGGTTCCGGATGGTCTACGAACTGGACGTGTCCTACCGGATCGCCCATCATGGGGAGGAGATCCTGCCGCCGGCCGGCGCCGGAGCGGTAGCCCGCACGATCGACCTGACGGATGACGCTCCGACCTCCGCGTTCTACGATCGGGACGACCTCAGGATCAGCGCCTTCCTCGTCGACCACGAGCCGGTCGCGCCGGCGGTGGGCTACCGGTTCGACTTCGGCGGCCGCTCGGTCGTGATCAGCGGCGACACGGTCCGTTCCGCCAACCTCGAGCAAGCCAGCCAGGGCGTCGACGTGCTGGTCCACGAGGTCCTGTCCGAGGCCGTCATGGGCATGGCGGCCCAGGCGCTTTCCGCCGGCGGCGCCGAACGGCTCGGCAAGCTCGTCGCCGACACTCTCGATTACCACATCTACCCGCGCGATCTGCACGCCCTCGCCGCCGAGGCGGGGGTCGGTCTGCTCGTGCTGAGCCACCTCGCGCCGCCTCTGCCGGCGGCGCAGGCGAACGCGGTGTTCTTGCGCGGCAGGGCCGAGGATGCGCCGAACGACGCGCTGGTCGCCGTCGACGGCATGCACATCGCCCTGCCGGTCGGCAGCGACGATCGGACGGTCGGGAACTTCGGAGAGCACCAGCCGTAGCGACGGGGCTGCGTCCTGGCCGGCCTGAAGATGGCCCTCGACGGCGACACGCGAGCGGCCGCGCGTTCGGGAACGATCTCGGCCTTGCGCGGCGGCGGTTCAGGGATTCGGAGAACGTCCCGGGTCCGCCGGAGTGTCCGGGCGTTTGTTGGCGCTGCCGGCGCCGGCCAACTGCGCCGGCTCCTGGTCGGCACATGGCGGAGCGGTCAGTTCACGCAAGGCGAAGGCGCCGGCGGCCAGACCCGCCGCGGCGAGCAGGGCGATCAGAGCGAATCGAAATCGTCGTCGCCGTCGACCGCCCCTTGCGCCGAGCAGGCCGGCGGCTGTTTCGACCTCCGTGACCGGAGCGAGAAACCGGTAGCCGAGGCGCGGCAGGGTCTCGATGTAGCGCGGCGCCTCGGCGTTGTCGTTGAGCGTGGCGCGAATCCGCTTGATGCAAGTGTTCATGCCCTGGTCGAACTCGACGTGAACCTCGTCCGGCCACAGGCGGCGCCGGACCTGTTCCCGCGAGACCACGTCGCCCTCGTTCTCGAGCAGCAAGCCGAGCAGTCTGGCGGGTTGTGGCTGGAGCCTGACGGCGCCCTCGGGGCCGCTGAGTTCCCGCGTGGCAGGCTCGAACTCGAAGTCGCCGAATCGCAGGCGGCGCGACCCGCGGGCCTTGCGGCCACGGTGTGCGAAGTCAGCCATACGCATGGCCGGCAGTCTCGCACGACTGCAAGATGGGGACGTGTGATTCGGCGTGACTTCTCATGACCGAACGGTGACGATCGCGATCGTCGCGTCGGCCGGCCGGAGCGGCCTTCCGCCAGCGCTGGCGGGACCGCCGCGCGCCGGCGCCGCGGGCCTGCAACGCTGCCGCGCGGGCACGTATTCCCCGGCGTCCGGCATCGGACTTCGCTAAGCTGCTCGGCCGGTCGGCCGTGCCGGCTGACCACCGGGAAGACGGAACCATCGCAGGCAGGAAACGCGGAAGACCGTCGGCTACATGACCCCGGAGCGGGAGATGCTGCGGCGGATTCCGC
>JAJDZH010000343.1 GCA_022824725.1 Thermoanaerobaculia bacterium | reverse complement strand
CAGGCGAGGGGGTTCGAGTCCTCCCAGGCGCACCAGAGCCTGCACCTCGCGACAGATAGAGCGGCAGGGATTCCCAACCCACAGGCGAGGGGGTTCGAGTCCCTCCAGGCGCACCATGCCTCCATCTCAGCGGATGGCGCGATAGGGATTCCCAATCCACAGGCAAGGAGGTTCGAGTCCCTCCAGGCGCACCAGAGCCTGCACCTCGCGACAGATAGAGCGGCAGGGATTCCCAACCCACAGGCGAGGGGGTTCGAGTCCTCCCAGGCGCACCACAGCCGGTACGGAGCAAGGTTCTCCGCTGGGTGCGCGGGTCTTCTGACCCGCTGCCGCCGGAGGCGGCGTTGAATCGCGCCGGCCGCCAGGCCGGCTCCGTACTGGCGCCGCCTACTCTTCGATCTCGCGCTTGGGCTTGTCTTCGGCCTCGTCTTCGTCCGGTCCCTTCAGCCCCTGCTTGAAGTTGCGGATGCCGCTGCCCAGGCCGCCCGCCAGCTTCGGAATGCGGCTTGCGCCGAAGATCAGGACGACGATCGCAAGGACGATCAGGAGTTCGCCGATTCCAAGGGTGGGCATCTTGGGTGCTCCAGGGCAGTCTGCGTGCCGGGTCGGTAGAGGGTCGGCCCCTTCGGTGCCGGGCCGGTAACCAAGTCTGCCACAGGGCCGCGCGTGTCGCGGGTCAGCCGGTTGGGCTGCTAGTGTTCCGCGCTTCGGAGGGGATGCGGAATGAGCCGTTTGACACGAGACGAGATACGGCGCGACGAGGTGCGGGAAGCCGTCTTCTCGGCTTCCACGTGGTTCGCGGAGCACGTTCGACAGATTCTGATGGGTGTTGCCGCGGTGATCGCGGTCGTCGTCGGAGTCGTGCTGTTCCTGAACTACCAGGATGGCCGGGAGAAGGAGGCCAGCCATCAGCTCAGCGAGGCCCTCAAGGTCTACCGGGCGCCGATCGACGAGCCGGCAACGGACGCAATCGACGACCTCTTCGGCACGCCTCCCGACAGCGCTCCGGACGAGGGAGGCGCGGAAGAAGCGGAGGAGCCGACCGCTGGTAGCGAAACCGATGGCGATGGCCTGAGCTTCGCCTCGGAGGCGGAGCGGCGCTCGGCCGCGAGGATGGAACTCGAGGCCGTGCGGGAGAGCTTCGGCTCGACTTCGTCCGGCAGGCTGGCTTCCGTCTACCTGGGACAGATCGCGGCGGCCGAAGGAGACACGGCGAAGGCGCGGGAACTGTGGACGAACTACCTGGAAGCCGCCGGCCGTGACCACGCGATGGCCATCGGCGTGCAGTTGAACCTCTACAGCCTGGATCGCGCCGAGGGACGGGGCGAGGAACTGGCCGCCACGCTGCGCGGTGCGGTGGCAACCGAGTCCTCGCCGCTGCCGAAGGACGCCCTGCTGTTCGAACTGGCCGCCACGCTCGCGCAGCTCGGCGACGAAGAGGGCGCCCGCGAGACCTTCCAGCGCGTCGTAAGCGAGTTCCCTGACAGCGGCTACGCGATCCGCGCCCGGCAGCAGCTCGGCCCCGAAGCGGCGGGCGCGTCGCCGTTCACGTTCGGCGGATAGCGGCCGTTCCCGACAGCGCGATGGCGACGCCCTTCGACATCCTGAACCGGATGCGGGAGGGTCGGACGCTGACCGCGGGGGAAGTGCGGTCGGTGGTCGACGGTGCGGCCTCCGGCGGCTGGTCCGACGTCCAGCTCGCCGCTTTCCTGATGGCCGCGGCGATGCGGGGGCTCGATCGGGACGAGACCCGGGAACTGACCCTGGCGATGCTCGAGTCCGGCGACCGCTGGGCACTGGCGGAGGACTTCGGTCCCCTGGTCGACAAGCACTCGACCGGCGGCGTCGGCGACACGGTCAGTCTGATCGCGCTGCCGTTGCTTGCCGCCTGCGGCGTGCCGGCGGCCAAGCTGACGGGCCGCGCCCTGGGCCACAGCGGAGGCACCGCGGACAAGCTGGAGAGCATCCCCGGTGTCCGCCTGGAGCTTGACCGGGCCCGTACCCTCGACCTGCTGGACCGCTTCGGCATGGCGGTCGGCATCGCCACCGCCGGCATCGCGCCCGCCGACAAACGTCTTTACGGCCTGCGGGACCGCACCTCGACCGTGAGTTCGATTCCGCTCGTCGTCGGCAGCATTCTGTCCAAGAAACTTGCGCTCGGAGCGTCCGGGATCGTCTTCGACGTGAAGATCGGCAACGGCGCCTTCTTCCCCGACACCCGCGACACCCGTTCGCTCGCTTCGAGCCTGGTCTCGATCAGCGCCGCCTGCGGCACGCCGGCGGATTACGTCCTGAGCGACATGAACCAGCCTCTTGGCCGCTGGGTCGGCCACGCGGCCGAGGTGCGGGAAGCGCTGGACTGTCTCGCCGGCGACGGCGACCCGCGGCTGCTCGAGGTTGTGACCGCGATCTGCCGCAAGGCTGCCCGCCTGGTGGGACGGGAGCTTTCACCCGAAGACATCGACTCTGCGATCGACTCCGGCGCCGCCCGTCAGAAGCTCGTCGACTGGGCGGACGCGCAGGGCGCCGAGCCGGGCTGGATCGAAGCACTGGAGCTGGCGCCGGTCGAAGCCGTCGTGACCGCCTCGAAGTCCGGCTATCTCAAAGCCGTCGACTGCCGCCGCATGGGCAACGCCTTCGCCGACGCCTGCCGCCCGGACCGCGATCCGAACAGGATCGACCACGCCGTCGCCCTTCGCTACGACGTCCGCCTCGGCCAGAAAGTCGAACGAGGCCAGGAACTCGCCCGTCTCTACGTCCGTCGCAGTCCTGAGCGTCTACAGCGCGAGGTCGCGGCAGCGCTCGTCATCGGCGAGCAGATCGAAACGCCTCCGCCGGTAGCGGAGTAGCACGGTCAGAAGCCTCCTGGCCGAGAGTGGGGGGAGGTATCCAGCCAGACTTTTGATCGCAGAGTAGGTGAGCCACGCGTTTCGTCGTGGAGATGGCCATGACCCTGAACATCAAGAACGAGGAGACCGTTCGTCTCACACGCGAGGAGCGCCAGCGCGACCTGGAGGCCCCGGTCGAGGAGTTGCTTGCCATCGGCCGCCGCTGTGCAGGGTCGCTGCAGACGGGCGATCCGACGGGGACGCTGGTGGCGCGAGGACGCGCCACCAGGGTTCGAGCGGCCATGCATCCCGCCCAGCATCGTTGCTCTTCGGTCGAATACGGCCCGGTATGCTCCCTCATCGCGCCTTGCTGGACGGGCGCTTGACCGCTCTCGGTGCGACGCGGACTTCTACCACGGACTGCTAGCGACAGTTCTCAGGTCGCCATGGCGTGGGGGAGCCGCTGCATGGCCGCGTCGAAGGTGTAGACGCCCTCCAGCAGTTCGCCGTCGCTCGTCGCGGTCCGCAGTGCCTTGAACACGATCAGCGCGTCGGCGAAACCGGCGGGCCTGGCCGACCCTGTCTCGCTCGTCGTCCCGTCTCCCCGGTAGGCGTGGAGAGCTCGCCACACGACTTCGTCGTCCTCGAAACGGATGGCCGGTTCGCTGAACAGCCGTTCGAGGACGGCCACCAGTTGAGCTTGCGGAAGTCGGTACTTCCTTCCGGAGAGCGTCCAGATCGTCTCCACCAGGACGACATCGGTGACCAGAACCGTCTTCCCGGCCTCGAAGACGGCATTTGCGCGGACCGACTGGGCCTCATCGTCCTGGAGCAGGTAGCGCAGCAGGACGCTCGTGTCGACCGCGATCAAGGCTCTGACGTGTCGAGTGTGCTCCGCAGCGACTCGTCGTCGCTCATTCCCGGATCGCCGGTGACGTGCCGCAGAAAGCCCCTGGCGGCGCCCGCCTCCTTCCGCACGATCGTGATGCGGCCATCGGCAACGAAACACCGGTACTCGTCGCCGGGTTCGATGCCGGCTTCCCTGCACTGGGCGATGGGGAGCGTGATCTGGCGTTTAGCACTGACTCGCGGCATGACCACGTTCCTTCCCGGATGGACGAGTACGAGTGAACGCTAACCGTGTTCTTTACTCGAAGTCAAGTAGTAAAGGAACCGTAGTGCCGACGACGTCCAGCCTGCTCCGGTCCGCGGGGAGGGTCCCAGGGGGTCGGAGGCAGCGACTCCCCGCGCCCTCACCTGAACCGACGCCGTAACGGAACGCAGCCGACAACAGCGAGCGCACCCTTCACCTTCGCCCAGAGAGCGCGAGCGTCCCCTGGGACCTCCCCGCGGATCGGAGCGTGATCCAATCCTGAAGTGAGCCTGAAGGGGCCCGTGGTTGGGGAGTGATCCGTGTTGGTTCGGAGAGGGTTCTGGGGCGGCGCGTTGGCCGGCCGGCGGTCACCGGCGGGCCCGCGAGCGGTTGGGGTTGCGTGTTGCATCGAGGTCAGGCGCTTCGGCGCCGTTGCGGGTCGGACTCCCGCTGGATGAGGTCGAAGAGTTTCCGCGATCCGGGCCGTCTCCCGGTACTGGCGGATCAGACGGGCGACCTGGGCTCGGGACAATCCCGTCACCTTGGCCAGGTACGACCTGACCGTGCCCTTGTCCCGGCGGCCGAGCGACGCGTAGCGGAGATTACGGCAACTCTCTCAGGCCCATCTTCCAGTGGACAGCACTGTTCCGGCCAGCTCGGGCCTCCCGGATGTACAGTAAGGACGGACAGACGAATGAGACGCTCCGCTTCACTGTTGGCGGGCGGCGACATCTGTGGGCGCACGACACGGCGTTACGGCGTCGTGCCGCTGGCCCTCCTTGCGCTGCTGCTGGCCGCCTCGGCCGCTTCGGCCCAACGTCTGCTGACGCTCGTGCCGGGCGTGGGCTCGGCGTCGTCCACGGACGGTCCGGGTCCGT
>JAJDZH010000158.1 GCA_022824725.1 Thermoanaerobaculia bacterium | reverse complement strand
CGCCGGACACGAGCGTCAGCAGGCGTTGGGCGTGGGCTGCCGGCGGTGGCGCCGACAGCGTCAGCAGCACGGCCAGAGTCAGCCCCACCGTCACGCGGCGACACCCTGTCCACGGGTGTTCGTGGGTGGTCATCAGGTTCGACTCGCTGGGAAGTTAGCAGAGAGAGTCGTCGCCGCTTCGCGGCGCGTACTTCTGGCCGCCTTCGGCGGCAGCGGGTCAGAAGACCCGCGCACCCAGCCGGCGGGGACGGCGGCGCACCGACAGGGGGGCGCACCCGGTGGGCGGAGGCCGGTTGCGGGTAGAGTGCCGGGCCGTGTCGATGCGCTTCGGAGGCAGCCGGATTTGCGGTCGCCGCGTCGGTTGGGCCGGTCAACGGCCGGAGGGCGACAGGGGAAGAGGGTAGAGGGCATGCAACGGACTGTCCTGTACAGGCGTCACGTCGAGTCGGGCGCCCGCTTCGGGCCCTTCGCCGGCTACGAGATGCCGATCCAGTACGAGGGAGTGCTGGCGGAGCACCGCGCGGTGCGTGAGCGCGCCGGCATGTTCGACGTCTCCCACATGGGGGAGATCCGGGTGCGCGGACCGCGAGCCCTGCCGCTCCTCCAGCGGCTGACCCCGAACGACGTCGGCGCGCTTCATCCCTTCCGCGCCCAGTACAGTGCGCTCCTGAGCGAGCGGGGCACGTTCATCGACGACCTGCTCGTCTACTGTCTCGACCCGGAGGACTACCTGCTCGTGGTCAACGCCGCCTCGCGGGCGCGTGACCTGGCGCTGCTCGAGGCGGCGGCCGCCGCGGACGGCGAGGGCGTTCGGATCGACGACGAGAGCGACGAGACGGCCCTGATCGCCGTCCAGGGGCCGCGGGCGGCGGAGATCGTGGCGGATGTCGTCGGTGGAGAAGCCGTGGAGCTCCGGTACTACTCGTTCCTTCACCAGAACGGGGAAGAACGGATGGTGTCGCGGACCGGCTACACGGGAGAAGACGGCTTCGAGATCTACACCGCGGCCGACCGGGCGGAGGATCTGTGGGCGGAGTTCCTGGAGCGGGGCAGCGACGCTGGCCTGATGCCGGCCGGTCTGGGCGCGAGAGACACGTTGCGGCTGGAGGCCGGGATGATGCTCTGCGGCCAGGACATCGACGAGGAGACGACGCCGATCGAGGCGGGCCTGTCCTGGATCGTCAAGTGGAAGAAGGGCGACTTCACAGGCCGCGACGCCCTGGTCCGTCAGCGGGAGAACGGCTGCCGCCACCGGCTGGTCGGCTTCGAGGTAGAGGGCCGCGGCATCGCCCGGCATGGTCACCGGCTGACGGTCCGCGATGTTCCCGACTGTGCCGGTCCGGTGACCAGCGGAGCGTTCGCGCCGACGCTGGGACGGGCGATCGGAATCGCCCGGCTGGACTGCGCCGGCGGCGGGCCGCCCGAGCCCGGCAGCGCGGCAGCGGTTACGGTTCGCGGCCGCGAGATCGATTGCCGTATCGTCAGACTACCGTTTTACCGGCGCCCGAAGCGGGGCGTCTGAGGAGGAGCCAGGTTCCGATGATTCCCGACGACCGCCTGTACACGGCGCAGCACGAGTGGCTCAAGGTGGAGGACGGCGAGGCCGTGCTCGGCATCACGGACTTCGCCCAGCAGGAACTGGGCGACGTCGTGTTCGTCGAACTGCCGGCGCCTGGACAGGAGTTCGCGGCCGGATCCGAGATCGGCGCGATCGAGTCGGTCAAGGCGGTCGCGGAGATCTACACGCCGGTGGCGGGCTCGGTCGAGGCCGTGAACGAGGGACTCGAGGACGCCCCGGAACTGGTCAACGAGGATCCCTACGGCGGAGGCTGGCTGGTGCGCCTGCGGCTCGACGACGAGGGTCCGCGGGACGACCTGATGACCGCCGCCGACTATGAGGCGCAGTTGGCGGGCTGATCGGGCGCGCGGCGATGAAGGGCCTGGAGACCGTCATCCTGTCGTCGAGCCTGGCGGCGTGGTCGGTCGGCATCCTGGCCCAGATCGGCATCCTGCGGTGGAACCTGACGTTCGAGCTGGAGCTCTACCCGCTCTACATCCTGGCCGCGTTCACCGGCTGGTTCTTCGGCAACGTCTACGTTCACCGCTCGGGCCGCGAACGCCGCTTCGCGGGCCGGGCTCTCGACGAGGTCATTCTCCAGGTGGCCCGTACCCGGCTCCTGTTCGTGCTCTACCTGTTCGGGCCGCCCGGCTGGCTGTACCTGGTTCGTTCCATGGCCAGGCGGGAACAGCTCGAGGGGATGCCGTTGGTGCCGATCCTCACCTTCGGGGTGTACGCGGCCCTGTTCGCGGTGCCCGTTCTGTTGCGGGGCACTGCCGCCCAGCGGCGAAAGTTCGAACTGGGCGGAGGCGACGACTGAGATGCTGCAGCAGGTAGTAGAGGATGACCTCAGGAGCCGCGGCCCGGTGCTGGTCGCCTTTTCGGGCGGCGTCGACTCGGGGCTGGTGGCCGCCCTGGCCCGGCGCGCGCTGGGCGACCTGGCGCTGGCGGTGACGGCGGCAGCCGAGACCCTCGCCGGCGTCGAACTGGACCATGCCCGCCGGCTGGCGGCCGAGATCGGCATCCGCCACGAGGTCGTCACGTACAGCGAGCTGGACGAGCCGGAGTTCCGGGCCAACCCGAGCCACCGTTGCTACGTGTGTCAGGGAATGCGCATGGACCGGATGCTCGAACTGGCGCGATCCGGGGGCTTTGCCACGGTCTGCGACGGCACGAACGCTTCGGATCCGGGCCCCGACCGCCCCGGTCTGCGGGCCGTGCGCGAGCGAGGCGTCTACAGTCCGTTGCTGGAGCACGGCGTGACGAAGGCGGACGCCCGCCGGCTGGCGCGGGAACTCGGCCTCACGGTCTGGGACCGGCCGGCGAATGCCTGCCTGTCTTCGCGGATACCTCACGGCCAGCTCGTCACGCTGCCCAAGCTCCGGCGCATCGAGGACGCCGAGGCGGAACTCCAGAACCGCGGCTTCAGAGTCCTCAGAGTCCGTCACGACGGCGACTCGGCGCGGGTCGAAGTCGGGGAGAGCGAACTGCCGGCCGCCGAGAGGCAGTGGAGCGAGATCGAGGCGCGTCTGCTCGAGCTCGGTTTCGATGGCGCCGCGCTCGACCCGCGCGGCTACCGGACCGGCGGCGCGGACGCCGCGTAGCCCGTGGCCACGAGAGGATGAGACGGGACCAACTCCTCGAACTGCTGCGGGGCGTCGCCGCCGGCGACATCTCGCCGGATGCCGCGCACGAACGCGTGGCCCGTCTGCCTTACCTCGACCTGGGCGTCGCCAGGCTCGACCTCGATCGGGAACTGCGGAGCGGTCTGCCCGAGGTCGTCTTCGCCCAGGGCAAGAGCGACGACGAGCTGGTGCGGATCGTCGAAGCGATGGTGGCGGACGCGGGCCGCGTGCTGGTCACGCGGGCGGAGCCGGCTGCCGCGGAGGCGCTGAGCGCCGCCATCCCTGACGGCTGCTTCGAGCCGCGCGCGAGAGTCTGGAGCGCCGGCCGCTTCGGGCCGCCGTCCGGCCGAAGGGTCGCCGTGCTGAGCGCCGGCACGTCCGACTTTCCGGTGGCGGAGGAGGCCGCGTCGTGCACCGAATGGCTGGGGCACGAGGTCGAGCGGATCCGGGATGTCGGCGTCGCCGGCATTCAGCGCGCGCTCGACTCGATCGATTCCCTGCGCCGGGCCGATGTGGCGGTGGTCGTGGCGGGAATGGACGGCGCCCTGCCGACGGTGGTCGCCGGACTGGCGCCCTGTCCGGTGGTCGCGGTGCCGACCAGCGTCGGCTACGGCGCGAGCTTCGAGGGGCTCGCGCCGTTGCTGACCATGCTCACGGCCTGCGCCCCGGGCATCGCCGTCGTCAACATCGACAACGGCTTCGGCGCGGCGGCGCTGGCTCACCGCATTCTGTCGACCAGCATCGCGTCGCCGTAGGAATAGAAGCGAAAGCCGCTCCCGACCGCCTGACGGTAGGCGTCGAGGACGCGCTTCCGGCCGGCGAACGCGCAGACCAGCATGAGCAGCGTCGAGCGGGGCAGGTGGAAGTTCGTGATCAAGCGGTCGACGACGCGAAACCCGTAGCCCGGACGGATGTAGAGCCCGGTCCGGCCGGCGCCGGCGGCGACCAGCCCATCCGATGTCGCCGCCGTCTCGAGAGAGCGGACGACGGTCGTTCCGACGGCCACCACCCGGCGCCCGTTTCGGCGGGTGGCGGCGACCGCTTCGGCGGTGGCCTCCGGGATCTCGAAGCGCTCGGAGTCCATGACGTGCTCTTCCGGGTTCTCCGCCTTGACCGGCCGGAAGGTGCCCGGGCCGACGTGCAGGGTGAGGCTCGCCTGCGGGATCCCGCGCCGTTCGAGCGCGGCCAGCAGCGCGGGCGTGAAGTGGAGGCCGGCCGTTGGCGCCGCGACCGCGCCCGGCCGCGCCGCGTAGACCGTCTGATACCGCTCCCGGTCTCGCGGCTCGACCGGCCGGTCGATGTACGGCGGCAGGGGCGTCTCGCCGATCTCCCTGAGGAGCGGCTCGATCGGCTGCTCGAAGGTCAGCCGGAAACGTCCGTCCGCGCGTTCCTCGACTCTGGCCGAAGGGCCGCCCTCGATCGCCAGAGGCGCCCCCGGGGCCAGGCGGCGGCCGGGGCGAAGCAGGCACCACCAGGAGGCGGACTCCTGCCGCTCCACCAGCAGGATCTCCACCCGGCCGCCGGTCGGCCGGCGGGCCCGCAGCCGGGCCGGGATGACCCGGGTGTCGTTGACGACGAGCAGGTCGCCGGGATCGAGCAGGTCGGGCAGCTCGGCGAAGCGCCGTTTCCCGGTGGTTCGGCCGAGCACCAGCAGGCGGCTCTCGCCGCGTTCTCCGGGGTGCTGGGCGATCGCTTCCGGCGGCAGGTGGTAGTCGAAGTCGGAGGTCCGGAGCCTGCTGCCGGTCATGCCTGACCCAGCCAGGTGCGAATCGCCCACGGTGAGCGCCGGCGAGTCCCGTGGCCGCCGGCGCCCAGGCCGGCGAGGCGGTCGCTCAGGCCGTCGGCGAGCAGGCTCGAGCCGAGCACGGCGGCCACGACCATCAGGCCGGGAAAGGCGGCGATCCACCATGCCGTGGCCAGGTGACTCTGGCCGTCGGCGATCATCGAACCCCAGCTCGGCTGCGGCGGCTGGACGCCGAGCCCCAGGAAAGAGAGCGCCGATTCGACCAGGATGCAGGCCCCCACCCTGAGGCTTGCGTCGACCAGCAGGGGCGTCGTCGCGTTCGGCAGCAGATGGCGGATGAGCACGCCGGCCGGTGAGCGCCCGGCGGCGGCGGCGGCGAGGGCGAACCGTTCCTGCTTCAGCCGCAGCAGTTCGGCGCGGACCAGGCGCGCGAGGCCCATCCAGCCGGTGCCGCCGATCAGCAGCACGAGGAGCGCCGTGTCGGGCCGGTAGAGGGCCGCCAGCAGGAGCACCAGGGCCAGGTGGGGGAAGCAGAGCAGGCCGTCCACCGTGCGCATCAGCGTCTGGTCGACGAAGCGGCCGCCGATCGCGGCGCAGGAGCCGACCAGGGTGCCCGCGGTCAGCGCGAGGCCGGCTGCCAGCAGGCCGATGGTCAAGGACACGCGAGAGCCGTGGAGCAGGCGCGAGAGGACGTCGCGCCCCAGGGCGTCGGTGCCCAGCCAGTTCCTGCGCCGCTCGGCGATGCCCTCCTCGCGGTAGTTCGTTACGGAACCGAGTGGAACGCGAAGCGAACCCGAGCGTCGCTCGAGAACCAGGTCGGCGCCGTCGACCCTCACCCGTTCCGCCAGCAACGGCTCGCGGTCGAGCGTTCGGACGACGAAGAGGGCGGAAAGGGGCGGCCGCCGGCTCGATTCGGCGGCGTCGAGCTGTTCCGCCGGATCGAGTGGCGCCAGCAGTGGGGCGGTTGCCGCGAGCAGGGCCAGACCGCAGAGGACTCCGGCTCCGGTCCGGGCCGCCGCCGGCAGGGCAGGCCGGCTCATTCCAGCCGGATCCTCGGGTCCAGGCGGGTGAGGAGGAGGTCCGCGGCGAGTGACGCGGCGATGACCAGGACGGCGCCGTATGCGGTGGCCGCGAGGACCACGGGAGTGTCTCCCGACTGGATCGCCAGGAGGGTCGCGGCGCCGAGGCCGGGCCAGGCGAAGACGACTTCGGCGATGACGGCGCCGGAAAGCAAAAGAGGCGCCGACACGGAGGCGAGCTGAAGCAGGCGCGGAGCGGCGTGAGCGAGGCCGTGGACGAGCAGGATCCGTGTCTCGGACAGGCCGCGGGCCCGGGCCGCGCGACCGGCCTCGGTGGCCTGGAACTCGATCAGCGAACTCCGGGTGTAGCGGGCGATGTCGCCGGCCATCGACAGGCCGAGGACCAGCGCCGGCAGCCACAGGTGCGCCAGCACGTCGAGAGCGGCGGCTGCCGGTCCGAGTTCGAAGGCCGCGGCGGAGGTCATGCCGCCGGCCGGCGCCAGCCCCAGGCCCACCGCCACCACGAGGACGGCCATCAGGCCGACCCAGAACGTGGGCAGGGCGTAGACGACCAGGCTCGCGACGCGCACGCTCAGGTCGAGCCGCGAGTTCGGCCGGGAAGCCGCGATCAGGCCCAGGCCGATGCCGAGCAGGTACTGGGCGAGCAGGGCCGCGCCGGCCAGCAGGAGGGTGGGCGGCAGGGCATCGAACAGAAGTTCCGCCACGGGCTGACCGGTCCGGTAGGACTGCCCCCAGTCCCAGCGCAGGACGACCGCTCCCAGCCAGCGGAGATACTGCGCGGGAAGCGGCTGATCGAGCCCGTAGAGCGCGCGCAGCCGCTCCGCCTGCTCCGGCGGAATCCGTGGGTCGGAGGGCGCCATCGGATCGCCGGGCGCCAGCGCCACGACGGCGAACGCGAGGGTCAGGACGATCAGGAAGAGCACCGCCGCGGCCAGCAGGCGGCGCAGGATCAACGCCACGCCCACTCCTCCAGGTTCGCCAGCGGGCTCAGGGCGTTCGGCGCCACCGACTCGAGTTCCTCGTTGAACGCCGCCAGGGTCATCGCTTCCCACAGGATCAGCATCGGTTGATCGTCGTGCAGGATCCGCTGCAGGCGGTGCAGGTCCTCCAGGCCGTCCAGGGGGTCGAGCCGGTTGGCGAAGCTCGCGATCAACGCGTCCACTTCCGGATTGGCGTAGGCGGCGTAGTTGTGACCGCCGCCGATCGACTCGCTATGAAACGTGGGGTGGAGGTCGAGGCTGGTGTCGATCGCCAGTCCCGAAACGACGGCATCGAAGTCGTTGCCGAGCATCCGGGGGAGCAGAGCGCTCGGATCGAAGCGCCGGGGCTGGGCGTCGATGCCGACGGCTCGCAGGTCCGCCTGGATCATCTGCAACGCGTTCCAGCGGGCCTCGGCGCCGGCGAAGGTCGCCAGTTCGAACCGGAACGGCGCGCCGTCGCGCTCGAGGATGCCGTCACCGTCGCTGTCGCTCCAGCCGGCTTCGCCGAGAGCGACTCCTGCCGCCTCCGGATCGTGAGGCCAGGCTTCGAGGTCGGGGGCGTGCGCCCAGACGTCGGAGAGAATCGGACTGCTGCCGACCCTGGCGTAGCCTCGCCAGACGGTGTCGACGATCGCATCGCGGTCAATGGCCATTGCCAGTGCTCGTCGGGTCGCCGCGTCGGTGAACCATGACCTGCCGGTGTTCCAGGACACGAAGGTGTACTGGCGGTTCGAGTAGGCATGGAGCCTCAGATCGGGGCGACCTTCGATGCGCTCCGCGTCGGTCGCGCTGATGCCGGTGACGACATCGAGTTCGCCGGCGAGGAGCTGGGTCGTGAGCATGGCGCCGTCGGCGGCGGTGCGCAGCACGACGCGCTCCAGCCGCGGGAGGTCCGCCTCGAAGTAGTCCGGGTTGCGACCCAGAACGAGCTCCCGGCCGGGTGTCCGGTCCTCGAGCACGAAGGGGCCGCTGGCAACCAGATGCTCGAAGAACCAGCCGGGGTCGTTGCGCCAGTCGGCGAACGGCCGCTGTCCCCAGGCATGCCGGGGAAGTACCGCTTCCGGCGCCACGTCGGCCAACTGGGTGGGCGAGGCGCGGCTGAAGTGGAAGCGCACGGTGCGCTCGTCGACCACCTCGACGTCGTTGATCGTCTCCTTGGCGTAGGAGAGCATCCAGGCAACGTCCGGGTCGGTCTGCGCCTGCCAGGTGAAGCGGACATCGTCCGCGGTCAGGGGTTCGCCGTCGCTCCAGACGGCATCCGGACGGAGCCGGACGGTCAGGACCAGCCGGTCTTCGGAGAACTCCCACGTCTCGGCCAGAGCCGGCTTCCAGGAAGGCGGACCTTCCCGGAAGTCGGTTTCCTCGCCCATCAACGGCAGCAGGAGCTGGGAGGTGATCGCCTTGTGACCGAGCGTCGGCTGGACGATCAACTCGTTCGGCGTCGGATACTCGAAGCGCATGCCGACGGTGAGGCGCGTCGTGTCCCGCGGGGTGTCGGAAGCGCAGCCCCAGCCGAGCATGGCAGCCAGTCCGGCCGCCGCCAGGAGCCGCATCGCAACCACGGGAATCATCGTACACCGCAGGGGTCTTGTACCGTCTGAGCGTGTGGGACTGGATCGGCAGGGATGGAGGTCAAAGGCGCCGGCGCGCCTGGGCGGCGGTCCTTGGCGCCTTCGTTCTCGCCGACCTCGCCCTGTTCGGCTGGCTGATCTTCCGGTCGCTGTCCGAGCGGGAGCTGAACCGGATCGTGATCGAGGCCCGGACGGAGGCGGAGGACCTCGCCGAGCGCATCGCGGGCCGGGTGGAGAGCACCGGCCGCGACCTGTACACGGCGATGGCGACCGAGTCGGAGACGCGCAGCTACATCGATTCCGTGCTGGTGCAGCGCGACATCGTCGAGACCGTCGAAGTCTTCGACAGCGAAGGTCACCTGGTGTTCCGCAATCGCCGGGACGAAACCCGCACCGACGGCGGAAGCCCGCCGAACCTGGAGTCGCCGTCGCTGGTCGCGGAGACGGTCACCAACCAGGCGCCCTACGAGATCGTGACGGTGCCGGTCGGCACGGTCGGCACCTTCCAGATCGGGATCTCGCGCAGCGAACTGCAGCAGAGGCTGATGACCCTGCGCCGTGAGTTGCTGCGCCAGACCGCGATCGTCGCGGTGCTGACCGTCGCGCTGTTCGTGGCCGGTTACCTGCTCTACAGCCGCCTTTCGAGGCGGACCGCTCTGGCCGAGCGCCAGGCGCAGGAGGCGGAACAGATGGCCTACGTCGGCACCCTCGCCTCCGGCCTCGCGCACGAGATCCGCAGTCCCCTGAACTCGTTGAACCTGAACATGCAGATGCTCCAGGAAGAGATGCCGGCGGGTTCCTCGGAGCGTCTGGTCGCGATCACGCGTTCGGAAGTCGGTCGCCTGGAACGCCTGGTGTCCGACTTCCTGAGCTATGCGCGTCCTGGCGAACTGAAGCTCGAGCAGACGACGGCGTCCGAACTCCTGGGGCACGGCGCGGAGGTGGTGGCCGGCAAGCTCCGGTCCGCCGGCATACCGGTGGAAATCGACGATCGCAGCGGCGGCGTCCCCTTTCAGGTCGACCGCGAGCAGATGAACCAGTTGCTGCTGAACCTGATCGACAATGCGGTGGCGGCGATGAGCGACTGCGCCCGTCCCGTTCTCCGCCTCGAAGCGGAAGCCCGGCCGGGATCGGTCGTGCTCGTGGTCGGCGACAACGGGCCGGGCGTCGACCCCGCGGACCGGGAGAGGGTGTTCGACGTCTTCCACTCGGGACGCCGGGGCGGCACCGGTCTGGGGCTCGCCATCGTCCGGCGCATCGCCGCGGCTCACGACGGCGAGGCGCGGCTTCGCGAGGCCGAGGGAGAGGGCGCGATCTTCGAGGTCGAACTGCCGCTGCCGCCGGAGTCGGGGCGAGTTCCGGCCAGCTCGGGCGTCCCGGATATACAGTAAGGGCGGACAGAC
>JAJDZH010000044.1 GCA_022824725.1 Thermoanaerobaculia bacterium | reverse complement strand
CAGGCCAGCTACGACCTGGCGCGGGCGCGTCAGGACCGCGCCGCCGAGCCGACCCGGGTTGCAGCAGGCGTGTAGTCCGTGAAACTTCACCAGGACGAGAACGGCGCCCCGCCCGGCACGGCGACAATCCGGTCGTCGATGGCATACCTCGTTTCGCCGGGGTACACGACGTACAGCGCATCCAACCGGAGATCGTTCAGGGCAACGATCATCGATCGGGTCCGGCAGGCGCGTGGACTGTATGCTCTGGCTGCCCCTTGCCGCCTGGAACTGTTGGCGAAGGAGCGCGCCCTTCCCCTCTTCGACACCGGGGTTGAAGGAGTGCACGGAGAAGGTGCAAGCGGCAGCGCGTTGATGGTGGAGGCGCCCGACGAGAGCTTCGACCTGGTCATGAGCAGATCGACCGCGGCAACAGTATTCTCGACGAGTTCAGACGGTCCGAGTTCCTTCCTGCCAACGAGGCCTATCACGACGAGAATCGCATTGCTCTCGACCGGGCCGTGTTGATCGATCTCCTGGACCTGCCGGAGGAACTTCTCGATCCACTCGACCTGCTCCGCCGGCAATGGTGCGCGGAACCCACCGTCCACGGCGGCAAGTCGACAGCGCTTCGGCATGACTTCTAGCTTCGGCCAACTGCGACTCCCTTTCGCGCCGGTCAAAGCTCCGCGCCCGGGACCAGGCCGCTCTCAGCGTCTCATCGGAGACGCCTGTAAGTGCTCTCGTTCCTTCTGGCGATCCGCAGCACCATCAAGCGTCTGTCGGCGTCGCAGATCTCGTAGATGACGCGGAAACGGCCGGCTCGGATACGCCATACCGAGACGAAACCGGCCAGCTTGACCCTGCCTGACGGACGAGGATTGTCCGTCAACCTGCGGAGCGCTTGCCGAATCCGCGACGCATCGTCGGACGAGAGTCTTCTCGCCTGACGCTGGGCGGCGGGCGACAGCTCGACGCGATACGGATCGGGCAATCAGTTCCGGTCCGACTCGAGAGCGTCGAAGAACGCCTCGAACTCGACACCACCCTGCCTGGCGGCTTCTGCGCGCGCACTCTTGACCGCAACGTAGTCGGCGTCATCCAGAGCCGCGTCGGCCAGCCACGACGCGATGGCCTCGTTCGCCAGCTCCTGGACCGGCCGACCCCTACGACCCGCGACCGCCGCAAGAGCACCGTACAAGCTGTCTTCCAGGATCATCTTCTTCATCGGCAGCTTCCTTCAGGGCCGCTGGTCCACCGCCTCGAAGCCTTGAGGCCAAGTGAACGGGTTCGTCGACTGGAGGAGACGCTAGCACGCCGGCCCGCTACCCGTACCGCCCCTCGATGTACGCCGCCGTCTGCTCGTTCGCCGGGTTCAGGAACATGGACGCCGTGTCGCTGTGCTCGATCATCTCGCCGAGGAGCATGAACACGCACTCCTCGCTGGCGCGGCGGGCCTGGGCCATGTTGTGGGTGACGATGAGGATCGTGTAGTCGCCGCGGAGCTTCCAGATCAGTTCCTCGACGGCTTCCGTCCCGGCCGGGTCGAGCGCCGAGCACGGTTCGTCCATCAGCAGCAGTCGCGGCTTGACCGGCAGCAGGCGGGCGATGCAGAGCTTCTGCTGCTGTTCAAGCGAGAGTTCCGTGCCGCGGCGGTCGAGCGAGTCCTTCAGTTCGTCCCAGAGCAGGACCTCCCGCAACGCCTCCTCGACGATCCGCTCGGCCTCCGCCCGGGTCGGCGGCTTCCCGCCGGGCAGGTGGACGCGGGTGCCGAAGAGGACGTTGTCGCGCACGGAGAGCGGCAGCGGATTGGGGCGCTGGAAGACCATGCCGACCTGCTTGCGGAGCTGCGCCAGCTCGACCGCGGGGTCGAGCACGTCGAGGCCCCAGAGCCGGATGCTGCCGGTGGTGCGGACGTAGCCGAGGCGCTCGTTGATCCGGTTGACCGAGCGCAGCAGCGTCGTCTTGCCGCAGCCGGATGGGCCGATCAGGGAGGTAATCGCGCCGGCGCGCACCCGCAGGTCGACGTCGAACAGGGCCTGGAAGTCGCCGTACCAGAGGTTCAGCTTCTCGACCAGGATGGCCGCCGACGCGCCGGCGGCGCTCGGGTTCGCCGGCTCCGCGACGCTCATCCGAACTTCCCTTCGACGTAGGCGGTCGTTCGCGGGTCCTGGGCGCCGCCCTCGAACATCGCCTCCGTTTCCGTGACTTCGACGAGTTCGCCGGTCAGGAAGAAGGCGGTCCGCGCGGCCAGCCTCCGCGCCTGCTGGACGAGGTTCGTCACCAGCACGATCGTCATCTCGGACTTGAGTTCCGCCAGCACTTCTTCGATCCGCATCGTGGTCACCGGATCGACCGCGATCGAGAACTCGTCGAGCAGCAGGATGGACGGATCCTGCGACAGGGCGCGGGCGATCGTCAGCCGCTGCTGCTGGCCGCCGGAGAGCAGGCTGCCCAGGGAATCGAGCCTGTCCTTCACCTCGTCCCAGAGCGCCGCGCGGCGGAGGCAGCGTTCGACGATCACGTCCAGGTCGGCCTTCCTCCGCGTGCCCCTCAGCCGGGACGAGAGCGCGACGTTGTCGTAGATGGTCAGCGGCAGGCCGACGGGCAGCGGAAAGACGACGCCGATCCGCTGCCTGAGCGCGTAGGGGTTGCGCCAACTGCGCACGTCCCGGCCCTCGACGCGGACGCTGCCGGAGACCTCCATGCCCGCGGTCATCAGGTCCATCCGGTTGATCGCGCGCAGGAACGACGTCTTGCCGCTGTTCGCGGGTCCGATGATGCCGAAGATCTCGTTTCTTCGTACCTGGAACGTGACACCCGAGAGCGCCGGCTTGCCGTGGTAGCGAATCGCCAGATCCTCGACCTCGACCGCGCAGCCGCCGGCCGCTCTCCCCTGGGCAGGCGGTGTCACCACTTCTTGCGGCCCCGCAGGTAGACGCGGAAGGCGATCGAGATCCCGTTCATCGCGAGCACCATCGAGATCAGGACCAGGGCGACGCCGAAGGGCATGTGCTCCGGCACGTCCGGCACCTGGGTCGAGATGACGAACAGGTGCAGCGACATCGCCATCGTCTGGTCGAGCACGCCCTGCGGCAGGAAGGGCAGGAAGAACGCGGCGCCGGTGAACATGATCGGGGCGGTTTCGCCCGACGTGCGGGACACCTCCAGGATGACGCCGGTGAGAATGCCGCTGATCGAGTTCGGCAGCACGATCTTGCGGATCGTCTGCCAGCGCGTAGCGCCCATGTTCCAGCACGCCTCGCGGAACGCGAGCGGCACGGTCTGCAGCGATTCCCTGGTGGCGACGATGACAACCGGCAGCGTCATGACGGCAAGGGTCAGGCTGGCGGCCAGGATGCTGGTGCCGAAGCGGAAGAAGATGACGAAGGCGCCGACCCCGAAGAGGGCGTGGACGATGGACGGCACGCCGGCCAGGTTGATGATCGCCAGATTGATCGCCCGGGTCAGGCGGTTGTCCGGCGCGTACTCGCTCAGGTAGAGCGCAGCCGCCACGCCGACCGGCACGGAAGCGATCAGGGCGACGACCACGAGCCACACGGTGCCCACCAGGGCCGGCAGGATGCCGCCGGCCGTCATTCCGTTCGTCGGCGGCGAGAACAGGAACTCCCACGAGATCGCCGGCCCGCCCCGGACGATGAGCACGCCGAGGATCAGGGCGACCGGCAGGATGAGCATGCAGGTCATCCACAGGAACAGGAGCCGGAACAGGCCCTCGACCTTCCGGTTGCGGCGGTTCTGCGCGGTCGCTTCAAACATGCGGCGCCTCTCGCCTCGCTATGGATTCGCGGAAGCGGCCGGCCGGCGGCCGCGGCGGCGCTGCTTGCGCTGGCCGCCCCGCACGAACACGTCGGCCGCGAAGTTGATCGCGAAGGTGACCAGGAACAGGAAGATGCCGAGCGTGAAGAGCGCCTGGTAGTGGTCGGAGCCGGCCGCCGTCTCGCCGAGTTCGGCGGCGATCGTCGCGGTCAGCGCCCGCACCGAGTCGAAGGGACTCGTCGGCAGGTTGATCGAGTGGCCGCTCGCCATGAGCACCGCCATCGTCTCGCCGAAGCCGCGGCCGACACCGAGCAGCGTGGCCGCGACGAGGCCGTTGCGGGCCGCGGGCAGCACGACCTTGAAGGTCACCTGCCAGCGAGTCGCCCCCATCGCCTCGGCGGCCTCGCGGTAGGTGTCGGGCACCGCCTTCAGCGCGTCCTCGGCGATCGTCGTCATGATCGGCGCCGCCATCAGCCCCAGGATGACGCCTGAGTTCAGCACGTTCAGCCCGATCGGAACGTCGAAGATCCGGATGATCAGCGGATTCATGATCGAGAGACCGATGAACCCCCAGACCACGGACGGGATCGCCGCCAGGAGTTCCACCAGCACCTTCAGCGTCTCCCGTGCGCGGCCGGTGGCGAACTCGCCGATGTAGATCGCGGCGCCGAGCGAGAACGGCACGGACACGACCATGGCGAGTCCCGTCACGGAGGCCGTGCCCGCGATCAGGGCGAGGGCGCCGTACGTCGGGTTGTGGCTCGACGTGGGCGTCCAGCGCGGCGAGAAGAAGAACTCCCGAAAGTCGAAGCGGTCGAAGACGAAGCCGGCGCCTTCGCGGGTGATGAAGATGAAGATGCCCGCGATGAAAACGATCGCCGACAACCCGCCGGCAAGCACGAGAATCTGGACCGCTCGGTCGATCCACCACGCGAGATCCCGCCGGTCCGCGGCGTGCGCTACGTCAGTCAAACCGGCCGCCGGGGAACCAGAGACGCCGCGTCATTCCCTAGCAGTCCGCTCCCGGTCAGGAGCAGTCCACGTCCGTGCGCGGCGCGTAGCCCTTGTCGTAGATGATGCACTGGCCTTCGTCGCTCAGCACCCAGTCGATGTACTCGCGAATGGCGCCCTGGGGCTCGCCCGCGGTGTACATGAACAGCGGACGCGCGATGGGATAGGACCCATCGATCGCCGTATCGACCGAGGGAGACACGCACTCGCCGTCCTCGCCCTTCTTGACGCAGGGCATCTTCACGTGGTCCGTCGCGTAGGCGAGGCCGCTGTAGCCGATCGCGCAGGGCGTGTTCTCCACCAGGTCGACCACGTCCTTGGACCCGTGCATGTCGCGCGAGCCGAGCCGGAAGTCGCGCTGGTCGCCGAGTACCGCTTCGCGGAAGTAGACGTAGGTGCCCGAGTTGTTCTGGCGGCTGACCCGAACGATCTCGTCGCTCCCGCAACCCGGAACCTCGACTCCCCACTCGCTCCATGTGTCGACTTCGCCGCCCTCGCCGTAAAGCGAGGCCAACTGTTCCAGGGAGACCTCGTCGAGCGGGTTGTCGGGATGGACGAAGACCGCCAGGGCGTCGAAGCCGACGACGAACTCGATCGGCTCGTTGCCGTTGCCGCGCGCCAGCTCGAGCTCCGAGTCCTTCATCTTGCGGCTCGAGTTCGCGATGTCGACCGTGCCGTTGATCATCGCGGAGATGCCGGTGCCCGATCCGCCGCCGGTCACCGCGACCGCCGTCTCCGGCGCCACCGCGGCGTAGTTCTCGGCCCAGGCCTGGGCCACGTTGACCAGAGTGTCGGAGCCCTTGTTCTGGATCACGCTCCGCGAGCTGCCCCCGCCGCAGGCGGCAACCAGGGCGGCCGCGAGAGCCAGAGTGCTCCAGGTGCGGATGGGTCTTGCAGTCTTCATATGGCTTGACATTCCGTGCAATTCGAGGTTCTCCACGCCTGCGGAGCGTAGCCGACGGTTCGTGAACAACCGGTAAAGATGCGCGCCTCGCCAGCCAGGGAACTCCGGCCGAAGACCGGCGCCGCTCAGGCCGCGAAGCCCAGGCAACCCGGCTCGAAGACCCGAGGCCCGAAGCTCACGCCCGCGCCGTTTGATGCCTCACGGGCCGTCGGGCTGTTCATGCACTCGCGCCCCCGGTAGGGTGCCGCAACTTCCCACGGAGCCGCGCATCCGGAGTGTCTGTCATGCCCCAGGAACAGATCCGCCTTCACCTTCAGCCCGGAGAAACGACCGTCGGTCAGGTTCTCGACCGCATTCGGCGCCGATCACGTGACGAATCGGAGAAGGGGCGCTGGTTCGAGGAACTGGTTGCCCGTGTTCTCAAGGAGAACCCGGAGTACGAGGTCGACCGCGTGCATCGTTGGCGCGACTGGCCCGAGCGCTCCGAGCTCACCGGCCTCGATGGCCGCGACCTCGGAATCGACCTCGTGGCGCTTCGTCGCGACGAAAGCTGGGTCGCGGTCCAGTGCAAGTGTTACCAGGGGAGCCATTCGGTCGGCAAGGCGGATATCGACTCGTTTCTGGGCTTCTCGGGCCGCGCGCCGTTCAGCCAGCGCCGGGTCGTCGCCACTTCCCGCTGGACCGACGCGGCCGAAGAGCAGATCCGGGGCCTGGAACCGTCCGTCAGCCAAATCGACTTCAGGCGCCATGTTGACGACTCGATTTCGGCCGAAGCGGTCGAGCGCCCCGTTCAGGATCCCCTTCCGCTGCAGGAGAAAGCCATCGAGAACGTCGTGAACGGGCTCGGCAACCACGAACGCGGACGGCTGATCATGCCGTGCGGGACAGGCAAGACCTTCACTTCGCTCCGTATCGCCGAGCGCCTCGTGCCGGACGGTGGCCGCATTCTGTTTCTGGCCCCCAGCATCGCCCTGGTGTCCCAGGCCCGGCGCGAGTGGCTGCGTCACACGACCAGGCCGCTCACTTGCCGCGTCGTCTGCTCGGACCGAACCGCTGGCGGCCGCGGCGAAAGCGAGGACATCGGCGTTCACGAGTTGGAGTGCAAGGTGACTTCGGAACCCGCGGGGATCGCGGCGGTCCTCCGCGGCCAGGAAGCCGATTACTCGCCGACGCGCGTCGTCTTCAGCACCTACCAGTCACTTGAGCACATCACGGCGGCCCAGTTCGAGTTCGATGCGCCGGGCTTCGATCTGGCGATCATGGACGAAGCGCACCGGACCACCGGCGTGGATCGCAAGGCCTCGGGAGTCGAGCGGGAAGGCGGGTTCCAGAACGTCCACCGCGCCGACCGGCTGAAGACCTGCAAGCGGCTCTACATGACCGCGACCCCGCGGATCTACCGGGAGTCGTCGCACGCCAAGCTCAAGGCCAGGGGCATCGAGACGATCGCCTTCGCCAACTCGATCAGACGCTCGAGGTTCTTCGCCGCCGCACTGAAGCACCCCTTGGTGCGCCGCACGACGACCACGCGGCTCCGCCATGGGCGAAGGGAGACGGCGGCCGGCGCCAAGAAACTCGAGTCCCAGCATCTCGACGCATCGAACAGCGCCCTTGAGCGAAACGTGGCGCTCCGCCGACTCAAGGACGCCACCGACGACCGCGTCCTGCAACTGCTCTCCAACGTCAAGCTCTTCGGCGAAGGCGTGGACGTCCCCGCACTCGACGCCATCGTCTTCATGGAACCCCGAGACAGTCAGGTCGACATCGTCCAGGCGGTCGGCCGCGTAATGAGGAAGTCGGAAGAGACGGGCAAACGCTTCGGCTACATCGTCGTGCCGATTCCCATCGAACCCGGCGGCGACATCGCCAGAGCACTCGCGGCGGGCGAGACCGGCTACCAGGCCGTCGGCAAAGTGCTGCGCGCGCTGCAAGCGCACGACGGCCGGCTCGCCGAAGAGCCCCTCCGCTTCGTGCAGGCATACGGAACGGGAACCAACGGGCGCGGTAACGGTGACGGCGGCGCCGCCGAGCAGGTGGCCCTCGACATCGAGGACGTGAGCCCGGGCTTGTTCGCCCAGGTCGTTGCGGCATCGGGTCTCGGCAAGCCGGGGCTCCGCACGTCGCAGGACATCGAGAGCGTAGTGAAGGCCGCCGGACGAGTTCTCCACGACGCCGAGCTCGCCGAAGCGCTCGCCGAGACCCTGGGCATCGCCGGTTCCGAAGAGAGCGGGCGCGTCCCGGTCATCGCGGCGCTCCTGCTGGCCAACGCCTGCTTGCTCCACAAGCGGCTCACCACCGCATTCTGCCCACGGCGAAGAGCGACGGCGCCTTCTACACGAAGAACCTCTCCGCCCTGATGCTGGCGCGGCTGGCCCTTGACCAGGAGTTCACCGACTGGAGTGACCCGGAAGCCCTGGAGAACCTGCGGATCATCGACCCGGCCTGCGGCACCGGCACCCTTCTGATGGCCGCCCTTCACGTGATCAAGGCCCGGGCCCGCGAGGCGCAGCGGCTTGACGACGACGGCGTAGCGGCCCTGCACCGGCAGTTGGTTGAGAACTCGCTCTGCGGGCTCGACATAAACCGGCACGCCGTCCAACTCGCCGCCTGCAACCTGACCCTCGGCGCGCCGACTGTCGACTATCGACGGATGAACCTGCTGACTCTCAGGAACGGGCCGCAGCCGAATGGCGACGTCCGCTCGGGTTCCCTCGAGATCCTCGTTGCTGCCGACGCTTCCAACTCGCTGCGGGCGCTCCGACGGCCCCTGCTCAGCCTCGACGGAGTCGAAGCCGAACAGGTGGACCGCTCCGGCGACGTGAAGTTCCCGCTCTCCGGACTCGACATGGTGCTGATGAATCCGCCCTTTACCAGCAACGACAAGCGCCATCGGCAGTTCGACAGGGCGACGGTCAAGCGAATGCAGCAGCACGAGATGGGAATCCGGGATGAAGTCGAAGCACGTGACGATGCCGCCGGCGGCGTAATCGACGCGAACAGCCTCCGCACCTTCTTCACGCCCCTGATGGATCGGCTGCTGAACCAGGAGAGCGGGGTTCTCGCGAGCGTCTTGCCCGTAACGGCCTGCACCAACGCCTCCGGCCGGCCGGAGCGGCGATTCCAGGCCAACAGGTTTCAGGTGGCACTGATCGTGACCAGTCATGACCCGAAGGCCTTGAGCTTCTCGGAGAACACGAGCATCAACGAGTGCCTCCAGATCGCCCGGCGGCCCGCGCGATCGCGGACGGGAAGTCGTCAGAGTGGGGACGATGCCTGCTTTGGCCGGCCGAGCGAGTTCAGGCAGGGGACTGGACGCCCTGTCAGTGGTACGACGGCGGGCTCGCCGAGGTCGGATGGCAACTTCAGAGCCTGCGCCACCTCGAACCGCTCGGGCTTCGTTACCGGGTCGGCCCCGCTGGGCGGCGCAGCCGCGATGCCTTTGGCCCGAGTGATCCCGATACTCCTGGCGCAGTTCGTCTCTTCTGGAAGATCGACGCCGACTTGCGTCGATCGATGCTCGGCACCCCGGAGGAGTGGCGAGTTGCGAAACCGGGCAAGGAGCGGTTGGCGGGCCGCTACTGGAGCCAGAAGAGCCAACTTCTCGTTGCCCAGAAGTACAGAACGACGACGAGCCGTCTGACGGCTGTCTGGACGCCCGAACCGTCCATCGGCTCTGGCTGGATTCCTGTAGCGGTGGCCGAACGCGGACGCGCACGTGCATTGGCTGCTTGGTGGAACTCCACACCGGCGCGAATCGCCCTCCTCAACCAGCGCACGAAACTCCTGGACTACCCGAGCTGGTCCCTGACCCAGCTCCAGCAGATCCCGATTCCCAAGCCCGACAATCCCGCTTGGCCGGCACTGGCGGAGGCATTCCGGGAGACCTGCGAATCGGAGGTCCTTCCGCTGGGGCAGGCCGGGGAGTGCCGTGTCCGCCGCGTCATCGACGAGGCGGCGGCACTGGCGCTCAATGTCCCGGCCGGCGAAGTCGCGGACTGGCGCCGGCGTCTGGCAGCGGAGCCCACCGTCGCGAATCGGCGAGCGCCGCGGGACTGACCCCGCCGGGCCGGCTCACTTCGCGGGAACGGCCGCAGCTTCGGATCAACCGCTACTCGTCAACCCCGGCCCGTCGTGCCTGCTGCTATCGTCCTCTCCACTCCCGCGGCGGGCAAGCCCGCCCGCGAGGCGGACCACATTTCGAACCCTACGCCCCTTCGGCCATTGCCCCTGAGCCGCAACCCGAATCGAGGCGAACATGACGACCGGAAACACACCTGAATCAGGCTTGAACCCCGCGGCGGACCCGGAGCTCGCGAAGATCATCGAACTCAGGAAGAGCATCGCGGACCTGCGAGCGGAGCAAGAAGCGTATCGAGCCGAGCAACGAGCCAAGCAAGAGGCGTATCGAGCCGAGCAACGAGCAGCAGAAGAGGCGTATCGGGCGACGCGGCTCGAAGATGGGCGGAAACTCGACGAGCGACTGGACGAGATCCGGCGCTCGGTCGCCAGGGAACAGAGGAAGACCGAACTGCAGCTCAGGAAGTCCGAGCGCGAGTTCACGTCCAAGTGGGGCCGACTGATGGAGAGCCTGGTCGAGGGAGACCTCGTGAAGCTGCTTGCCGGGCGCGGAATCGATGTGGACGGAACGAGTCCGAGGACGTGGCGACGCCGGAACGGAGAGCACTACGAGATCGACATCCTGGCGGTGAACGGCACGGAAGTCGTGGCCGTCGAGGTCAAGACGACGCTCAGACCGAAGCACGTGGAGCGCTTCCGCGGCAAGCTGGACAGGCTCAAGCAGTGGCTGCCGGAGTACGCGGGCCACACGGTGTATGGAGCGGTCGCCTACCTCCGCACGGACTCCGAAGCCCACGTCCATGCCGAGCGGCAGGGGCTCTTCGTCATCCGTGCCACCGGCAGCAGCGCCAGCATCCGGAACGCGCCGGACTTCAACCCGCGGACCTTCGGCTGACCGGACCCTTCCCCCCGGGAAGTCGTGCCCGTTCTTCGCCGGTGGCGCGCCCTGCCTCGCCGACTCAGAAGTACGCGGTCAGAGACGACCACGCCACGACCGGCACGGCCCCGTACTCGCTGCCGAGGACGCCGTCCCGGACGCCCCGGCCGGTCGAGGCGATGATGCCCGCGGTCCAGGTCACGCTGTCGGACACCGACCAGGCGATGCCCGGCTGGAACAGGGCCGAACCGTCGTCCCGGTTCGCCAGCACGGCGGCCGTCACGGTCAGCAGCGGATGCGCCTGCCAGGCCAGCGAGAGGCCCGCGTACCGGCGGCCGAGGGAGACGACTTCGCCGCGCCGCACGCGGTCGGCCTCGGCCAGCCGCGTGTAGTCCGCGGGGTCGCCGGCGCCGAAGCCGTTCCAGCTCGCCTCGCCGATCAGGGTCAGCCTGGGCGTCAGGAGGCGGTCGACACCCACCGTGAGGCGCCAGAAGTCTCCGCAGCCGAAGGCCGGGTGCGCGCTCTCCGGATCGCAGCCGGGACTGGTCCACGAGACCTCGCCGCGCAGGCCGGCGCCGAGGACGTCGGCCGAGAAGAAGCCGCCGAGGACGAAGTCGCGGTGGAAGCCGCCGACCATGTAGCCGAAGTCGACCGTCGAAGCGCCCTCGCCGAGGTCCGCGTGGAAGCGGCCCATCGAGGCGAGGCTCAGGTCGTCGGGCGTGCGGCTGCCCTGGCCGGCGGCGATGACCTCGATCTCCGAGAAGTCGTCCACCGGAACGGTGAAGCGGACGGCATCGACGCCCGGCTTGTAGTCCCGGTCGATCCGCTGGGGCGCGAAGGGAGCAAACAGGTCGAGCACCGGCCAGAAGTAGTTGACGCCCCAGGTGATCGCCTGGCGGCCCGCGACCATCCGGAATCCGGGACGGTCCCAGCGCAGGTTGAAGCGGTCGATCTCCGTCGTCCCCGCGACGTCGCCGCCGCCGAACGAGTCCTTCGTCAGGTCGAAGAAGCGACGCGTGTCTCCGGTGGCGACCGACGTCACCGCGCCGCTGCCGGGCGGCGACACGGCATGGGCTGTACCGTGCATCTCGAAGCGGAAGCGATCCCGGTCGCCCGACCTCCAGCGCGAGTCGAGCTTGAGCCGCAGGATCCCGAGTTCGACGCCGCCGGCCCCGGCCGCCGTGCCGTCGTCTTCAGCCGGCTCCCCGTCGCCGGCCAGGTCCGCCTCCTCCAGGATCCGGAACGCGAAGACGCGCACGTCGCCGCCCAGCTCCGTCTGCGCAGCAACCCCGGCCGGCGCCGCCAGCAGAAGCAACGCGACAAGTCCCGCCGCGCGCTGCTTCAGGTCAGCGGCGCTCGTCGCTCGCGACGTTCCCATCGACGAGGCGCACCACCCGGCGGGCCCGTTCCATGACCTGCGGATCGTGAGTCGAGAACAGGAAGGTCACGCCCTGCTCCCGGTTCAGCTCTTCCATCAGGCCGAGCAGGGTTTCCGCGGTCTCCGAGTCGACGTTCGCGGTCGGCTCGTCGGCGAGCACGACGGCCGGATTGCTGGCGATCGCGCGGGCGATCGCGACCCGCTGCTGCTGCCCGCCGGAGAGTTCCGAAGGCCGCCGGTCCTCCATGCCCTTGAGCCCGACCTGCTCGAGCAGGCCCATCACCCGCTCGCGCCGGGTCTTCCCGTCGACGCCCTGGACCCAGAGCACCATCTCGGCGTTCTCGTACGCGGTCAGGACGGGCATCAGGTTGTAGGCCTGGAACACGAAGCCGACCTCCTGGAGCCGCAGCCGCGCGAGCTCCTGGTTCGACATTTCGCTCACCTCGCGCCCCGCCACCCACACCTGCCCCTGAGAGGGCCGCGTCAGGCCACCGATCAGGTTGAGCAGGGTGGTCTTGCCGGAACCCGACGGGCCGGCCAGCGCCGTGAATTCGCCGCGCTCCACGGTCAGGCTGACGTCGCGGACCGCGTGCACCTCCTCGGCCTCCTGGTGGAAGGTCTTCCAGACGCCTTCCGTCCTCACGGCCGCGCTGTCGTTGGCTGCCATGCGCCCCCTTGCTGTCTCAGCGGTCGAACTTCATCGCCTCGGTCACGTCGATGCGCATCGCGCGCAGCGCGGGGTAGACCGCCGACGCGCAACCGACGCCCACGATGAACGCCGTGATCTGGACCATGCGCCACGCCCCGAAGATAGGGACGATGACCGGGTCGACCTGTACTCCGCCGAAGGTCAGGTCCTCCGCGCCTTCCATGAATGACGCCATGTCGAGCCCGTCGCCGAGGAAATACCACATGATCAGAATGCCCAGACCCACCCCGACCAGTCCGCT
>JAJDZH010000090.1 GCA_022824725.1 Thermoanaerobaculia bacterium | reverse complement strand
CCGCTGGGGGCAATCGACATCGTCGCCGGCCTCCGGCGGGGGGTTGTTTCCCCGGCGGGCGCGGCTCCGCGGCTCCGGCCGGTGGGCGGGTGGTAAGACCCGCGCACCCAGTGAACATGGAAGCGGGTCAGAAGACCCGCGCACCCAGAGTACGACCGTCGTCGTTGCCGGGACGCTCCGCCGCCTATGCCATAGTCCCGCGCCATGATCCGCCTCAACCGCTACTCCGCCCGCATCACCCAGGACAAGTCGCAGGGAGCGTCGCAGGCGATGCTCTACGGCGCCGGCCTCACCCCCGACGACATGGGCAAGCCCCAGGTGGGGATCGCCAGCGTCTGGTACGAAGGCAACACGTGCAACATGCACCTGCTCGACCTCGCCGCGGCGGCCAAGGAGGGTGTGGACGCCACGGACTGCATCGGCCTGCGCTTCAACACCGTCGGCGTGTCGGACGGCATCTCGATGGGTACGGACGGGATGAGCTACTCGCTCCAGTCCCGGGACCTCATCGCCGATTCGATCGAAACGGTGATGGCGGCGCAGTGGTACGACGCGAACGTGTCGATCCCCGGCTGCGACAAGAACATGCCAGGCTGCCTGATGGCGATCGCCCGCGTGGACCGGCCGGCGATCGTGATCTACGGAGGCACGATCCGCTCCGGCGAGTGGCGGGGCGGCAAGATCGACATCATCTCCGCCTTTCAGAGCTACGGCGAGGCGATCAGCGGCGCACTGACCGACGACGAGCGGGAGACGATCGTCCGGCGCGCCTGCCCGGGCGCCGGCGCCTGCGGCGGCATGTACACGGCCAACACGATGGCGGCGGCGATCGAGGCCCTCGGCATGTCCCTGCCCTACAGCTCGTCGACTCCCGCCACGGCGCCGGAGAAGCTGGAGGAGTGCCGGCGCGCGGGCGCCGCCGTCAAGTCCCTGCTCGAACAGGACCTCCGGCCGAGCGCGATCATGACCCGCGCCGCGTTCGAGAACGCGATGGTGCTGATCACCGTCCTCGGCGGCTCGACGAACGCGGTCCTCCATCTGCTCGCGATCGCCCGGTCGGCCGGCGTCGACCTGTCGATCGACGACTTCCAGAAGGTCAGCGACAGGGTTCCCTTCCTGGCCGATCTCAAGCCCTCGGGCCAGTACCTGATGGAGGACCTGCACGACGTCGGCGGCACGCCCGCCGTGCTGCGGATGCTGCTGGAGCGCGGACTGATCGACGGCGACTGCCTGACCGTCACCGGCAGGACGCTGGCCGAGAACCTGGCGCCGCTGCCCGATCTCGCGCCGGGCCAGGACGTGGTGCTGCCGTTCGACGAGCCGATCAAGGCCACCGGCCACCTCCAGATCCTCCGCGGCAACCTGGCGACCGAGGGCTCGGTGGCGAAGATCACCGGCAAGGAAGGCGAGCGCTTCGCCGGTCCGGCTCAGGTCTACGACTCGGAGGAAGCGATGGTCGAGGCGCTGGAGCGTGGCGAGATCCGCGGCGGCTCGGTGATCGTCATTCGCTACGAGGGACCCAAGGGCGGTCCGGGCATGCCCGAGATGCTGAAGCCGACCTCGGCGCTCATGGGCGCCGGCCTCGGCGACAGCGTGGCGCTGGTCACGGACGGTCGCTTCTCCGGCGGCTCGCACGGCTTCCTCATCGGCCACGTGGCGCCCGAAGCCCAGGAAGGCGGCGCCCTGGCCCTGGTCCGCGACGGCGACCGGATCGAGATCGACGCGGTGCGCAACACGATCGACGTGGCGCTCAGCGACGCCGAGCTGGAGGTACGCAGAAACGCCTGGGAACCGCCGCCCCTCAAGGCGACCCGGGGGACTCTGTACCGCTACGTGAAGACCGTCAGCTCCGCGTCGACGGGCTGTGTGACCGACGGCTGAGGCCGGCTCTCCCTCTGGGTGCGCGGGTCCTCTGACCCGCCGCCTTGTTCACTGGGTGCGCGGGTCTTCTGACCCGCTGCCGCCGCAGGCGGCCATCAACATCGTCGCCGGCCTCCGGCCGGCGGCTACTTTCTCCGGCCTGCGCCGCTCCGCGGCTCCGGCCGGTCGGCGGGTCGGAAGACCCGCGCACCCGGAGCACGGCCGTCGCCGGCAGCGAATCTCCCTCCTCTACTCGAAGTGGCGATACCGCGCCGACGACCACGGCCACTCATGCGGCTCCCGGCACAGGCCGGCTTCCACGGGGTTGCGCCGAATGTAGCGTTGCACGGCCTCGAGGTGACGGTCGTCGCGGATGAAGCGGTCGTAGTAGTCGGCCATCCAGAAGGGGCCGCTGCGGCGGAGGATCCGGTTGGCGCGGCGCGCGGTGACGGCCTTCCACGCCCGCACGATGCCGGGCAACGGTCGCAGCGGCTGCAAGAGGACGTGGACATGGTTCGGCATGACGCACCAGTCGATGAGTCGATAGGCGTCGCCATCGCCGTAGAAGAGCACTTCCTGAACCATGGAAGCGATTGCCGGCTGGCGTAGTTGACAACCGCCGTAGCCGGCGTCCTCGAAGCGGCTGACCAGCCGGTGAAGTCTGGCGGCGCGAACTTCATCGCTGCATCTTTCGACTTCCGCACGCCAGCGCTTCAGGAGGTGCTGCGGCACGCTGTCCGCCAGTCGGAATCCGACGTTCTGAAGCCGGCCCGGATCGTCCAGGTGAGGGTGGTAGCCCCTCCAGTGCCAGCCGAGCGGCTTGCGTTCCTCCGCCAGATGATCCGCGTCACTCATTCGTTTCGTCCTACCGTTGAAGGAAGGTACGAGCTGTGGCGTTGGAGCGTCTAGCCAGAGACTGCCCTCTGGGTGCGCGGGTCTTCTGACCCGCTGCCGCCGCAGGCGGCCATCAACATCGTCGCCGGCCTCCGGCCGGCGGCTACTTTCTCCGGCCTGCGCCGCTCCGCG
>JAJDZH010000135.1 GCA_022824725.1 Thermoanaerobaculia bacterium | reverse complement strand
GGGCCGTCGTCCTCATGCCGCTCGTCGTCTCCGGCCTCATGGCCGGGCTCAAGGTCGGCGAGCTCGCCTCGATGCTCGTCTCCGGCTCCGGCTCCGCCGGGTCCGGGTTCGTCGCCCTCGTCATGCAGGGAGCCAGCAAGGCCGCCGCCCCTGTCAAGCCAGTCTGAACCCCAAGGAGAAGCCGATGATGAAACGAGACCGTGACGCGGGCCGCGAGTACGCCGAGATCTGGGGCGAGGCGGTGCAGGCGAACAGGAAGCTCAGGACGATCCTGATCTTCCTCTCGGCGAGCATCGTGCTTGGCGTCTTCGTGCTGCTTCGGATCGCGGGCGCGGAGCCGCCCAAGCCCATCGTCGTACGGGTGGACGAGGTGGGCCGCGCCGAGGCGCTGGCCTACGAGGCCGCGACGGCGCAGGCCGACCCGCTCGACCCCACGACGAAATACTTCCTGAACCGGTTCGTCCTCGACTTCCACTCGCGGCGCCGGGCCACCGCTCAGGAGCAATGGACGCGGAGCCTCCGGTTCCTGAGCACGGACTTGGCAAACGCCGCGTTCCAGAGGGACGGCGCGGAGGTCGCGAGCGTGGCGGCGGGCACCGCCGACACGGAGACCGAAGTCGAGCAGGTCGTGCTCCGCATCCACCCCGCGCCCGAGCCGCCGCACGGCGCGACGGCCGACTTCGATCTGGTGCACCTACGCGGAGAGCAGGAGCTGCGGCGCGAGCGCTGGTCGCTCACGCTCAGGTTCGAGTTCCTCGATTCGATCCCGACCGAGCTGGTCGTCCACAACCCGATGGGGCTCCTCGTCACCTACATGCGGGCCGACCGGGCGCTCGTGACGGGAGACGAGCGATGATCGCGCATCTCAAGGGCCGCGAGAAGGCGCTCGAAGCGTTCGGCTGGACGGGCCACAAGGCCGAATGGATCGCGCTCGTGTGCCTGCACAGCGGCGTGTTCACGCGCGCGCAGGCGACGCGGTTCCTGGACACGCATCACGAGCGGGCGCGCCGCCTCGTGCTGGCGCTGATCCGGCAGGGCTTGGCGGCCGAGGAGACCGTGCCCGGCGTCCGGGGGATCGGGCGCGTGTGCCGCATCTACGCGCGGGCGGTCTACAGGGCGCTCGGAGCCGAGCACGTCCGCCACCGCCGCAAGGCGTCTCCCGAGGTGCTGCTCCGGCGGCTGCTCTCGCTCGACTACGTGATCGAGCACTCCGACCTGCCGTGGCTCCCGACCGAGCACGAGAAGGTCGCCGCGTGCGAGGCGCTGGGCATTGAGCGCGACCTGCTGCCCGTCAAGCTGTACCGCGGAGCCTCCGGCACCACCCGGCGTCACTTTCCGCTCAAGCTGCCCGTCGCGCTGGACTCGGCCCGCGCCCTGTTCGTCTACGCCGAGCCCGGCCACGACACCGCGACCGCGCTCCGTTCCTGGGGCAAGGCGCACGGCGGACTCTGGCGCGCGCTCCGCAGCCGGGGCCTGTCGTCGGAGATCGTGACCGTCGCCCGCACCACGCGCGAACTCGAACGTGCGCGGCGCGTGACGCGCGGCTGGGCCGAGGCTGGCGGACGCGGCGAGCCGGACCCCGGGATCGCCGAAGAACTCGCCCGGATCGAACGGGCGATCCTCCAGGGCGCGGTCCACATCCTCGAAGAGTTCGGCGGTCTTCAGGCGGCGCTGAAGCGCAGCATCGCGCTCGAAAGCCGGGCGCGGCGTCAGGCCCGCCCCGGCTCGATCGACCGGGGCACCCTTTGGCAGACGACGCGGCTCCAGGGAGCTCGCTACCGATGACCGTCCCCCGACCTGCGGCCGTAGCTGAGCGCGCAAACGACATGGGGGTGCGATGCGCACTTCGAGGCTTCCGCAGTGCGCACCGGCACCGGCGCGCAACCGCTGGCGCGGCAACGCCGTGCGCCGGGGCGGACATGCCGGCCCGTGCCGCGCGGGCGTCACAGGCGGTGACGCTAGCGACCCCCCGCGCCGAGGGCTCGGTACGGGTTCGAGGGCGGGTGTGCATGCGCACCGCCCGCCCCCGCCCTCCCGGGGTCGCTAGCGTGCCAGCAGTCCTTCCAGGAAGGGTGTCCGCCCGATGAGGCCGTGGACGCTCGTCCTCCTTGGAGCCGCCTTGGCGGTGGCGGCCGTCCGGGCGCTGCTCGCGCCGTTCCCGCCCATCGGCGGCAACCCGTTTCTGGACCTGATCGCCCAAAACGACCCGGGCATCCATACGGCGATCCGCGTCTGGTATTACCTCGCGCCCGGCGTGGCCGTGCTGCTCTTCGGCAGCGTCATGCGCTCGGTCTCGCGGGTCTGGCTGGAGCCGCTCGCCATGCGCCGGAACCGGGGCAGGCTGCCCACCTGGCCCAACTCGCCCGGGGACGACGCGCCGTCCCTCGTCGTCGGGGAACTGCACCATCCCACCGTTGCCCGGGAGAGCGACAGGCCCTCCTGGCTCGTCGTCCCCGAGAAGGGACTCTACACCGGCGTCCTCGTCGTCGGGGCCGTCGGCACCGGCAAGACGACGGCCTGCATGTACCCGTTCGCCCGGCAGCTGCTCTCGTGGCAGGCCGAGGACGCCGACCGCCGCGCGGGCGCGCTCGTGCTCGAAGTGAAAGGGGATTTCTGCCACCAGGTCCGGGGCATCCTTGGCGAGGCCGGGCGAGAGGACGACTATCTCGAAATCGGGCTTGGAGGAGCCTGGCAGTGGAATCCGCTCGACGATCCGCGGCTCGACTCCTACTCGATGGCGTACAGCGTGGCGTCGCTCATCAACCAGCTCTTCGGCAAGTCGCGGGAACCGTTCTGGCAACAAGCGTACACGAACCTCGTTCGCTGGATCGTCGAGCTTCACCGGCTCCTGCCGGGCGGCTGGGTCACGCTCCGCGACATCTACCGCTGCACGGTCGACGCGAAGCTGTTCGCGAACAAGATCGGGGAGGCGAAGGCCGAGGCCCTGCGGCGGTGTCCCATGCGGGTTGTCATCGCCGCCAAGGTTCTCACCAAACACCGGAAGGCGCTCGGTGACTGGGACTGGGACATGGCGCCCGGCAGCGACACGGTGGCGTGCCCCCTCGATCCGGAACGCGCGGCGCTTCTCGCGGAGTTGAAGGTCGAGTACGCCGCCGAGCCGGTGGGAAGCGGCGCGGGCCGCGAGTACGCCGAGCAGGTGGAGGCCGTCGAGCGGTGGTACCGGCACGACTGGTTGAAGCTCGACGCCAAGCTCCGCACCTCGATCGTTGAAGGCATCTCGGTGTTCCTGTCGCTCTTCGATCAGCCGGACGTGGCGCGCGTGTTCTGCCCGCCGCCGCCGAAGGCACCCGAGCCGGAACCCGCCGCTGCCGGCGAGGCCGAGGGGGACGAAGGCGCAATGGCTCCGCCCATGCCGGGCCTTCGCAGGAGGTTGCCGCCGCTCGCCGACCTGATCGAGGGCGGCAAGGTGCTGGCGCTCAACATGCCCGCCGGGGCGAACCCGGCGCTGGCCCGCGCCATCGGCGTGTTCCTCAAGAACGCATGGATGCAGGCGCTGCTCCGGCGTCCGGCCGAAGCCGCGCTCCGGCCCGAACGCTACATGCGCCCCGCCGTGTTCATCTGCGACGAATATCAGGCGTTCGCCACCGTGGGACAGGACGATCCCTCGGGCGACGAGAAGGCGTTCGCGCTGACCCGGCAGTGCCGGTGCATCCCCATCGTCGCCACTCAGTCGATCTCCTCGCTCCGCTCCGTGCTGCCCTCCGGCGAGGCGTGGCGCACGCTCGTCCAGACGCTCCGCACCCGGATCTTCCTGTCGCTGTCCGACGACGCCTCGGCCAAGATCGCGTCCGACATGTGCGGCTCCGTCATGAAGACGCAGGCGTCCTACACGTTCACCGAGACCTCGAACAAGCCCGAGTTCTCACTCCTGTCCGGCCGGGCCGGGGGCGGCGACGGCCAGCTCGGCGCGAGCAAGTCGTTCCGGAAACAGAGGGAGCCGGTGTTCACGCCCCGTCAGTTCGGGCTGCTCGCCAACTATCAGGCGATCTGTCTCCCGTACGATGGCGTCAAGTCGCTCCCCGCCCGCCGCGTGTATCTGAAGCCCCACTACCTGCCGAGGGAGACGGGCTACTGGCGGCAGCGCGAGGAGGGCCGGATATGAAACGCGCGAGCGGTGTCGGCCATCTCACCCCGTTCCTTCCGGGCCTGGAGGGTCTGCTCGGGGACCCGGAGGTCTCCGAGATCATGATCAACGGACCCGGCAACGTCTGGGTCGAGAGAGCCGGGAAGCTGGAGCCCCACGACGCGCCCGCGCTCACAGCCGCCTGGCTCCACCGCGCGGCGATCCACATCGCCCGCCCGCTCGGGCTCGATCCCGCCGCCCGGCCCATCCTGGACGCTCGGCTGGAGGACGGATCGCGGGTCGCGATCTGCACTCCGCCCGCGAGTCCCGAGGTCGCCATCACCATACGCCGGTTCGGGGGCCGCGCGTTCTCCGCCGAGGACCTCGTGCGGCTGGGCTCGCTGCCCGAAGACATCCTCGAAGCCGCCCGGAGGACGCTTGCGGCCCGCCAGAACATCCTGGTCTCCGGCGGCACGGGATCGGGCAAGACGACGCTCCTGAACGCGCTGATCGAACTCCTGCCCGAAGACGAGCGGATCGTCGCCATCGAGGACACGCTCGAACTCAGGATCGACCGGGCCAACTGCCTCCGCTTCGAGGCGGGAGCCACCTTCTCCGAGACGCCCGTCGAGATCCGCGACCTGGTGCGGCACGCGCTCCGCCACCGGCCCGACCACATCGTCGTCGGCGAGGTCAGGGGCGGCGAGGCCGCCGACCTCTTGCAGGCCCTCAACACCGGACACGGCGGCTCGCTCACGACCGTCCACGCCAACAACGCCCGCTCCGCGCTCTCGCGCCTCGCGAGCTGCGCCATGCAGGCCGGGGACGCGCTCCCCTGGGAGGTCACATGCCGGGGCGTCGTCGACGGGATCGCGCTCGTGCTCCACGTGACCCGCCGCGACGGACACCGGTTCGTCGAGGAGGCGCTCGAAGTGCGCGGCTACGACGCGGCCACCGGCCGCTGGATCACGGAACCGACATGGACCACCCAACCACTGAAGGAGGTGAACGCATGACAAGCATCGACGGGACCATCCGCGTCGAGACGTTCGAGGACTTCGACCGCGAACTCGCCCGCGACAGCGGCGACACGCTCGAAGTCGACGCCTTCCTGGCCGAGGAGTACGGCCTTTTCCCCGAGGACGTGGGGAGCGAGGACGAGATCGCCGCCGCTTGGGACGACCCGCACGGCGAGGAGGTGGACCGATGAACCACGACGAATACCACCGCAAGTTCGCCGACGCGATCATCGAGCAGATCCGGCAGGGCACCGCGCCCTGGCAGAAGCCGTGGGCGCCGGGCGAGCGCGTGATGCCCATGAACGTGGACACCGACCGCTCCTACCGGGGCGGCAACAGCCTGCACCTCGCCTCCGTGCAGCAGGAGCAGGGCTACGGCGACGTGCGCTGGGGCACCTACCGCCAGATCCAGAACCGGGGCGGACAGGTCAGGAAGGGCGAGCGCGGCACGCGCATCCTCTCCTTCCAGGACAAGAAGCGGATCGCCGTCACCGACGAGCAGGGTCGGCCGAGGCGGGACGCCGAGGGGAAGCGCGTCTACCGCTACGAGAAACTCAAGGCGCCATTCGTCCGCCAGTACACCGTGTTCAACGCCGAGCAGGCCGACGGGCTGCCCGAGCGGTCCAACCCCACGCCCGAGCCGCTCTGGAAGGTGCACCAAGAGGCCGAGCGGGTCATGGAGGACGTTGGCGTCCCGGTCCGCCACGTCGCGGGCGACCGCGCCTACTACCACATGAAGCGCGACGAGATCGTGCTGCCCGAGCGCGGGCAGTTCCCGTCCGCCAACCACTACTACCAGACCGCGCTCCACGAGTTGGGCCACAGCACCGGCCACAAGGACCGGATGAACCGCGAGACCCTCATCGAGGGCATCGACGGCGGGTTCGGCTCGCCCCAGTACGCGAGGGAGGAGCTCAGGGCCGAGATCAGCGCGATGATGACCGGCGTGCGCGTCGGCGTGGGACACGACCCGAGCAGGGGCGCGGCCTCCGTCGAGGGCTGGATCCAGGCGCTTGAGGAGGACCCCAGAGAGATCCGGCGCGCCGCCGCGGACGCGCAGAAGATCTCCGACTTCGTGCTCGACCGGCACCGCGAGCGCGTGACCGCCCGCGACCCCGTCGCCGTGGCGGC
>JAJDZH010000098.1 GCA_022824725.1 Thermoanaerobaculia bacterium | reverse complement strand
AGCGCTTCGTTGGCGCCGACCACCACGCGGTCGGCGACGGTCGCGAGCGCCGCGACCGCGTCGTCCCCGGCGGGGCCGATCACCAGAGCGTGGAGTTCGCCGCCGACACTCTCGGCGAGGGCGCGGCCGGCGCCCGCCGCGCCTTGCGCGGCGCGGTCATAGCCGAGACTGCCCAGGACACAGACTGCAACGTTCGCCATCGTTTCTCTCCTTTGCCCTTTGCTGCCGGGTTCCGTCCGCGTCAGCCGATGGATGCGACGACTTCGTGGATCTTCCGGGCGAGCTGATCGACTCGCTCGTCCAGGGTGTCGCCTTCCGCCAGCTCGCACTCGACTTCGTCCGCCGGGATGAAGATCTCCTCGACCTCGAAGATCGAGGAGCCGGCCCGGATCTCCTCGCTGTCCAGCGCCAGGTCGGCGAGGCTCAGCTTCTGGAGGGGCTTGCGGTAGGACATCATCACGTCCCGCGTCTTCGGGATGCGGGGCACGTTGTCCTCGTTGTTCGTGATGGTGACGAGGAATGGCGGCTCGGCCTCCGCGACCTCGATGCCGACGTCGGTCTGACGGCGGAGCGTCACGCTGCCGTTGCCCGGCTGGATGCTCTCGACGAAACCCAGCGCGGGCCGGCCGAGTTCCTCGGCCAGCACGCCGCCGGTCTGTCCCACGCCCCAGTCGCCCGACTCCCGGCCGACGAGCACGGCGTCGAAGGGTCCGCCGTCCTGCTCCAGCCGCCGTATCGCCGCCGCCAGCACGCGACCCACGGCAGCCGCGTCGGGGTTCGTGCTGCCGGCGCGCTCGACCAGGCAGGCTTCGTCGACCGTCATCGCCATCGCCTTGCGCAGACAGTCCTCGGCCGAGGACTCGCCGTAGCAGAGCGCGGTGATCTTCACGTCGCCGCCTGCCGCCTCGCGGAACTGGAGAGCCGTCTCGACCGCGTTCTCGCAGAAGATGTTCGTCACCAGGTTGGCGCCGCCCCGTCTGGCGGCCCTGGCGTCGGGATCGATCTGGAAGTCCCGCGCGGGAACGTCCGGATCGAGAATCTGTTTCAGGCAGACGAGCACTCTCATTCTCGCGTCTCCTTCGCCGGCTGCCCGGTCCTGGCCGGGTTGCCGGCGTTGCTGTCTTCACCGCGGTTCAGCACCGCGGAGATCGCCATGCGGGTCACTTCCGCCACCACTTCGTCGCCGTCCAGCCGGCCGTCCGCCCGATACCAGCGCGAGATCCAGAGGATCATCCCCACCAGGCTGAACGCTCCCACCGTGGGGTCGAGGCCCAGGACCTTGCCCTCGTCGCGCAGGGCGGCGAGGGTGTCGGCGATGAAATCGACGTAGTCCCGCTGCCTGCCGATGATGTCGGCGCGGTCGTCGGGGAGGAGCCCCTCGAGTTCGTTGACCAGGATGGTCAGCGCCGAGGAGTCCTGGGTGATCAGCCGGGCGTGGCGCGCGACGATCGTCTCCAGGCGGGCCTGAGGATCCTCTACGCGCCGGGCCGGCTCGATGACCTGCTCGTCGAGCTGGTCCATGGCGAAACCCATGATCGCGAACAGAAGGTCCTGCTTGCCCTTGATGTAGTAATAGAGGCCGGCCTTGGTCAGTCCGACCGCGGCGGCGATGTCGTTGATCGAGGTGGCGTGGTAGCCCTTGCGGTGGAAGATCCGCGCCGCGCTGCGGTAGATCTCCGCCCGCCGGTCCTGCTCGCCGTCGGCCGCGCCGGTGGCGGCCCGGAGGGCCGCGTTGTCCAGGGCGGTCATCGGGTCGAGGGTCCTCGGAAGGTCACGAAGAGTAGTCTACCGACCGCCCGGTAGGTTCGCAATGGACCCAGTGGACGGAGAGGATGCTAGGGCGCAGGCTCTTCGGACTCGCCGACCGCGTCCCAGAGCAGCTCCGCCACGTCCCTGACCTGGACGTCGCGGTCGCCGCGGCGGGCGTTCACGCCGTCGTCGAGCATCGTGGCGCAGAAGGGGCAGCCTACGGCCACCACGTCGGCGCCGGTGTCGACCGCCTCCTGGGCGCGTTCCTGGTTGACCCGCTGGTCCGGCGGCTCGTCGACGAAGGCCATGCCGCCGCCGCCGCCGCAGCAGAAGCTCGTGTTCCGGCTGCGCTCCATCTCGACCTGCCTCGCGCCGCCGACCTGCGCGAGCAGGTTGCGGGGCGCGTCGTACTCGCCGTTGTGGCGGCCGAGGTAGCAGGGGTCGTGGAACGTGATCGTCGAGCTCCCGTTCGAGCTGTCCCCGGCGCCGTTCCCGTCGAGACGGCCCGACTCGAGCAGTTGATCGAGGAACTGGGTGTGGTGGTAGACCTCGTAGCTGCCGCCGAAGTGCGGGTACTCGTTTCTGAACGAGTTGAAGCAGTGGGGGCAGGAGGTGACGACCTTGCGCACGCCGTAGCGTTCCATCGTCTCGACGTTGCCCTTGGCCAGCATCTCGAACAGGAACTCGTTGCCCACGCGGCGGGCCGGATCGCCGGTGCAGGATTCCTCGCGGCCGAGGATCGCGAACTTCACCCCCGCCTTCTTGAGGAGCTTCGCGGTGGCGCGGACGGTGTTCCGGTTGCGCTCGACCAGGGCGCCGCCGCAGCCAACCCACATCAGGACCTCGGCCTCGTGTGGATCGTCCATCTCGGCCATCACGTCGATGTCGAGACCCTCGGTCCAGTCGACGCGGCTGAACTGAGTGCCCGCGAACGGATGCTGGCGCGACTCGAGCGAGTTCATCATGTCCATCATCCCCTCGGGGAAGTCCGCTTCCTCCATGACGAGGTAGCGGCGCGCGTCGACGATCTTCGGCATCTGTTCGATGTGGACCGGACAGGCCTCCATGCAGGCGGCGCAGGTGGTGCAGGCGAAGAGCGCTTCCGGCGATACGGCTGTCTTCTGGTCGATGATCGGCAGGAGTTCACCGCTTCCGTTGCCGCCGTTGCCGTTACCCGCCCGGCTGCCCAGAAACTCGTCGCCCCGCTTGTGCATCAGCCCCTGCAGGTCGAGGATGATGTCCCGCGGCGACAGCGACTTGCCCACCGTGTTGGCCGGGCAGACGTCGGTGCAGCGGCCGCACTCGGTGCAGGCGTCGAAGTCGAGCAGGTCCTTCCAGGTGAAGTCGCCGAGGTGATTGATCCCGAAGCGTTCGGCGGTCTCGAAGTCGATCGTCTTGAGCGAGCCGCCGTAGCCGTCCAGGTTGGCGGTGAAGATGTTCAGCGGGGCCGTGAAGACGTGGGACATCTTGCTGAACGGCACCCAGGCGATCCAGCCGAACGCCACCACCAGGTGGAACCACCAGATGATCACGTGGCCGCGCTGCATCGCCGTATCCGTCATCCAGGGATCGGAACCGAGAGCGAACAGGTTGCCGATCGGCGACCAGGCGGCCCAGGGGTCGTCGGTGACGGCTATTCGCCAGCCCTCGATCATGAAGCCCGTCAGGGCCATGACGAAGATCGTGACCAGAATCCAGCTCGCTTCGTCGGTGTAGACCAGCAGCTTCGGCTTCGAGATCCAGCGTCGTATCGCGGCCAGGGCGACGCCCACGAGCACGAAGAGGCCGAAGATGTCGACGATCAGGGACTGGAAGATGAGGTAGAAGTGCCCCTTCATGATGTGCAGGGGCGTGTCGTGGTGGATGGCGACCACGGTGGTGGCCAGGAACAGGACGATGAAGCCGGTGTAGACGAGCGTGTGGAAGAGGCCCGCGTAGCGCCTCTTGATCGTGCGCCCCTGGCCTACGGCGTTCCGGAGGAAGAGCCGGAGCCGCTCGCCGATGCGATCGAACCGGACAGCCGGCTGACCGGCGCGCCAACGGCGGATCTTGAGCCAGAAGCCCCAGGCGAAGATGGCCAGGGTCGGGACCATCAGGGCGTACACCAACCATGTGTACTGGATGTTCCAGAAGACCTCACGCGTTGCCTGACTTGGATCCATGCCTGTCACTGTACAGTCGAGTCGAAGTATCCGGCAATTCCGGTCAGCCGTTCGGTCGTCTTAACCTCTTGCTCATGAGTGACTTAGAGCACGGGAGGCGGGCGCACCGGATCCGGTGCGGAGCGGACGTAAACTGCTGGGAACAAAGAGTTTACAAGGTTCGAGGATGGTTCT
>JAJDZH010000015.1 GCA_022824725.1 Thermoanaerobaculia bacterium | reverse complement strand
GCCGCTCACGGTGCGCATCGAGAGCAGCGAGGCGCCTTCGCCCTCGGCCGCGTCGAAGATGTCGTCGAGCCCGAAGACGGTGAGGACCACCTGAATCAGCAGGGCCAGGGCGGAGACGATGCCGAGCGCGTAGAAGACGCGATACGCCCCCTCGAGTGACCCCCACCAGTTGCTGACTGCCTCCATCGCCTCCCTCTCTTTTCTACGTGGTTTCGGAGTCCATGGTTGAGTCGGCTACGCGCCGCGCGTTGCTCGTTCGATGCCCCGTGCCTCATCGACGCGGAGCAACAGCAGGCCGCCGACCAGGAAGAAGACAAGGACGACCGAGACGCCGGCCCGCTGCCCGTAGCCGGCAGTGATCAACCCGAGCAGCAGCGGCCCGAGGAAGGCGGTCGCCTTGCCGGAGAAGGCAAAGAACCCGAAGAACTCGGATTCGTAACGCTCGGGCGCGAAGCGGGCCATCAGCGACCGGCTCGCGGACTGGACGGGGCCGATGAACAGGCCGGAAATCAGGACAGCGATCCAGAACACGGCCTTGCTGGTTGCCACGACCGCGACGAAGGTGCACAGGAACAGGCCGACCAGGCTCCAGAGCACCGTCGCCCGGCCGCCGAGGCGGTCGTCCAGGAGGCCGAACAGGAAGGCGCCGAGTCCGCCGGTGACGTTGAGCGAGATGGCGAAGAGGATGACTTCGCTCGTGTCCATCCCGAACGTCCCCGCGGCGTAGACGCCACCGAAGGCCATCATGGTGATCAGGCCGTCGTTGTAGACCAGCCGGGCGAGCAGGAAGCGAACGATGTCCTTGAACTCCCGGATGCGGCCGAACGTGCGTGCCAGGTCGCGGAACGCCCTGCCGATGGAAGTCGCAGTACCGGAGGTTGAGGCGCTTCGGGCACCCCTCTGGTCCCGCACCACTAGAAGCATCGGCAGACTGAAGAGCAGGAACCACCCGGCGACAAGGAGGTTCGTGGCGCGGACGTTGAAGCCGGCCTCGGTGCTCAATGACACCCAGGGTTGGGCGTCGCCGAGCCCGACCAGTCCGAGCAGCGCCAGTACCAGGCTGACCAGGCCGCCCGCATAGCCGATGCCCCAGCCGATGCCGGAGATGCGGCCGATCGTCGCCGGGGTCGATACCTGTGGCAGGAAGGCGTTGTAGAACACCATGCCGACCTCGAAACCGATGTTTGCGACGACGAACAGGGCAAGAGCCGCCAGCACGGCGTTGCCGCTTCCCGGAACGACGAAGGTGAGCCAGGCGGTCGCTCCGACCGAGATCAGCGTGGCCGCTGCCAGGAAGCGGCGACGGTGCCCACCGCGGTCGGCCATCGCCCCCAGGATCGGCGAGACCAGGGCGATGATCAGGGAACTCGTGGTGACCCCACGGGACCAGAGGACGGTGCCCCGATCCGCGTTCTCGGCGAAGGTCTGCGTGAAGAAGGTGGCGTAGACGAACGTCACCACCAGGGTGGTGAAGGCGGAGTTGCCCCAGTCGTAGAGACACCAGGACGCCACCGCCCGGCGGCGGTCGGAGGTCTCCGCTGCGCTGCCGCCGTTCTGTTTCAGAACCGTTCGTCCTCCCACCAGGGGAAGTAGGGGGGCAGGTCGGAGCTGACCTTCATCGGGAACTCGGCCGGGCGCTTCTCGAGGAAGGATGTGACGCCCTCCCTAGCGTCGGCGCTCCGGCCGCGGGTGTAGATGCCCTTCGACTCGACACGGTGCGCCGCCATCGGCGACTCGGCGTCGAGGGCCTTCCACAGCATGTGCCGGGTGATCGCGACCGAAACAGGCGAGGTGTTGGCCGCGATCTCGCTCGCCAGCTCGCGGGCGGCGGGGAGCAGCTCGTCCGGCGGCAGGACGCGATTGACGAGCCCTGCTTCCAACGCTTCGGAGGCCGGAAACACGCGGCCGGTCAGTGTCCACTCGGAGGCCCGCCCCATGCCGACGAGCCGGGGCAGGAAGTAGCTGCTGCAGGCTTCGGGCACCATGCCCCGGCGGACGAAGACGAAGCCCATCCGCGCCTCCGTCGAGGCCAGGCGGACGTCCATCGGCAGGGTCATCGTGATGCCGACTCCGACCGCCGGGCCGTTGATCGCGGCGATGATCGGCTTGCGGAGGTCGTAGATCCGCAGCGACAGCACGCCGCCGCCGTCCCGGTAGTCGTCGAGGTCGGCGTTGGAACGGGCGAAGGTGTCGCCGCCGGAGGAGAGATCGGCGCCGGCGCAGAAACCACGCCCTTCGCCGGTGATGATGACGGCGCGGACGTCGTCGTCCGCGTCCGCGCGGTCGAAGGCATCCATCATCTCCGCCATCATCTGACCGTTGAAGGCGTTGAGACGCTTGGGCCGGTTCAGCGTGATCGTGAGGACGCCGTCCTCCAACTCATGGCGGATCGCGTGTTCGTTCGGTTCGGGGGTCATCTCGTTCTTCAGCCTCTCGCGTCTGGTGTTCAGGGTCTGGCGGCGCTTGATCTTCGGGGGCTGGCGGCGCCGGCGTCCGGCGGGGTCACGCCGGGCACGGGGAAGCGCAGGCAGAACCGTTCGATGTCCTGGCGCATGGCGTCGAGC
>JAJDZH010000104.1 GCA_022824725.1 Thermoanaerobaculia bacterium | reverse complement strand
CCAATAGCTGAGTCGTCACTCAGTGTGGTAGGGTCCGATCAACCGCAACTGGACCCTCTGGGAGGAAGCCCGTGATGTCACGTCGTTCCCGCTTCGTCGCTCTCGCCGCCATGCTTCTCGTCGCCGCGGCCCCGGTTCTTGCCGCCGGCCCCAACGAGACGGCCAGCCCCGACACGATCACGTTCCACGAGGACGTCGAGCCCATCCTGCAGCGTTCCTGCCAGGGTTGCCATCGCCCCGAGGGCGTCGCCTACGGCGGCATGAAGGCCCCGATGGCCCTGACGACGTACGAAGAGACGCGTCCCTGGGCGCGGAGCATCGCGCGGCAGGTCGAGGCGAAGGAAATGCCGCCCTGGTTCGCGAGCGACGACACCCACGGGCAGTTCACGAACGAGCGGATCCTGACCGCGGAAGAGATCGACACGATCGTCGGCTGGGCCAAGACGGGCGCCCGCCGCGGCGACCCGGCGAACGCTCCGGAGGCGCTCGAGTGGCCGACGGGATGGCTGATCGGCGAGCCCGACCTGGTGCTCGATCTGGCCGAGCCGTTCTGGGTCGACGACGACGTGAAGGACCTGAACATCAGCCTGAAGGCGGTCATGATCACGGAGGAGATGCTCCCCGAGCCGCGCTGGATCCAGGCGATCGAGTTCCGCCCCGGCAGCGATGTCGTCCACCACGTCGTCGGTTCGCGCGTCGCTACGGAGACCGAGACGCCGGGCGCTTCCGGGCTGCTCGGCGGCATCGCCCCCGGCACCGAGCCGTTCTACCTGCCCGAAGGCGCCGGCCGGCTGCTCGTGCCGGGCACGCAGCTCTACTTCTCGATGCACTACAACAAGGAGCCGGGCGAGGGCAGCGGCGTTTGGGACCGCTCCCAGATGGCCTTCAAGTTCCATCCCAAGGACGCGAAGATCGACCGGATCGCCAAGTGGGAAGGCGTCGGCAACAGCGACTTCGAGATCCCGCCGGGCCATGAGAACTGGATCATCGGCGCCTCGAAGGTCTTCGAGTACCCGACCACGATCTACGGTTACCTGCCGCACTCCCACCTGCGCGGTCTTGACGCCAGGTACACGGCGTACTACCCCGACGGCACGGAGGAGATTCTCCTCGACGTCCCGGCGTACGACTGGAACTGGCAGACGAACTACATCTACAAGGAGCCGAGGGACCTTCCGGCCGGCACCCGCATCGACGTGCTGATGACCTACGTCAACACGGAGGAGCGGAACGAGCAGACGGTGCTCGAGCTCGACACGACGCGCGCCATCCAGTTCGGCGGCCCGACCACCGACGAGATGATGATCGGCTTCATCGACTACTCGGAGGACACGGGCGCCGACCTCGTCACCGAGGTCGAGGAGGCGACGGCGGCCGCGACGCCCGCTGCCGGCGGCGGCGAGTAGCGGCTCCGTCACAGCGATCCCCTGAACATGCGGCGCGTCCATTCGGTTGGACGCGCCGTTGTTCTTTGTGAGGCCGCTTCTCTCTGGGAGAATGGCGCGGTCGGACCATGACGATTGAGGCACTCCACGGCGCCGTCGATCTCGGCGGTTCCCATGTCGGCCTCGCCCTGGGCGTTGTCGATAGCGCGGCCGGCGAGTTCCGCCTCGTGGCTCGCCGGGAACTCGAAGGCGGCGGCTATGACGGCTGGCAGCCCATCCTCGACCGGATCGCCGAGGGCCTTCTCGAGCTGACGCGGGAAGTCGGGGAACCGCCGGCCGCCATCGGCGTCGGCTGCCCCGGATGGGTCGACCTCGAGGCCGGCGTCACCCGGTTCCTGCCGAACTTGCCGGGTCAGTGGCGCGATGTCCCGGTGGCCCGCCTGCTTGGCGAGCGGCTGGCGGCGCCGGTTCACCTGCTGAACGACGTCCGTGCGGCGACTCTGGGCGAGTTCACGTTCGGCGCCGGCCGCGGCACATCGACGATGGCGCTGTTCGCCCTGGGCACCGGCATCGGCGGCGGCGTCGTGGTCGACGGCAGGCTGCGCCTGGGGCCGCTCGGTTCGGCCGGCGAACTCGGCCACCAGATCGTCGATCCCGGCGGCCCCCTCTGCGGCTGCGGCGCCCGGGGCTGCCTGGAGGCGGTGGCGAGCGGTCCGGCGATCGCCGCCGCCGGCGTCCGGCTGCTGCGCTCGGGTCAGGCGCCGGCGCTGTTCGATCTCACTGCCGGCGATGCCGGACGGGTGACGGCCGAGACGATGGGCGAGGCGGCAGCGGCCGGCGACGAGGCGGTGACACGGGAACTCGAACGGATCGCGGGCCTCGTCGGCATCGCCGCGGCCAACGTCGTGGTCACCCTGCACCCCGAACTCATCGTGCTCGGCGGCGGCGTCGCCGGTCTCGGCGACGTGCTGTTCGACGGCGTCAGACGGACGATCGCCGACCGCGTGCGCGTGTTCCCGACCGACGGCGTGCGGGTCGAACCCGCGGCCCTCGGCACGGATGCCGGGCTGGCCGGCGTGCTCGCGTGGGCTGCGAGTGCTTCTTCAGGTCGCTGACCTCTTTCGCCAGCGAGGCAGACGGAATCGGGCCTCGCGCGTGGACAGCCGTTTCGCTAGCGCGTCAGTAGTACTGACGGATGTAGCCGTAGGCTCGACCATGATCGGGGTTTGGTCGTTGCGGGCCTCCTCGAACAACTCGGGCAGGACCCGGTAGAAGACCGAGAACGGGAACTTCCGCAGCGGTGCGCGGCGAACCGTCCACATCACCGCCTGGTACAGATCGGGTCGCTCCGCTACGCGGCCCAAGGTTGTGTCTACCTCCTCTTCAAAGGACGCCGGCACGTGCGGCGCCTCGTCGAAGTACCACTGCTCGACGAGCGCCAGGTCCTGCACCGCGGCAGACGTAAGTCTGACCGCCGGTGTCACGCCTTATGGGTGAAGACCTGTCGGCGGACCTCCTCCCAAGGTGCGGAACGCTCCTCGGGCGGGAGGTGCTCAAGCTCCGCTAGACGATCGCGAAGCAGGTCCCGTTGCCATTCCGGGACCGGAATCTCGCCCGGCGTCAGGCTGTCCCAGAGTTCGACCACGAGTTCGATGCGCTCCCGAACCGGCAGGTTGAGCGCTTCTTCCTGGATTCGGGCCTTGGCGAGCATGGTTGGAGCATAACCGTTTCGGTCGACGCCGGTCAGCCGAGCCAACTGTCCTCGACCAGGACGCGCCGCAAGCGGTCCTCGGCGGCTCGCGCCTCGGCCAGCGATCGCTTGAACGTGGCCACCGCCTCCGGACTTCAGGTCTAGCAGTCCGTGGCAGAAATCGCGCTGCATGTCATCGGATCGCCCGAAGACGGGCGATCCGACTGGGACACTGGTGGCGCGAGGACGCGCCACCAGGGTTCGAGCGGCCATGCATCCCGCCCAGCATCGTTGCTCTTCGGTCAAATATGGCCCGCGGGGCGGCTTTCGGCCGGGACCGGGATCACTGTTGACGCCCCGTGCCGCCGTCGCCGGCGGAGCAGGAGTTCAGCGAGGAACAGGAGGGTCGCGACGACCAGGAGAACAGACCAGAGGTCGAAGCGGCGGACGGCCGTGTCGGAGCTCGGCGCGGTGATGGCGCCGACGGAGCCGGCGACGGTTTCGTGGAAGAGGCCGCCCGTCGCGGCGGCGAGTTCGGCAAGCGCCGCGATGTCGGGAGCGCCGGGGCGAAGTTCGTCGCGGGCGGGATAGAAGATCGTCCGGCCCGGCCCGATGGTCGCCGGGGCGCCGGCGGGACCGGTGTGGACCTCGATGCGGTAGGGCTCGAGGCTCGGCGCGAGCAGCGTGCCCTCCCCGGACGCCAGGCGGTAGAGGCCGGGTCCGGTGCGCTGCAGCGGCGCCTCGATCCGGCGGTCGCCGCGCAGGAGGACGAGGCGGGGCGAAAGGTCGCTGCCGAAACGGCCGTCCTCCTCGACCACGCTGAGTGACGCTTCGAGCAGCCCGTCGCGGCGCTCGAGATCCAACTCCCACTCGGCGCCGGCGCGCCGGTCGGCGGCGTCGCGGACCACCTGGGAGACGAGG
>JAJDZH010000218.1 GCA_022824725.1 Thermoanaerobaculia bacterium | reverse complement strand
CGATGTTGTCGACGCCGACGCCGGCGCGGCCCACCACCTTGAGGCGATCGCCGCCCTCCAGCACCTCGCGCGTGATCTGCGTTCCGCTCCGCACGATGACGGCGTCGTAGTCCGCGATCAACTCGGCCAGGCGCGGCCGGTCCGCGTCCCGCAGTTCGTCGACCTCGGCGCTCTGGCGCAGAACATCGACGCCGGCCGGCGCCAGCGAATCGGCAATCAGAACCCGCTGCATCCTGGGCGGATTGTTGCAGCGCTTCAGGAGTACAGCAAGACCGATTCGCGTTCGGCTCGAAACTCGTCCTCGTCGTCGCGCCAGCTCGCGTACCAGGCTCCGAGTGCGCCGGCCGCGTCCAGTCCGAGGCGAAAGCGATCCGTACCCGCCAGCAGGTCGACCGCGGGCCTGTCCGCGACGAACTCGTACGGCTCGCGGCGCCATGCGAATGCCGGCCCGAGAACATCGCGAAAGGCAAGCAGCAACTCGAACCCGACGCGAACCGGCCGAAGGGCGTCGGAATCGACGACGCGGAGTTCCACACCGGCACACACCGCTCCCGCGTGCTTCTGGAACTGGGGCCTGAACATCGCCGGAACCACGGAGAGACCGTTCAGTCCGGCCGCTTCGAGGCGCGCCCGGCAGCGGCCGGCGAGAGCTGGGGCATCGGCGCCGGGCGACCCGAGAAGGTGAAACGGCCGCGTCGTGCCGCGACCCTCGGACACGGTGGTCGCTTCAAACAGGCACAGCCCCGGGTAGATGGCCGCTGTTTCCGGCGTCGGCATGTTTGGCGACGGCGCCGTCCATGGCCAGCCCGTGTCCCGCCACGTCTGCTCGCGACGCCAGCCGTCGACCTTGAAGACGGTGAGCGAAGCGGTGTCCCAGCGGCGGCGGCCCGCCTCCAGCAGGACGATCTCCGCCAGCGTCAGTCCGTGGCGCTGCGGCATGCGGAAGGCGCCCACGAAGGAGGTGAAATCGAGGTCCAGCAGGTTGCCCTCCACGTCCCGACCGCCCAGGGGATTCGGACGGTCGAGGATCCAGACCTCACAGCCAGCGGCAAGCGCGACCTCGGCAGCCCACACGGCGGAGGCGGCAAACGTGTAGTAGCGCGCACCGACGTCCTGAAGATCGATCACGAGCAGGTCGCAGCCGTCGAAGACGTCCGGCCGGGGCCGCAGGCTGGAGACATCCTCGCCGTAGAGCGAAATCACCGGGACACCCGTCCACGGATCCCGCTCGTTCGCCGCGGCGACCATGTCCTGCTCGACGCCGTAGAAGCCGTGCTCGGGCGCCAACAGAGCCGCCGCCGGCTCCGTCGCCGCCAGGGCCAGATGCGCGTGAACGCCGTCGCGACTCAGAGACGCCTGGTGGCACAGGAGCGCATAGCGCCGGCGCCTCAGGCAGCCGGCGTCATCGAGCAGACGGTCGAGGCCGGACAGGATCGGCATGATCGCCGGAAGCTAGCAGTCTGTCGGACCTGGCGCGGCAGAATGGTCGCCGCTGCGCGGCGCGTTGTCTTCAGAAGCCGGCGAGGGCGCCGGCGCACCCAGTGTGCCGCGCCAGGTCCGACAGACTGCTAGGAGCCCGAGCCGCGACGGTAGTCGCCGCGCAGGCCTCCGCTCTTCGCTTCGAGCAGGAGATCCGTGATGACCGCGCCGCGTTCGACCGACTTGACCATGTCGTAGAGGGCGAGAGCCGCCGCGGCGCACGCCGTCAGGGCCTCCATCTCGGCGCCCGTGCGAGCCGTCGCCACGACCCGGCTACGGATCGTGACGCCGCCCTCCGCCGGTTCGATCTCGACCTCGACCTGATCGAGCGGCAGAGGATGGGCCAGGGGAATCCAGGTCGCCGTGCCCTTCGCGGCCTGAACGCCAGCGATCCGGGCCACGGTCAGGGCGTCGCCCTTGGGCAGATTCTCCAGCCGCTCGACCGTATCCGCGGACAGCAGAACGCGGCAGGACGCCTCGGCCAAACGCCGCGTCACTTCCTTGGCGGAGACGTCGACCATGGCAGCCCGCCCGCCGCGGTCGAGGTGGCTGAAAGTCCCGGCGCTCATCGCGACTCGCTAACCTAACAGCCCGGAATGCGCCTCGCGATCGTCATGCCGGTGCTCGAAGAAGCGGCGCGGGTCCGGACCGCCATCGCCGCGGCGCGGACCCACTGCGACGAGCTCATCGTCGTCGACGGCGGCAGCCGGGATCGCACCGCGGAACTGGCCTCCGCCGCGGGCGCCCTGGTCGAAACCGTGCCGCGCGCCGGGCGCGGACTCCAACTGCGAACCGGCGCCGACCGGGCAATCCGGGCCGGAGCCGACGTGCTGCTGTTCCTCCACGCCGACACGCGGCTGCCGCCGGCCGCGCGAGCCGGGGTAGAACGCGCGGTGAACTCCGGCGCGGCGGGCGGGGGCTTCCTGATCGACTTCGAAGCGGCGCCGCCGCTGCTGCGGAGGGGCCGGATCCTGATCGACATCCGAACCCGCTGGCTGCATACCCCGCTCGGCGACCAGGCTCAATTCGCCACGACGGCGGCGTACCTCGCCTGCGGCGGATTCTCCGACCTGCCGATCCTCGAGGATCTCGACTTCATCGGTCGCCTCCGCGGGCAGGGACCGGTCTCGGTCGTGGAGCAACGCGCGACCACTTCGTCCCGACGCTTCGCCGAGCGAGGCGTCGTTCGCACCGTGGCGACGAACTGGCTGATCTGGTCGCTGTTCGCCGCCGGCGTCAAACCGGCACGGCTGGCGGGCCTCTACCCCCTGGTGCGCTAGGGCGCATGGGACTGGCCGCCAAAGCGGAGCCGGCCTGACGGCCGGCACGTAC
>JAJDZH010000092.1 GCA_022824725.1 Thermoanaerobaculia bacterium | reverse complement strand
CTAGCGGAGTTCGTCGCCGCTTCGCGGCGCGCGTTCCTGGCCGCCTTCGGCGGCAGCGGGTCAGAAGACCCGCGCACCCAGCCGGCGAGGGCGCCGGCGCACCCAGTCCCGGAAGCCGGACCTACTCCTGGCCGCTACTCGACTGGCCCTTCTCGTACTCCGCCTCGAGCAGACGCGCTCCGCGCAGCGTGTTGCCCGCCGCGTAGTTGCCCTCGTGGCAGGCGTACTCGTAGCTCTTCTGCGTCGTCTTCGCCCACGGCAGCTCGCCGCTGAACGGAGCCTCGTACTCGGGGTTCTCGACGGTGAAGCTGTAGAGCAGGCTGTTCTCGTCGTTCGGGCTGAAGCGCTCGATGACCCGCACGCCCTCGCCCCGCAGGTCGGGCATGTCGCGGAAGTTCGTCGTCTCGACGACCAGCGTGTCGCCTTCCCACCAGCCGATCGAGTCGCCGGCGAGCGAGGTGTACTCCGGCGGCATGTGCTCGCCGCCGATCCGAACGACCCGGGTCCAGTGCATCCACTCGATCATGATCATGAAATGGTCTTCGGTCTGCACGATCGTCTTCACGTTGTTGTACGGCAGCGGACGGATCGCGACCGAAGCGGTCGGCTGGTACATGCAGCGCACGCCGACGATGTTCGTTTCCGGGCCGTCGTACGGGATGTCGCCCGTCTCGAGCCACCAGGCGTAGCCCTTGTTCGGCCACGCGAACTTGGGAGCGGCGGCCGCCCGGGCCTTGCCCTCCTCGGTCATGGCTGGCATCTGGCCGTTCGGGGGATCGGTGAGCACCGAGGTCCGGTACTTGCCGTCGATCATGTAGTTCTGGCTGCCCCACTCGAACCAGAAGTTGTTGTAGGCGCCGACGTTGCCGCCCTCTTCCGGCGCCGCGCGCTCCGGATCGCTCGGCGCATCCTGGGTGGCGTTCGTCTCGGCGCGCCACTTGGCCCGCGCCTGCGCCTCCTCGACGGTCAGCGTCAGCTTGTCGCCGAACTCCTTCGGCCTCGCGAACGGCGTGATGCTCGAGATGTCGTAGACGCCGGTGAAGTCCGGCTTGCCGCTGGGGGTTCTCTTGACCTCGCCCTCGGCGGCAACGGCCGCCGAAGCGGCGGCGACGAGTCCAACGAGAACGGCGGTAGCGATCAGCGACTTCCTCATGTCGGCCTCCCTGCGCGAACGCGCAAACTGGTGCGGTAGGTGGCTCATCATAGCGCGCCCGCGCTGCGATACGATCACCGCCGCCAACTCAACCGGAACCGACAGGAGCATCGATGCCAGACACCGTCCCCGTGACCGTCACGGTCAACGGCAGCAAGCATGAGAAAGAGGTCGAGTCGCGCACGCTGCTGGTCCACTTCCTGCGTGAGGAACTCGACCTCACCGGCGTCCACGTCGGGTGCGAGAGCACCCTCTGCGGCGCCTGCACAGTGCATCTCGACGGTCGCGCCGTGAAGAGCTGCACCGTCCTGGCGGTCCAGGCCGACGGCCAGGAAGTGACGACGATCGAGGGCCTCGCGACCTCCGCCGAGGAGCTGCATCCGCTGCAGGTCGGCTTCTGGGAGAAGCACGGCCTCCAGTGCGGCTACTGCACGCCGGGGATGATCATGGCGGCCAAGCAGCTCCTGGACGACAACCCGAACCCGACCGAGGCCGAAATCCGCGAGGCGATCGACGGCAACATCTGCCGCTGCACCGGCTACCAGCAGATCGTCGACGCGGTCCAGCACGCCGCCGACGTAGCGGGAGCCGCCTGATGACGACGTTCAGACCGAACTCCGTCGGCCGGCCGATCAAGCGTCGCGAGGATCCCCGCCTCATCCGGGGCCTCGCCACCTACACCGACGACGTCAAGCTGCCCCGCATGACGTATGCCGCGTTCGTGCGCAGCGACTTCGCGGCCGGCGCCATCCGCTCCATCGACACCTCGGCCGCGGCCGCCCACCCGGGCGTCGTGGGCGTCTACACCTACGCCGACCTCGACGGAAAGGTCGGAGCGACCCCCATCGGCGTCGAGATCCCCGGGATGCCGGACCACCCGCTGCTGGCGAACGGCCGCGTCCTCTACGTCGGCCACCCGGTCGCGGTCGTCGTGGCCGAAACCACCTACGCCGCGCGCGACGCGGCCGCCCTGGTCGAGGTCGACATCGAGCCCCGGGAGGCCGTCGTGGACGTCGAGGCGGCGATCGCACCCGGCGCGCCGAAGGTCTACGAGGAACTCGACAGCAACGTCTGCCTTCAGATCCCGGCGCCGAACCCGGAGGCCGACAAGCTCTTCGAGCAGGCCGACCGGACTCTCTCGATCCGGCTGCTCAACCAGCGCGTGGCGCCCTTCCCGATGGAGGGACGCGCGATCTGCGCCCACTGGGAAGAAGGCCCGGGAAAGCTGACGATCTGGACGTCGAACCAGGCGCCCCACTCCGTCAAGCAGCAAATCGCGATGTGCCTGGAGATTCCCGAGATCCGCATCCGCGCCATCGCCCCCGAGGTCGGCGGCGGCTTCGGCGCCAAGATCCCCACCTACGCGGAGGACGCTCTCCTGTGCTGGGTGTCCCGCGACCTCAAGAGGCCGGTCAAGTGGGCAGAGACGCGAACCGAGAACCTGCTCGGCATGACCCACGGACGCGGTCACGTCGAGAAGATCGACGTCGCGTTCCAGACCGATGGCCGCGTGCTCGCCCTCAAGGGGCAGACGATCGCCGAGATCGGCGCCTTCCGCTCCTTCTTCGGCCCCTTCATCGCGCTCTCCACGCACACCATGTCCTGTGGCTGTTACGACATCAAGGCAGTCGCCTGGGAGACCTCGTCCGTGTTCACGAACACGATGGCGACGGAGGCCTACCGCGGCGCCGGACGGCCCGAGGCGGCCTACATCATCGAACGCGTGATGGACGAGGTGGCGGCCGCCACCGGACTCGACCCGGTCGCGGTGCGGCGCCGGAACTTCATCAGCAAGGACGTCTTCCCCCACACCACGCCTTCCGGCGCCACTTACGACACCGGCGACTACGAGAAACCGCTGGACCGCCTGATCGAACTCGCCGGCTACGACGAGGCTCGGTCCGCGCAGCGAAGCGCGCGAGAAGAAGGCCGGCTGGTCGGAATCGGGCTCGCCACGTTCACCGAGGTCTGCGGTCTCGGTCCCTCGACCGGCGCCACTCCGCAGCAGCGCATGGGCACCTGGGAGAGTGCGACGGTGCGGGTCGAGCCGACCGGAAACGTCACCGTCTACACCGGCGTCTCGCCGCACGGCCAGGGCCAGGAAACCGTCTTCGCCCAGATGGCGGCGGACGCCTTCGGCGTCGGCCTCGACGACGTGCTGGTGGTCCACGGCGACACGGATCAGGTGCAGCACGGCGTCGGCACGTTCGGCAGCCGCGGCATCGCGGTCGGCGGCGCGGCGCTCGACATGGCTCTGGTCAAGGTTCATGCGAAGGCGACCCGCATCGCCGCTCACCACCTCGACGCGCCCGTCGACCAGATCGACTACGAGGACGGCGAATTCACCGTCAGCGGCACGGATCGCACCCTGACCTTCCGCGAGGTCGCCGAGAAGGCCCACCTCTGGAACGTCAACGTCCCCGGCGAGGAGCCGGGACTCGAGGCGGTCGCCCGCTTCGAACCGTCGGCGACGACATTCCCCTTCGGCGCTCACCTCTGCCAGGTCGAGATCGATCCCGAAAGCGGCCAGATCGAGATCCAGCGGTACGTCGCGGTCGACGATTTCGGCGAAGTCCTCAACCCGATGCTTGCCGACGGCCAGCGCCTCGGCGGCGTCGTTCAGGGCATCGGCCAGGCGATGTGGGAGGAGATCCAGTACGACGAGGGTGGCCAGCTCCTCTCCGGCACCCTGATGGACTACGCGGTGCCGCGGGCGAAGCACTTCCCGCGCATGGAACTCGACAACACGGTGACCCCGACGCCGATCAACCCCCTTGGCGCCAAGGGCATTGGCGAACTGGGGACGATCGGGGCGACGCCCTGCATCGTCAACGCGATCGTCGACGCGCTCCGGCCGCTCGGCATCACGAACATCGACATGCCGGCCAAGCCGGAACGCATCTGGCAGGCGATCCAGTCGGCGGGGGCCGCGTAGACAGCTGTTCGCTCGCCTGACCGTCGTCGCGTCCGCGGCGACAATGCTCATGGCTGCCGGCCTTGTCGGCGCCCAGGACCAGCGATTCGGCCCGCTACCCGTGGCCGAAGCGTGGCTTGGCTCGGGCTCCGGCTTCCTGAGCCTGCCGGTCGAGGCGCCAGCGGCAGGCAGGGCCGAGGCGGGACGCTGGCAGGTCACCGCGTCACTGGGGCTCTCCAGCTTCTGGCTGCGGTCGCCCTCGGTGTCCGAGGTCATCGAGGCGCGGAGGTACCGGGGTCCGGTGACGGCCGGGGAACTCGACGGAATCGCGCCCTGGCCCGGCTTCGAAGGGATCTACTTCGCCGACGCCGAGTACCACCGGCTGACCGTCGACGTGCGCCGGCGCTTCGGCAGGCGGTTCGAACTCGGCCTCAAGGCCGGCGTGGTCAACGCCGACGGTGGCGTGATCGACCCGCTGATCGAGGGTTTCCACGACTTCTTCGGCTTCCGCCAGTCCGGCCGGCCGCAGACTCTGGAGAACGGCTACGCCCTCTACTTCCGCCGCGACGGCCCAGGCGGCTACGGCGAGCGGCTCCGTTTCACCCGCTTCGAGCAAGCCGGGCTCGGCCTTGGGGAAACGATCATCTCGCTCAAGTCCGGCATCGGGCCGGAATCCGGCACATGGCGACAGGCCATCAAGTTCCACCTCAAGCTACCGACCGCCAGCGACGACGACTTCCTCGGCACCGGCTCCGTCGACGCCGCG
>JAJDZH010000294.1 GCA_022824725.1 Thermoanaerobaculia bacterium | reverse complement strand
GGCTGCCGTCGGCGGCGTCGAGCGCGATCAGGTCCTTGCCGTGGGTGTAGAAGAGCCGCCGGTCGGAGCCGTTCTCCCACCACATGAGACCGCGCTGCGCGTTGCCGGGTAGCTCCAGGTCGCTGCGCCAGATCTCCTCGCCGGTGGCCGCGTCGAGCGCAAAGGCGTCGAGATGGGGCGAGAGGGCGTAGAGCACCCCGTCGATGACCAGGGGGCTCGTGTACATCGTGGCGCCAGCGCCCCGGGGTTCGCCCGCGTCGTAGACCCAGGCCACCTCGAGCTGGCTCACGTTGTCCCGGTCGATCTCGGTCAGCGGGCTGTAGTGCCGGCGTCCGGAGTCGCCGAGGTAGACGGGCCAGTCCTCGTCGGTCGGGCCGCAGGAGGTGAGGAGAAACACCGCCGCGACGGCGGCGGTCAGGTTCGAGGCGCTGGCTGATCGCATGGCGAGCAATCGTACTTGCTCGCGGAAGGCCGATCCCCGCCCGGGGCGCGTGTATCCTGAACGGAAGAAACCCGAACGATGTTCGAAGGGGGATGCCCGATGAAGAGACTGAGCCTCGTCTTCTCGACCTTCCTGCTGGCGACGGCTGCGGCAGCCGCCGAGGATCCGCCCAACATCGTCCTCCTCTTCGCCGACGACCTCGGCTACGGCGCGATCTCGGCCTACGGCGGCGCCGGCATCCCGACTCCGCACATCGACTCGCTCGGCGAGGACGGCGTGCGCTTCGTCTCCGGCTACATGACCGCGCCGGTCTGCAACCCGTCGCGCAACGGTCTGATCACCGGCCGGTACCAGCAGCGCTGGGGGAAGGAACTGAACTCCCAGACCGTGCCGCCGATCGGCGCCGCCCGCGGGACGCTCGGCGTTCACCACCGCACGATCGCCGACGCGCTCCAGACAGCCGGCTACACGAACGCGGCGATCGGCAAGTGGCAGCTCGGGATGCGGCGGCTGCTGCATCCGCTCGACCGCGGCTTCGACTATTTCTACGGCATGCCCTCCGGCATGAACTACGTGGACCCGAGCTGGCCTGACGCGCACGCGCTGGAGATGAAGCCGGTAACGCGCGGGAACCCGGACCGCATCGTCGCCATGTTCAGGGGCCGGGACGAGGACGAACTGAAGGAGTACCAGACCACCCAGCTCGCCCGCGAGGGAACGGACTTCATCGACCGCAACAGGGACAAGCCCTTCTTCCTCTACCTTGCCTTCTACGCGGTCCACGCTCCGATGCAGGTGATGGACGAGCACTACCAGCGCTTTCCCGACTTCGCCGACCAGTACCGGCGCGTCTACGCGGGCATGGTCAGCGCGCTGGACGACGCGGTCGGCATGGTTCTCGCGAAGCTCGAGGAGCACGGCCTCGCCGACAACACCCTGGTCATCTTCACGTCCGACAACGGCGCGATGAGCACCCAGGACACCGAGCGGATCCACAACAGCCCGCTGATCGGCCACAAGCGGAACCTCTACGAGGGCGGCATCCGCGTGCCGTTTCTCATGCGCTTCCCCGGCCGCATCCCCGCGGGCGCCGTCTACGAGCACCCGGTCAGCTCGCTCGACCTCTTCGCCACCTCGGCGAGCCTGGCGGGGGTAGCCGACGTGGAGAGCTACCGGCTCGATGGCGTCGACCTCATCCCCTACCTGTCAGGCGAGCAGGAGGGGGCGCCGCACGAGTACCTGTTCTGGCGCTCGGGGCCGAACGCGGCGGTCCGTCACGGTTCCTGGAAGCTGCTGATGGCGGGCGACCGGGTGCGCCTGTACGACGTCGATGAGGATCCCGGCGAGTCCGAAGACCTCTCAGCGGCCAACCCGGACGTCATCGCGAAGATGAAGGAGGCCTTCGCTCGCTGGAGCGAAGAGATGGAGAACGGCCGCGTCTCGCCGCCGTCGCGGCGCGCGACGACCGACTACAACGGCGACACGATCGAGTGGCACATCTGAGGCGGCTGCGCAGAATAGAAATCCGTTTCTCTTTTGCACAGGCGAGCCGTTCCACATGGTGGGGCGGCCTTCTACGGATCGGCGCCGGCGCGTTTGCCGCGCTGCACCTGGCCCCAGCGCTCGAGGCGCAGGTGGGTCGCCCTTCCGGTCTCGGGATCGACCTCGAAGATCGCCATCTGCTCCCGGTCCCGGGTGCCGGCGAAGCGGTGGTCGCCGATCGGCACGGTCTCCCGGCCGGCGATCAGGAGCACGCCGTCCTTGACCATGACCGGTAGCGGGCTGCGGCCGAAGTCGTAGATGCCGGCGTAGCGATCGAGCTCGTCCTGTTCCAGCGCGACCGGAGCGTGGTCGGGCTCCGGCACGCCGAGCACCGCGCGGGCGATCCGGGCCTGCAGCGGCCCGGGCTCGGCGGAGCCGCTGTTCGCGAGCACCGCGACGATCAGATTGTCGTCCGGGTACCAGGCGAGCTGGCTCAGGAAACCGTTGATGCCGCCGGCGTGTTCGATCAGGCGGTGGCCGGCCATCTCGCCGACGAACAGGCCGAGGCCGTAGCCGATCTCCTCGCCGCCTGGCAGCCGCCGCCGGGTCGTCATCGCTTCGAGCCCCTCCGGTCCGACGACGTCGCCGGCGCCGAGCGCCACCGTCCAGCGGACTAGGTCCAGCACGCTGGAGCCGAGCGCGCCGGCGGCGAACGGCAGATGCATGGACAGCGGCTCGGCGTTCAGCAGGACGCCGTTCTCCACCCGGTAGCCCTCGGCGCGGTCGGGCACGATCGGGTCGTTGTAGAGGTAGTGCGACTCGCGCATCCCGAGCGGCCGGAAGAACGTCTCCTCCAGGTACTCCGCGTACGACTTGCCGCTCGCCTTCTCGACCAGCAGGCCGGCCAGGTAGTAGCCGGAGTTGTTGTACTGGTAGCGGTCCCCCGGCTCGAACTCGTAGGGCTCGGCCGAGAACAGCTCGATCATCTCCTCGTGCGAGAGGTCGAGGCGGCCCTGCTCCCAGAACGCCGGCATCTCGGTGTAGCCCTTGATCCCGCTCGTGTGGTCGAGCAACTGGCCTACCGTGATGTGGAACTCGCCG
>JAJDZH010000332.1 GCA_022824725.1 Thermoanaerobaculia bacterium | reverse complement strand
GAGGACGACCGCGCGCTCTGCCGAGCCCAGGCCTTCGAGGTCGGCGGTGACGGTGTAGTCGCCCGCCTGGAGAAGGGCGAAGCGGTAGTCGCCGTTGGCGTCGGTCATCTCGGTCCTCGTGTTCTGAGGGCCGGTCAGGGTGACGGTGACGCCGGGCAGGGCGTCACCCTGGGCGTCGCTTATCGTGCCGTCGATGGTCGATGTCTGCGGGCCGTCGGCGAGAAGCGGCAGCGCACAGATGGCGATGGCGAGGGTCCAGATGGAGGATCTGATGGCGGTGGTTCTCACGGTGTTTGCCTCCGGAACGCTGTTTGAATCTCGAACACCGTACCACAATGAAGCGTGGGCGCACCGGATGGATGCCATGCGCCGTTTTGTAAATCGATTTAGGCGTATCATCTAAACCGATTTAGTCGTTGCGCCCGCTCGAAAGCTAGACTCACAGCCCATCGCACAGCCCGTCGTCGAATCGTGTTCCATGAGGAAGAGAACCATGCGTGAACTTCGTTCGTGTCCGCTCGCCGGTTTCCTGGTCGTTCTGGTGAGCGGGGTCGCCGCCTTCGGCCAGGCCACGGAATCGGCCGAGCCCTTCAAGGTCGGGACCTTCGACATCGACGGCGTGCCGCGCGTCGGCCTCGTCCTGCGGGACAGCCTGGTCGTCGACATCGCCGAGGCGAACCGGGGCCTCGAGTCCGATCCCGCTTACCCGAGGATGCCGATGCCGGAGGACATGCTCGAGCTGATCGGTCGCTACGAGTACGGACTGAAGTACCGGCTGTACGAGATCGTGAACCACCTCGTGGGCAACGATTCTTTGGGGAGCGAAGCGCCCGAGTACGTCCACCCGGTCGGCGAGCTCCGGATCCGGCCGCCGATCATGTATCCGGGGAAGATCCTGAACGCCGCCGTCAACTTCTACAGTCACGTCAACGAGTCGGGAACCGAGGAAGAGCGAGCCGCGGCCCGGCGCCAGCGCCGGGAGAACCGTGGCGTTCCGTATCTCTTTCTCAAGCCGTCCCGAGGCGCGGTGGTCGGAAGCGGCGACGAGATCGTGATCCCCCACGGCCGCGATCGCACGGACTGGGAAGTCGAGCTGGGCGCGGTGATCGGGCGGACGGCGAGGTACGTCTCCGCCGCCGAGGCCCAGGACCATGTCTTCGGTTACATGGTCTCCATCGACGTCTCCGACCGCGGCGGGCGGCCTCCCGGAGGCAACCCGATCCGCAGCGACTGGTTCGTCGGCAAGGGGCACGACACCTTCGCGCCGCAGGGCCCGTGGATCGTGCCGCGGGAGTTCTACGGCGATCCGATGGAGAACCTCCGTCAGACCCTGAGCGTCGACGGCACGTTGCTCCAGGAGGCGCGCGCCGGCGACATGATCCACTCGCTGTGGGAGCTGATCGAGTACGGATCGTCGATCATCACCCTCTACCCGGGTGACGTGATCAACAACGGCACCTCCGGCGGCACGGCCGCCGGCGCGGCCGCGACCCGCGGGCCGGAGAATCGCTTCCTCAAGCCGGGCGAGGTGGTCGAGGCGTCGATCGACGGCATCGGCACGCTGCGGCACCCGGTCGTCGCCGGCGAGAAGCCGCCGGGCGAGACGGGGGCGCGGCTGCCGCCGGTCAAGTCGTATCGCTGACCGGTAGCACCGCCGGAAACGGCGCCTCGGGGGCGTCTCGGGTAGAGTGGCGCGGGGCCTTGGACCCGCCCTCCTCCAAGCATCTTCGGAGAGCCCCCGATGAACCTGGCTCCGCGCGTGGCCCGCGTTGCGGGCGCCACGGTAACAATGCTCCTTCTGGCGCCGGCCATTGCCGCCGGTCCCAGCGTCGATCAGCCCACGTTCGTCGACGACATGGCACCGATCCTCCACGCGAACTGCGTTTCCTGCCACCAGCCCGGCGAGATCGGACCGATGTCGCTGCGTACCTACCGCGAGGTGCGGCCGTGGGCCCGGTCCATCGCCCGCGCGGTCGACCGCGGAAAGTCCATGCACTTCAGCGCGGAGCTTCCCGACGGCAGCACCAGGGACCTGCTCCGGGTCAGCCGCTACGACTTCAACTGGCAGACGACCTACCAGTTGGCCGAGCCGATCCGGCTGCCGGCCGGGACGCGAATCCATGTGAAGGCCGTCTTCGACAACTCGGCCGACAACCCCAGCAACCCCGACCCGACGGTCGACCCAGGTGGGGCCTGGAATCCACCGACGATATGCTGAACGGCTTGGTCGACTACGTCGCGGCGGACGGCTAGAGCTAGATCGCCAGGTCGTTCAGGTTGTAGTCGCGGATCACGCGCTCGAACGTCTCGTCGTTGAAGCGGAAGTCGTCCTCCAGGCCGGCGAAGGGCTGGTAGACGAACGACGGCTCCCCGGGCCGGTGCTGCCGGCGGGCGTCGATCGCCACGGCGATCACCGACGAGCGATCGAAGATGCGCTGGGCGTCGTGGACGACCTTGTCGGCTTCGACGCCCAGGGCGCCCTTCTGCCCCTCCACGGACCTGCGGCGGTGAAAGCCGAAGGTGAGGGAGATGCGCAGTTCCGACGACGTGTTGGCGAACGAGGCGTGGAGCATCTGGCGGTTGACGATCGTCACGTCGCCGGCGTCGCAGACGAGCGGCAGGGCCCCCGGTAGCTGCTCGCTTCCTCCGTTGCCCTGCACCCGCGCCTCGATGTCGATCTTCCCGAGCTTGTGCGTGCCCGGCACCACCCAGAGACAGCTTGCCGGGGCCGTGGGATAGAGCTGCACCTGGAAGTTGAATCCGTGGATGCCCTCGTCCCAGTCGGGAGAACCCCAGTGGGTGACGCCGTCCTGGTGCCACGCCACGGAACCGCCGAGACCGGGCTGCTTGACGAAGATCGTGTCGGTGAAGGGCACGAAGTCGTCGCCGTTGATCGCCGCGGCGACCTCGAGGAGGAGCGGGTGGCCGTAGAGCCGTAACCCGGAGGGCATGGCCTGGCACATGGAGTTCATGAGGAAGACGATGTCCGCCGGCGCGTCCCGGTCCGGCGAGGGCTGCGTCATCTGCGTCGGGTGACGTCCGCTGAGAAGCCCGGTGCCGCCCCAGGGGTCGGCCAGCGGCTTGGCGAAGAGATACGGCGGGCGGGCGTAGTCGAGCCCCAGCGCCGGCCGTCCTTGCGCGTCCACCTCCGCGTCCGGGCCAACCGGCGCGCGCTCCAGCATCTCGTTCGCGTCGCGGCGCAGCTCGGCCACCTCGTCGCTGTCGATGAGTCCTTCGAAGACGTAGAAGCCATGCCTCCAGTACGCGGCCAGGATGTCCGGATGGAGCCGGCCGCCGTCGGTCAGGCGAATCGGCCCCCGGTTGCCGATCTCCGCGGCGATGCGCAGACCTTCTTGCTGGTACGCCGCCAACCCGGCCGCGTGCTCCGCCCGGGTGGGCGTCGCTACTGCGTCGCTTGCGCTCTGCGTGTCGTTCATGGGGGTGGAGGGAGTCTAGCGGTCGGCCGGCGAGTCGTCCGCCGAACGCTGAAACGCCCATAGCGCGCTTCGGGTCCGGAGGTACATCGTCTTCCCGTCGATCGCCGGCGTCGCCGTCGCCAGGTCGTCGAGGTCCGAGACGGCCAGCGGCTCGAGAGAGCCGTCGCTCGGCAGCACGACGAGCTTGCCCGATCTCGACAGCAGGTAGAACTTGCCGTCCGCCACGATCGGCGACGCGTAGAAGCTGTCGACCGCTCCCTCGAGACGGCCCTGCTCGATCAGTTCTCCCGTCGCGGAGCGGAGCGTCGTCGTGATGCCGCTGTCGTCGACCATGAGGAGAACGCCGTTGTCGACGATCGGCGACGGGAGCTGCGGGATCTTCCGGTGGTACGTCCACCGTGTATGGCTGGCCGTCAGGTCTCCTCTGAGGTCCGCTGCCGGCAGCTCGATGGCGAGGATGCCGT
>JAJDZH010000454.1 GCA_022824725.1 Thermoanaerobaculia bacterium | reverse complement strand
GTGGAGCGGCTGGCGGGCCTGGAACCGGACGAGCGGCGCCGCGCTCTCGACTCGCTGGCTACCGGCGGTCCAGCACCGCCCGCGCCCGGTCCGGATAGTCGGTGAACACGCCGTCGACGCCAAGTTCGAACAGGTAGCGCTCGAGTTCGGCTTCATGGCTGTCGTGGCTGTCCGGCACCTGGTCGGCTCGAAACGTGTAGGGGTGGACGGTCAGGCCGGCGTCGTGCGCCCAGCCGATCAGCTCGGGCTGCCGCTCCAGCATCGTCTTGGCCGGGCCGATACCGTCTGCGAAAGCGGCGATGCCGGCGATGCCCTGAGCGCTCAGGAAGTGGCGGTACTGCTGGACTTCGGCCATCAGGAACACCTGGGGCAGTTCGGAGCCCAGTTCGCGCAGGCGCCTGAGGCTCGCCTCCTCGAAGCTCTGAACGAAGATCGGGGCGCCGCTCTCCCGGTAGCCGTAGCGCTCGACGATCTCGAGCAGCGTTTCCTCCATCGGCAGCCCTTCGGCGCGGTGCCAGGCGGGCGCCTTGAGCTCGGGATAGATGCCGACCGTTCGGCCGGTCCGTTCGTTCAGGCCCTGGACCAGCTCGATCATCTCGGCGAAGGAGGGCACGGCGAATCGGCTGCTGCCCCTGGGAAAGCGGTTGCCGAGACGCTCCTCGGCCTGAAGCCGCCGGATCTCCTCGAGCGTGAAGTCGGCGGCGTACCAGCGGCCGTCCTCGCGGGCGCGGTCAGGGAAGACCTGCTCGACGTTCGTCGTCGCCTGCAGGTAGATGTCGTGCAGGCAGATCAGGTGGCCGTCCCGGGTCAGGACGAGATCCGGCTCGATGTAATCGGCCCCCATTCCGTGAGCCAGGGCGTACGCCGGCAGGGTGTGCTCGGGCAGGTAGCCGCTGGCGCCGCGGTGGGCGATGACGATTCTGGCGGGTGGCGTCACGGCCTCCTCCGTGGCCCCGTCGTCGCCGTCGAGCCCGGCGGCGGGAAGCGCCGAACCGCACGCCAGTGCGGCGGCAACGAGCGGACCTCGGGCTTTCAGCACCACGCTTCGGCTCAATCGGCCAGCGCCTCGACCTCGACCCGGGCGTCATTGAAGCAGGCGCCGGCGCCGATGTCGGTCAGGGTGTCCGGCGCCAGGGCGCAGGCGTTTGTCCCGGACTCGGTGCTCCTGGCCCAGATGCCCTTGGGAAGGAGGGCCACTCCGGGTTTGAGGTCCGGGTTGAGGCGGACGCGGCAGCGGACCTCGCCGTAGTCGTTGAACACCCGCACCCGCGGCTTGCCGCGTCCGAGACCGCGCGCGGCGGCATCGTCCGGGTGCATTTCCAGCGGCACCTGGCCGCGCCGCAACTGGCCGAAGGTCGAGCTCACCGTCTGCGGCACGGAGGGCGAGATGAGCGCCAGCGGGTACCGTCCATCGCCCGGCTCGGAGTGGAAGGCGTAGAGCCCCCGCGCGGACTCGGCCTCGAGGGACGGCGGGCAGAGATGGACCCTGCGGTCGGCCGTGTGGGGGAAGACGTCGACGAACTGGATCGGCCGGCCGCCGGTCTCCGGCAGCACGAGACCCTCGTCCGCGAGCTGCCGTTCCCGCTGCCGGCCCAGCACCGCCTGCCGCCATTCGCCCTCCGAGCGGGGGTCATCGTCGTGCAGCAGGCCGAGTCGATCCGCCAGCTCGCCGAAGACGCGCAGGTTGGAACGGGCCTCGCCGACCGGCTCCGTCACCGGCTTCGTGTCGTGGAGCACCATCGCGCCGTATCCCATCGCCAGGTCGTCGTGCTCCAGGAAGGTCGTCGCCGGCAGCACCAGGTCGGCGTAGGCGGCGGTATCGGTCATCACCTGGTCGAAGACGACGGTGAAGAGGTCCTCGCGGGCCAGGCCTCGGCGGACGAGTTCCTGGTTCGGCAGCGTCGCGAGCGGATTCGCGTTGTAGACGAAGAGGACCCTGACCGGCGGGCCCGGGATCGCGTCCGGGTCGGTCAGGACGCGGCCGACGTGGTTCATGTTCACGATCCGGGCGCCCGGCGACGGCTCGCGCCAGCCGACGTTGCGGAAGGCGGCGCCGTTGCTCATCGTGTAGCCGCCGGCGCGGACCCTGAACTTGCCGGCCACGGCGGGCAGCGCGAGGATCGCCGCGACCGCCGAGCCGCCGTTGCGGTTGCGCTCGACGCCCCAGCCGCAACGGATGACCGCCGGCGAGGACGCGCTGTAGAGCTCGTAGCAGAGGGCGATGTCCGCCTGTGCGATGCCGGTAACCTCGGCGGCGCGTTCGAAGGTCCAGGGTTCGGCGCGCCTGCGCAACTCGTCGACGCCGCTCGCGTGCTCGGCCAGGAAGTCGAGATCCGCGTCGCCGCGGCGGAAGAGCTCGCGGTGGAGCGCGAGCGCCAGGCACAGGTCCGTGCCGGGCCGGGGCTGCAGGTGGAGGTCGGCCTGCTTCGCCAGCGGCGTGCGCCGCGGATCGACGACGACGAGCTTGCCGCCGTTGGCCTTGGCGGTGCGCAGGATCGGGACCAGGTGGATGCCGGTGGAGGACGGGTTGGCGCCCCAGACGATGGCCAGTTGCGCGTGCTCGTAGTCCTCGAGCGCGACGCCGGCCATCTTGCCGTAGAGGCCGAGCGCGGCCGCGGTGCTGGGCGCGGCGCAGACGGTGCGTGCCAGCGCCGAGGCGCCGAAACGGCGAAACAGGATTGAATCGGCCGTGTCCTGGGTCAGCAGGCCGTTCGAGCCGCCGTAGCTCAGCGG
>JAJDZH010000046.1 GCA_022824725.1 Thermoanaerobaculia bacterium | reverse complement strand
CGTTCGAGAACGCGGCGAAGAAGCTGCCGATGGCCCAGAACAGGGCGACCACCGCGGCCAGGATGACGGCGGCCGCCGCGATCGTCGCCGCGGCGGCGACCGTGGCGCGCTGGCGTTCGGAGAGTTCGATCGGCACCTGGTCCGTCCCGGCGGGACGCTACCACCGAGCTGGGTGCGCGGGTCTTCTGACCCGCTGCCGCCGAAGGCGGCCTGGAAGCAGCGCCGGCCGGAGGCCGGCACGACATTGGCGCTGCGTCCAATCAGGCGCCGGGATGGATACGATCCCGCCATGGCTGCGAAGCGGCGATTCCAGACCATCAAGGGCATGCACGACCTCGTGGACAAGGCCCCGGCCTTCGCGTTCGTCGAGGAGAAAGCGCGAGAGGTGTTCTCTCTCTTCGGCTATCGCGAGGTGCGCACACCGGTCGTGGAGGAGACGGAACTGTTCGTGCGCGGCGTCGGAGAGGGGAGCGAGGTCGTCGGCAAACAGATGTACTCCTTCGACGACAAGAAGGGGCGCAGCCTGACGCTCCGTCCGGAAGGCACGGCGCCGATAGCGCGCGCCTACCTCCAGAACAACTGGGCGTCGGGACCGCAGCCGGTCAAGGTCTTCTACATGGGGCCGTACTTCCGCTACGAGCGGCCCCAGGAAGGCCGCTACCGTCAGTTCCACCAGATCGGCGCGGAGTTGATCGGGGATCCTGGCCCCTACAGCGATGTCGAACTGCTCGTCATGCTGCTGCGCTTCCTGGAGGAACTCGGGTTCGAGGACCTGGAGGTGGGCCTCAACTCGGTAGGCGATGTGGATTGCAGGGAGCGTTACTCCGAGCGTCTGAGGGAATTCCTCGAACCGTACCGTGACGAACTGGGCGCGGACAGCCGCCGACGGTTGGAGACGAATCCCCTCCGCATCCTGGACACGAAGACGCCCAGGGAGCGGGAGCTGCTGGAAGGCGCACCACGACTTCGCGATGTGCTGGGCGGCCCGGCTCGCGACCACTTCCAGGTCGTCCGCGACGAACTCGAGCAGTTCGGCGTCGATTTCGAGATCGACGATCGGCTGGTGCGCGGCCTCGACTACTACACCCGGACCGTGTTCGAGATCACGTCGGCGGACCTGGGCGCGCAGAACGCGATCCTTGGCGGTGGCCGCTACGATGGTCTGATCGCCGAACTGGGCGGTCCGAGTGTTCCGGGAATCGGATTCGCGATCGGCCAGGACCGGCTGGTCGACCTGGTCCTGAAGATCCCCGGAGCCTCTGCTCGTCTGAACGCCGAGGCCCATCGCCGGCAGCCCGTGTGCGTTGTTCCGATCGGTAGCTCGTACCGTGGCCACGGCATGGTGTTGGCCCAGGAGCTGCGCGCCGCTGGTGTCCCAGCGATCTGTGAGTTCGATTCGCTCCGGCCGCTCAAGGCTCGACTGAAGCAGGCGGCCCGTCACCGTTGCCGGTGGATCGTCCTCTTCGGCGAGGACGAACTGGTCGCCGGAACGGTCGTCCTGCGCGACTTCACGAACAGCACCCAGGAGACGATTTCTCGCGACGGCTTCGCGGCCACGGTGAAGGCGAGAATTTCCGCCTGAGTTGTGCGAGGATCGGCGGTTCGAGCCGGGAGCGGCTCGCCACGAGGAGCAGGCACGTGAACAGAACGCAGGCAGGAACGCTGACCGCGGAGCGGGTCGGCGAGCAGGCGAAGGTCCAGGGATGGGTCCACCGCCGGCGCGATCACGGCGGCGTGATCTTCCTCGACGTGCGCGATCGAAGCGGCGTCGTGCAGGCAGTCGTTCACCCTGAGACCACGCCGGATGCGGCCGCGGCTCTCCAGCCCGCACGCCTCGAATGGGTGGTTGAGGTCGAGGGCGAGATCGTGCGTCGGGACCCCGACAAGGTGAACCCGAAGATGGCCACCGGCGAGATCGAGATCCAGGTCCGTAGCGGCCGCGTGCTCGGCCCCTCGGAGCCGATGCCGTTCGGCGTGGAGGGCGCTCGGGACGCGAGCGAGGAGACCCGACTCAAGTACCGCTTCCTCGACCTTCGCCGGCAGGGCCTGCAGCGCAACCTGAGGATGCGCTCCGACTTCACGATCGAGAGTCTGGGCTATTTCCGCGAGCAGGGCTTCGTGAACGTAGAGACGCCGATGCTCACCCGCTCGACGCCGGAGGGCGCCCGCGACTATCTCGTGCCGAGCCGCCTGAACCACGGCAGTTTCTACGCGCTCCCGCAGTCGCCCCAGTTGTTCAAGCAGATTCTGATGGTCAGCGGCCTGGAGCGCTACGTCCAGTTCGCGCGCTGCTTCCGCGACGAGGATCTGCGCGCCGACCGACAGCCGGAGTTCACCCAGATCGACGTCGAGATGTCCTTCGTCGACGAGGAGGACGTCTACCGCCTGGTCGAGGGGCTGTTCGCGCGGGTGTTCCCGCTGGCGGACATCGAGCCGCCTGCTTCCTACCCGCGCCTCTCGTACGACGACGCGATGCTCCGCTACGGAAACGACCGTCCTGATCTGCGGGTCGACCTGGAGATCGAGGACGTGACGGACTGCCTGCGCGAGACGGGCTTTCGCGCCTTCCAGGCGGCGGTCGCCTCGGGCGGCGTCATCCGCGGAGTCCACATTCCGGGCGCCGCTTCCTCCAGCCGTCGCCAGGTCGACGAGTACGCCGACATCGCCCGCCGCCACGGCGCCGCCGGCGTCCTCTGGGTCAAGCGGGACGGCGGTGTTCCCTCGTTCCTGGTCAAGGGTGCGCTGACGGACGGACAGGTCGAGACCCTGGCTGATCGCCTCGGCGTCGAGGAAGGCGGCCTGGGCCTGCTGGTTGCCGGACCGGCGCCGACCGCGGCCGCGGCGCTGGGCGCCCTGCGCGTTGAGGTCGGGCGTCGCTTCGGACACATGCGGGAGGATGCGCACGAGTTCCTCTGGGTGCACGACTTCCCGCTGGTTGCCTGGAACGGCGACGAGGGGCGATGGAACGCGACCCACCATCCGTTTACCTCGCCGCGGATGGAGGACCTGGGCCGGCTGGAGAGCGACCCGGGGTCGGTGCGCTCGCGGGCCTACGACGTCGTGCTGAACGGCAACGAGATCGGCGGCGGTTCCATCCGGATCCACGATCGGGACGTGCAGAAGCGCGTGCTGGCGGTACTCGGGATCGACGCCGAGGAGGCGGAGCGTCGCTTCGGTTTCCTGTTCGAGGCCCTGAGCTACGGCGCGCCGCCGCACGGCGGGATCGCGCTCGGCGTCGACCGGATCGTCATGCTGATGGCCGGCGCTGCCTCGCTGCGAGACGTGATCGCCTTTCCGAAGACGGCCTCGGCGGTGTGCCTGATGACGGAGGCGCCGTCGACGGTGGACCAGGAACAGTTGCTGGAACTCGGGCTGCGCGTCCGCCCGCGCGGCGGCTAGGCCGGGAGGGCGGCACGGTGGAGGGCACGCAGGACTTCGTTCGGGGCGCGCCGCATCGCCTGACCCTCGCGCATCCGCGCGGCGTGAGCGACATCCTGGTCGGTCCGGGTCTTCTGGCCTCGGCGGGGAGCGGCGCGCTGGCCGAGGTCGCGGCCTGGTGCCGCGGCCGGGTCGTCTTCCTGGTCACCAGCGAGGTGCCGGACCGCCACTGCGGCGCCGCGGCGAGAAAGCTGCTGGAGTCCGCGGCGCGGGTGGAGACGATCGAGGTTCCGGACGGCGAGGCCGCGAAGACGGTTGACTGCGCCGCGTCGGTCTGGCAGCGGATGCTCGATCGCGGCGGAAAGCGCGACAGTCGTCTCGTCACGCTTGGCGGTGGCGCCGTCGGCGATCTCGGAGGGTTCGCCGCGGCGTGCTTCCTGCGCGGCATCGACTACGTGCAGATCCCGACGACGCTGCTGGCACAGGTCGATGCCTCGGTCGGCGGCAAGACGGGGATCGACCTGGCCGGCGGCAAGAACACGGTCGGCGCTTTCCACCACCCGAGGTTCGTGCTTGCGGACATCGACTGCCTGAAGAGCCTGCCGGCCGCGGAGCTTCGAGCCGGCCTGTTCGAGGTGGTCAAGATGGCGGCGCTGCTCGATCTCGACCTGCTGGCTCTGGTCGAGGAGTCGCTGGATCGCCTGGTCGCCGTGGACGCCGCGGTGTTGACTCAGGTCGTCGCGGCCTCCGTCCAGGCCAAGCTGGATGTCGTCGAGGCGGACCTGGAGGAAGGGGATCGCCGCCGTCTGCTCAACTTCGGACACACGCTCGGGCATGCGATCGAGTCGGAGTTCGGCTACCGGGGCTTGCGCCACGGCGACGCGGTTGGTCACGGGATGAGGTTCGCTCTCCGTCTGGCGCGGCGGCGCGGACTGGATCCGGACTTCGCGGCGCGGCTTGGTCACTTGATCGATCGGCTCGGGCCGCCGGCGCTCGTGGACGTTGAGCGGGAGCTTGGCATTCGTCTCGACGCGGAGCTGTTGATCGAGGCGATGGGCCGGGACAAGAAGGCGCGCGAGGGCGGCCTGGTGTGGATTCTGCCGGCGGCGCCCGGGCGGGGCGAGATCGTCCCCGGCCTCGATCCGGCACTGGTGCGGAGCGAACTCGAGGCCTTCCTCGATGCGGCGCGCGCTCCGGTGGGTGGGGCTTCGCCGTGAGCGTGGAGATCGGCGGCGGAGTCGCCCTGCAACCCTCAGAGGACGAAGAACGCCGCTCGGGAGGGCTGTGGGACCGGCTGCGCCGGGGCCTCGGTCGTACCCGGAAGGGACTTTCCGGCCGGATCGGCGCCGTGCTCGGCAACGCGCAGCGGATCGACGAGGACGTTCTGGAGCAACTCGAGGAGACCCTGATCGAGGCGGACCTTGGAGTGGAGACGTCGCTCGAGCTGGTCGAGCGCCTCCGAGCCGCGGTGCGTTCCGGATCCGTCGCGCGAGGCGACGAGGTCGGGCTCCGGCAGTTGCTGATCGACGAGGTGGCGGTGCTGCTCCTCGACGCGCCGCGGGCGGAGTGGCCGCCGCCGCCGCGCATCACCCTGATGGTCGGCGTCAACGGTTCGGGCAAGACCACCTCCGCCGCCAAGCTGGCCCACGCTTCCCTGGCGCGCGGCGAGCGCGTGCTGTTCGCGGCGGCGGACACGTTCCGGGCGGCGGCGGCCGAGCAGCTTCAGGTCTGGGGCGAGCGGCTCGGAGTCGACGTGGTGCGCCGTCCGTCGGGAGGCGATCCGGCGGCGCTCGTGTTCGATGCGGTCGAGGCGGCCAGGGCTCGCGGCGCGGGTCACCTGATCGTCGACACGGCGGGCCGGCTCCACACCCGCGGTCAACTGATGGACGAGCTGGCGAAGGTGCATCGGGTCGCGCGGCGGGCGTCGGCTGAAGCCGACGGCCCTGCCTGGGGGGTGAGCAACCTGCTCGTCGTCGATGCGGGCACCGGGCACAACGCCCTGGTGCAGGCGCGGGAGTTCGGCGCCGTCGCCCCGCTCGATGCGGTGTTTCTGGCCAAGATCGACGGCACCGCCAAGGGGGGCATGGCGGTGGCGATCGCGCGCGACCTGCGCCTGCCCGTCGCCTGGCTGGGCGTCGGCGAGGCGGTAGAGGACATGGTCACCTTCGATCCGCGGTCGTTCGCGTCCGCACTCTTCGAATGACGAGCGAGTCGGGCTTCAGCCCGGGCGACCGCCGCGCGATGGCCCGCGCGCTGAGTCTGGCGCGGCGCGGCCGCTACACCGTGGCGCCGAACCCGATGGTCGGGGCGGTCGTCACGAACGGCGGCGAGATCGTCGGCGAGGGTTGGCACCGGCGGGCGGGCGGAGAACACGCGGAGGCGGCGGCGCTGGCGGCCGCCGGCAACGCGGCACTCGACGGCACGCTCTACGTGACCCTCGAACCCTGCAACCATCAGGGGCGCACGCCGCCCTGCGCGGACCGGGTCATCGAATCCGGCGTGAAGCGCGTGGTGTATGCCCACCGTGATCCGAACCCGGACGTGAAGGGCGGCGGCGGGGAGCGGCTGCGGGCCGTGGGGATTCGAGTCGAGGGTGGGCTCCTTGCCGGGCAGGCGATCGAGATGAACGTACCGTTCCTGACCCGGGTGGTGCATGGGCGGCCGGCGGTGACGCTGAAGTGGGCGATGAGTCTGGACGGACGGATCGCGACGGCGACCGGCGACAGTCAGTGGATCTCGTCTGAGCGGGGCAGGAAGTGGGCGCTCGACCTGCGGGAAGAGCACCAGGCGATCGTCGTCGGCAGCGGCACCGCGCTGGCCGACGACCCGCGGCTGAACCGGCGGCTGGATCGGGCCGACGGGCCGATCCTGCGGGTCGTGCTCGATCGGCGGTTGCGGCTCTCCCCTGGTGCGCGCATGTTCGAGGTCGAGGGACCTGTCGTTGTCTACACGGAGGAGCCGCGGGACATCGGCTCGTCGGCGTCCGCGTCCGCGCGGGACTGGGTGGCGCGCAGCGATCGGCTGCGCCGCGCCGGCGCCGAGGTGGTGGGTCTACCCGCCGTGGGGCCGGCCGGTGTCCTGGAGAATCTCTTCGACCGTGGCGTCTCCAACGTGCTGGTCGAAGGTGGAGGGGAGGTGCTCGCTGCCTTCTCGGCGTTCGGACTGTGGGACCGCGCCGCGGTGTGCTGCGCGCCCGTCCTGATCGGCGGCGCGGCGGCGCCGGGTCCTCTCGGCGGCGATGGCCCGGAGAAGCTCGCCGACGCCTGGCGCCTCGACGAGCTGCGGGTCAGCAGGCGCGAGCCGGACGTGATTCTCGTAGGCTACAGGCTGGGATGTTTACCGGAATTGTCACGGAGCGTGGGCGAGTAGTCGAGGCGGCCGGAACCTCCGATCGGGGAGGTGCGCGCCTGGTCGTCGGACACTCGGCGGTGCTGGCCGCGAAGCTCGGTATGGGGGCCAGCATCGCCGTGGCGGGCGTCTGCCTGACCGTGGTGGAGCAGGACGAGGTGGATGGGGCCGCGCGATCCGTGTTCGACCTGTCTCCGGAGACGCTGAACCGCACGACTCTCGGCGGGTTGAAGGCCGGCGGCGACGTGAATCTCGAACCGCCGCTCTCGGCCGGCGATCCGCTGGGCGGCCACTGGGTCCAGGGACACGTCGACACGACGACGGCGGTCTCGAGGGTCGAGGAGCAGGGCGATCACCGCGTCGTCACGTTCAACCTTCCGGCTGGCCTGGAGACGGGAGTCGTGCTCAAGGGCAGTATCACGATCGACGGTGTGAGCCTGACCATCGCGGCGCTCGACGACCGGACGTTCGACGTGGCGCTGATCCCGCACACGCTCGAGGTGACGACTCTTGGCGCGCTGAAGCCGGGCGACCGCGTGAACGTGGAGGGGGATGTCCTCGCCCGCTACGTCCAGAAGGCGGTGGATGCCGCGGTCGCGGCCGCGCTCGAGTCGAAGTAACCGCGTGACGTCCCTCACGCTACGCGAACACGTCGCCGAACCGGCGAACCTCTGGATTCGGCACAGCTTCTCGCACTGGCCTGCCCACGACACTGCCAGATTCTGGTGCGACCTGGCGGCCGGCGTCCTCGCGGCGCCGACCGCGGCGCCGGCGTCCGAAGGGCTGGCGGCGGCGGAACTGGTGCGGTCCGTGACAGACGTGGTCTACGTTCCGCCCGTTCCGGCCGACCGGGACTCACTCCGCGCGCGCATCATCGAAGCGGCGGCCGCTGCGGGCGCTCCCCCGTTGATCCAGATCGTCGGGGATCTCTCCCTCGGCGGGTCGACCGTGGCCGAGGCGTTTCGGCAGGGTCTGGCGAACCTGCCGCCCAACGCCACCGTGGCGATCGACTTTCTCGACAGCCTGGTGCGGCGGCCCAGGACGCTGCGAGGGGAACTCAGGGAGAACCGTCAGCCGAGCCTCCCCCTGATGCCGGCGCCGCTCCAGGACGCGACCCTCGTCTGGCCGCTCGTCACCGGCTGGACCGACCAGCCCGGAGTCCTTGAGCCGGCCATGGCCCGCTTCGCGGCAGCGGGAGCCCGCCGGGTCCTCGTGCGCACGCTGGAACTGGACGCCCGGGACCGGCGCCTGCTCGCCGAACATCTTCAGTCCGCGTGGCCCGAGGCGTTTGACGCCGTCTTCCACGGCGACGAGTCGCCGCCGGACGCGCCGGCGTTTCGGAGGGCTGCCGAAGCCGCGGGTCTGGAATCCCGCCTGCCGCGCCCGCTGCCGGCCCCGCCGCTGCCGCCCCGGCTACGCCTCGCCCGTGAACTTGCGGGCCACCTGATCGAACGCGGCGACGCCGCCGACGCCGGGGGCGACGCCTACTACCGCGCCGCCCGCTTCCTCGACCGCGACGAAGTCGACATCGAAGCCGCCGGCCGCGAGGGCAACCTGGGCGTTCTGCCGTGGCTCGAGGAGCCCGTGAAGCAGGTGGTGGAGCAGTGGCTTGCCGGACAAAGCGGACGCCGGCAGAGCCGGCGGCGATTCTGACGCCGGCTACGCCGGCAGCGGGTCAGCACCCGGGTGGCGCGTCTCGCGCCACCCGTGAACCAGCCGTACGCCCGTCATCGGGCGCACGGCTGACAGGCCCGCGCACCCAGGCAACGGCAGGCTCCGCGAGGCGCGACGGTCTACCGCGGCCGGAGCAAGGGAAACAGGATCACGTCCCGGATCGACCGGGCGTCGGTCAACAGCATGACCAGCCGGTCGATGCCGAGGCCGAGGCCGCCGGCGGGGGGCATGCCGTACTGGAGTGCCTCGACGTAGTCCCGGTCGAAGCGGTGGGCTTCGTCGTCGCCGCCTTCGCGGGCGCGGAGCTGCTGGCGGAATCGCTCGGCCTGGTCGTCGGGATCGTTCAGCTCGGTGAAGGCGTTGGCGAGTTCCATGCCGCCGACGAAGAGCTCGAAGCGCTCCGTGAAACGGGGGTCGCTGGCCTTGTGCTTGGCGAAGGGGGAGACCTCGACCGGGTAGTCGTGGATGAAGGTGGGCTGGATCAGCTTCGGTTCGACCAGGCGGTCGAAGAGGGCCATCAGCAGGTTGCCGTAGGCGGCGTTCTTCGGCAGGTCTTCGCCCAGGCGGGTGAGTTCGGCGGCGAGCGCCGCCTGGTCGTCGACCGCGGTCGGGTCCAGGCCGCCGATGTCCAGCAGGGACTGGCGCACGCTGAGTCGGGGCCAGGGGGCCTTGAGGTCGATCTCGTGGCCGCGCCAGGTGCAGGTTGTCGAGCCGTCGGCATGCACGGCATCCAGGACCGCGGCGAGCATCGTCTCGGTGAAGGCCATCAACTGCTCGTAGTCGGAGTAGGCCCAGTAGAACTCGAGCATCGTGAACTCGGGGTTGTGCTGGGTCGAGATGCCCTCGTTCCGGAAGTTGCGGTTGATTTCGAACACACGGTGCAGGCCGCCGACCAGCAGGCGCTTGAGATAGAGCTCGGGCGCGATGCGCAGGTAGAGGTCGAGGTCGAGGGCATTGTGGTGGGTCACGAACGGCCGGGCCGTCGCGCCCCCGGGAACTGCCTGCATCATCGGCGTTTCGACTTCGAGAAAGCCCTCGTCCAGGAGGCAGGCACGAAGCGCGGCGATCGCCTGCGAGCGGACGACGAAGCGTCGCGTCGACTCGGAGGAGTTCAGGAGGTCGAGGTAGCGGCGCCGGTAACGCTCTTCCCGGTCGGCCAGGCCGTGCCACTTCTCGGGCAGCGGCCGGGTCGCCTTCGCCAGCAGGTCGAGGCGGTCGGCCGAGATCGTCAGTTCGCCGGTGCGGGTGCGGATCAACTGGCCGTCGGCGAGCACGTAATCGCCGATGTCGAGTTGCGAGAGCAGCCACCAGCAGTCCTCGCCGACGTGGTTGCGGCGCAGGAGGACCTGGACCTTCGAGTCGGCGCCGTCGGAGATGTCGAGGAACGCCGCCTTGCCGTGGGTGCGGTGGGCGCGAACGCGGCCGGGAACCCTGAGAGAAATCGCGGCCCGCTCGAGTTCCGCCTCGGTCTCCTCGCCGTAGCGCCTGCAGACTTCGGCGGGCTCGAGGTCGTACGGTGCGCGGGTCGGGTAGGGGTCGACGCCCCGTTCGCGCAGGCGGTCACGCTTGTCGCGGCGGTTCTCGATCTGTGCTTCGAGTTCGGACATGGCTCAGCTCGATTCCGGGTTCCGGAAGGCGTCGTCCGCGAACAGGTCGGAGACGAGGCGGGCGACACCGGCGGAGGCTCTGCCGCCGATCCGGAGCACGTCCTGATGGTTGACAGCTTCGTCGACCAGCCCCACGCCCATGTTCGTGACGAGGGACAAGCCGAGCACACGGAGCCCCATGTGGCGGGCGGCGATCACTTCCAGCACGGTCGACATGCCGACCAGGTCGGCGCCCAGGGTGCGGTAGGCGCGGATCTCGGCGGGGGTCTCGAAGGACGGCCCGAGCAGGCCGGCGTAGACCCCTTCGGCGACCGGTGTTCCGGCCTGTTCTCCGAGTTCCGCCAACCGGCGGCGCAGCCCGGGATCGTAGGCATCGGCCAGGTCGGGAAACTGCGGCCCCCAGGAGGCCTGCAGCCGGCCCCTGAGCGGGTTGAGGCCGGTCAGGTTGATGTGGTCGGAGATGGCCACGATCGAGCCGGGCGGCAGGTCCGCACGCAGCGAGCCGGCGGCGTTCGTGACGACCAGCGAGCGAGCGCCGAGCAGGGCGCTGAGCCGCACCAGGTAGACGACCTGGGCCGGCGTGTAGCCCTGGTAGGCGTGCAGCCGGCCGCGGCTGTAGAGCACCAGCCTGCCGTTGCCCGTCCGTACGAGTTCGGCGGTCACGGCGTGGCCCTCGATCGCTTCGACGTCGAAGGGGAACAGATCGGAGAAGGGCCACGGTCCCGCCACCGGCTCGCCCAGGTCCAGGCTCAGGCCGGAGCCGGTGACGAGGAGGGCCTCCGGCGCCGGGATCCCCGCCTCCAGCCAGCGCTGGCGGCTCTCCTCGAGTTCGGCCGCGAGACTCGTGTCCGGGCCGGTATCCTTGTGTCCATTCACGGCGTTTCTCGCGTCGCCTGCTCCATGCCTGGAGTGCGGCAGACCATATCCCGAGGAGTTCGATGACCGAAGACGGCATGCCGCGCGAGTTGATTTCAAGGGAAGTGCTCGACCGCCGGGTCGGCGAGCTGGCCGCCGAGATCGAGCGGGACTACGCCGACAGCGAGGAGCTGCTCTGCGTCGGCGTGCTGAAGGGCTCCGTCTTCTTCATGTCCGACCTCCTGCAGCGGCTGTCCCGGCCGCTCGTGGTCGACTTCTTCCAGACCTCGAGTTATCGGGGCGAGACGACCTCGCCCGGCGAGGTGCGGATCCGCCGCGACCTGGATCACTCTCTGGCCGGCCGCGACGTTCTGCTGATCGAGGACATCGTGGATACCGGCTACACGATGCGGACGATCATGGCGTTGATGGGGTTCAGGGGGGCGCGTTCCGTGCGGCTCTGCGTGCTGCTCGACAAGGCCTGCAAGCGCGAGACGCCGGTTCAGATCCACTATCGGGGCTTCGAGGTGGACGACAAGTTCGTCGTCGGCTACGGCCTCGACTACAACGACCGCTACCGCAACCTGCCCTACATCGGCGTGCTGGAGGAGTCGGGAGCCTCGGAGTAGCCTCGCGTCGCCGTGGGGTTCGTCTGGCACATAGCAGTCAGGTACTTTCGCTCCACCCGCGCGGACGCGCACATCCGGGCGCTGTCCACGCTGACGGCGGGCGGCCTGGCGGTGGGTACGGCCGCGCTGGTGCTGGCGCTGGCCGCGCTCGCCGGCTTCCAGAACCTCCTGCTGGAAGATCTGGCGCGGCATACGCCCGCCCTCCAGATCGAGTTCGGTCGCGGCGCTGCCGTCGAAGGCGCGGCAGCAACGGAAGGAGCGCGGCACCTGGCCGAGCTGGCGGCCGCGACGAACGGCGTCGCCGGTGTCCAGGAGCTGCTCTATGCGCGGGGCTGGCTGGCCGATGACGACCGTCCGCTCGCAGTCGAGGTGCTGGGCTACGAGAAGGCGCCGCCGCCCTGGATCCCGGTCCAGGCGGAGGCAACGCCCGGACTGATCTTGCCCGTTTCCGTGGCGCTGCGGATGGGGCTGGCCGTGGGCGACATGGTGCGCGTCGTCTCGCCTCGCCCCGGCCTCACGCCGGTCGGGCCCAGGCCGCGGACCCGCATGCTGCCGGTCGACCTGATCTACCAGTCGGACCGTGCGGAGGACACGGACGATCCGGTGCTGCTGCCGCTCGAGCAGGCTTCCGCTCTGTTCGCGCAGGGCGACGGACGACTGGACCTGACGCTTGCTCCGGACGCGGATCCGGAAGAGATCGGCGACTTTCTTCGCCGGGGAATCGACCCGGCCGTGGCGACGGTGACCACCTGGAGGCAGGCCAACCGGGCGCTTCTCTTCGTGCTGCGTCTCGAGAAGGGCCTGGTCTTCTCGGCCGTGGCCCTGATCGTTGCGGTCGCCTCGTTCGCCCTGCTGGCGGCGTTGTCGATGGTGCTTTCGAGCAAGCGCGCCGAGGTTGGCGTACTGGCGGCGATGGGTGCGCCGCCGGCCCGGTTGCGGCGGGTGTTCCTGCTGCTCGGCGCGCTGCTGTCGGTCGGCGGCGCCGGCCTCGGCGGCGCGGCCGGCGCCGGGCTCGCGGCGCTCCTGGACCGCTACCGCGTCATCTCGACGCCGTCCGACGTGTACGTCGTGGACTACGTGCCATTCCTGGTCCGTGGCACGGACGTGCTCGTCGTGGTCGCCGTGACCGTTCTGTTCACCGCCGCGGCCGCCGTGATCGGGGCGCGCAAGGCGAGCCTCCTTCACCCCGTCGAGGCGATGCGGAGCGCGCGAACGTGATCGCGGTCTCCGGGGTCACCAAGGCCTACCAGGACGGCGCGGTCCGGCGGCAGGTCCTGCGCGGTGTGGACCTGGTTGTCGCGCGCGGCGAGACGGCAGCCATCGTTGGCCCGTCCGGCTCGGGCAAGTCGACGCTCCTCAACATCCTGGGCGCGCTCGATACCCCGGACGCGGGTTCGGTTCGAGTCGATGGCGTCGATCTCACCGCGTCCAGGCCGTCGGCGCTGGCTGGCTTTCGCAACCGGTCCCTCGGTTTCGTCTTCCAGTTCCATCAACTGCTGCCGGACTTCACCGCGCTCGAGAACGTGATGATGCCGGGGCGGATCGCGGGCCGTCCGACGTCGTCTCTCAGCGCCCTGGCGCTAGCGCTCCTGGACCAGGTCGGCCTCGCCGACCGTGCCGGCGCCTTCCCGCAGCAGCTCTCCGGCGGCGAGCGGCAGCGGATTGCGATCTGCCGCGCCCTGGTGCTCGAACCGGCGGTGCTGCTGGCCGACGAGCCGACCGGCAACCTGGACTCCAGGAGCGGCGAACAGGTGCTGGAACTCCTGGACACACTGCGGAGGCGCCGGGACACGACGATGGTGCTGGTGACGCACAACCCGGAAGTGGCGAAGCGTTGCGGAGCGGTGCTGCGTCTGGACGGAGGATCCCTTGCGCCGGGCTAGACTTGCCCGGTGTTCGAGAAGTACAACGAGAAATCGCGGCGCGCTCTCTTCTTCGCCCGCTACGAGGCGAGCAAGCTGGGTAGCCGGGTCATCGAGTCGGAGCACATCCTGCTCGGCATCCTGCGCGAGGGTGAGGAGTCGATCATCGAGCTCCTCCAGCGCCTCCAGGTCAAGCCGGAGGATCTTCGCCGCGAGATAGAGGGCGAGCGGGTGTTCGTCGAGCGCATCTCGTCGACCGCCGAACTGCCGCTGTCGGAGGAGTCGAAGAAGATCCTCGCCTTCGCCTCGCACGAGGCGGAAAGCATGGTCCACGCCGCGGTCGGCTCCGAGCATCTGTTGATCGGCGTTCTGCGGGTCGACAGCTGCCTGGCCCAGCGCGTCCTCAAGCGGCACGGGCTCGAAGTCGCTACGGTGCGCGAACACGTCGCGGACATCGCCCGCGAGCGCGACAGCCGCCGCGGCAAGCAGGAGTTGCCCTTCCTGGCGGAGTTCGGCCGCGACCTGACGGCGCTCGCGCAGCAGGACCAGTTCGACCCCCTGATCGGCCGTCAGCAGGAAGTCGGCCGCATCGTCCAGATCCTCGCGCGACGGACGAAGAACAACCCCATCCTGCTCGGGGAGCCGGGGGTGGGCAAGACGGCCATCGTCGAAGGACTGGCGCAACGGGTGTCCCACGGCCGGGTGCCGAAGTTCCTTGCGCGCAAGCGCATCGTCGCGCTCGACCTGTCCCTGATCGTCGCCGGTACGAAGTACAGGGGACAGTTCGAGGAGCGCCTGAAGGGCATCCTCAAGGAGCTCGAGGAAGGCGAAGACGTGCTTGTCTTCATCGACGAGATCCACGCTCTGGTCGGGGCCGGTTCCGCCGAGGGTTCGCTCGATGCCGCGAACATCCTGAAGCCGGCCCTGTCGCGCGGCGACATCGCCTGCATCGGCGCCACGACCCAGCGGGAATACCGCCGGCACATCGAGAAGGACCGCTCTCTGCTGCGGCGATTCCAGGCGGTGCAGATCAAGCCGCCTTCCGCGGACGAGACCTACGACATCCTGGTCGGCCTGAAGGAGCGCTACCAGGGCTTCCACAAGGTCGCCTACGACGACGCCGCGCTGCGCGCCGCGATCGCCGGGTCCAACCGCTACATCACCGACCGTCATCAGCCCGACAAGTCGATCGACGTGATCGACGAAGCCGGCGCCCGGGTCAAGCTGCGCCGGGTACGGGATACGCGCCAGGCGCGGCGGATCGAGCAGGAAATCCGGGAAGTCGTGGCCGAAATGAAGGCGGCGATCTCGGACAAGGACTTCGACCGCGCCGTCCGCTTCCGCGAGCGCGAGATCGAGCTCCGGGAAGATCTCGAGAGCATCGAGCAGTTGCATGAGCAGGACGTCGGGGATCAGGTGGTGACCGCTCAGGACGTGGAGGAGGTGATTGCCTCCTGGACAGGGGTGCCGGTGGCGGCAGTGCGTGGCGACGAGGCGAAGCGTCTGATGAGGATGGAGGACGTTCTGCGGCGCCGGATCGTGGGGCAGGATCGGGCGATCCGGTCGATCAGCCGCGCCATCCGCCGGTCGCGGCTAGGCGTATCCGATCCCCGCCGTCCGGTCGGCTCGTTCGTCTTCCTGGGGCCGAGCGGGGTCGGCAAGACGGAGGTCGCCCGGCGTCTGGCCGAGTTCCTGTTCGGCAGCCAGACCGCTCTCATGCGGTTCGACATGAGCGAGTACATGGAGAAGTACTCCGCATCCAAGCTGATCGGTTCGCCGCCGGGCTACGTCGGCTACGAGGAGGGCGGCCAGTTGACGGAGCGGGTTCGGCGCCAGCCGTACTCGCTGATCCTGTTCGACGAGATCGAGAAGGCGCATCCCGACATCACGAACCTGCTGCTTCAGATCCTGGAGGAGGGCAGCCTGACCGACGCCTACGGCAACCACGTCGACTTCCGTCATGCCCTGGTGCTGCTGACATCCAACCTGGGCAGTAAGCTGGTGCTCAAGGGTGGGCGCGTGGGCTTCGGCGGCCCTTCCGGAGAGGACTTCGGCCGCATCAGGGAAGAGATCGAAGCGGAGCTCCGCCGCAGCTTCAGCCCCGAGTTCATCAACCGCATCGACGAGACGATCGTGTTCAATCCGCTGGGCCGGGAGGAGCTGCGCGCCATCACCTGCCTGCTGCTCTCCGACGTGAACGAAACTCTTGCCGACCGGGGGCTGGCCGTCGAGGTCAGCGGTGAGGCGCGGGAATGGCTGCTGGAGCAGGCGGGCATCGATCCGTCGACCGGCGCCCGTCCGTTGCGTCGCACGATCCAGCGCTACGTTCAGGATGCGGTGTCCGACCTGCTGATCCAGCGCACCGGTGATTCAGTGGAGCGCATTCGCGTGGATCTGGTCCAGGAGGAACTGGTCCTGGAGGTCGTTCAGGGCGGCGCCGCCCGGACCGTTGAGGAGGAACCTGCTCTTGCGGAATCCTGATCGAAAGAACCTTCGACGGCTGGCGCTGCCGGCCGCGCTCGTCGCCGTGTTCCTGCTCGCCGTACCGGCCACCGGCCAGTTGCTGGTCGGCCGGCCGATCGTGTCGGTCGAGTACGCCGGCGTCGAGACGCTGAGCGAAGACAGTCTGAACTACTACCTGGATATCGAGGCCGGAAAGCCCTGGGATCCCGGCCGCGTGAACGAGCGGATCAAGGACCTCTGGGAGCGGAAGCTGATCGACGACATCTCGATCGCGGCCGAGGCGCAGGACGAAGGCGTGCTGGTCCGGGTGACGGTTACGGAGAGGCCGCTCCTGGTCTCGCTCGAGTACGACGGTCTGAAGAAGGTGAAACGGAGCGACATCGGCGACATGACGGACCGGGAGCGGATCTCGGTCTTCGAGGGTCTGCCGCTGGACCTGGGCGAGCTGGCCCGTCTCGAAGGGGCCATCAAGAAGCTCTACGAGGAGCGAGGCTTCCGGTTCGCGGGCATCCACGTCGAGATCCAGGACGCGGGCCTGGGCGAGAAGCGGGTGCTGATCACCGTGGACGAGGGCGGCCGAGTCAAGATCGGCCAGGTCGACTTCGAGGGCAACGAAGTGTTCTCGGCGGGCCGCCTCCGACGCCAGATGGAGAAGACGAAGAAGTCGAACCTCCTGACCAGAATCCGCAAGCGCGACGTGTTCAACTCGGCGACGGTTCAGGAGGACCTCGACAAGGTCAAGGACCTCTACCGCCGCTTCGGCTACAAGGATGTCGAGGTCGGCGAGCCCGAACTCGACGTCGTCGAGCGCAAGCCGAACGCCGAGCGCATCGAGGAGCGGAAGCGCCAGCTTGCTCTCGTGATTCCGCTCGAGGAAGGGCCGCGCTGGAAGCTGGGCGAGGTCGATGTGGAGGGCGCGGAGATCCTGCCCGAGGAACTGCTGGTGCGGATGTTCAAGGATCCGAAGGGCGGCTGGCTGCGTTCGGACGTGATCGACGAGGGCGTGGAGCAGGTCCAGGAGCTCTACCGGAACAGCGGCTACATCTTCGCGGACGTGAAGATGGAGATCGTCGAGCGGGACGATCTGGTGGCCGACATTCTCGTGACGGTCGAGGAGAACGACCAGTTCCGGATCGGACGGCTGGAATTCACGGGCAACGACCGGACGCGCGACCGGGTGCTGCGGCGGCAGATGCTGCTGAAGGAAGGCGACGTCTTCAACACGGGCATGCTGCGCACCAGCCTGTTGCGCTTGAGTCAACTCGAGTACTACGTGGTCGACGAGAACGAACAGGTCGACGTCGACTACGACATGGACGACCAGCAGGTCGACATCACGGTCAAGGGCAGCGAAACCGGTCAGACGGAAGTCCAGTTCGGCGGCGGCTACAGCGAGCTCGACGGCTTCTTCGTCCAGTCGGCGTTGCGCACCCGGAACTTTCTGGGCCGCGGCGAGACCGTCGGCGTGTCGATCCAGACCGGCCGCTACCGCGACATCTTCGACGTCTCCTACTACATGCCCTGGGTCAAGGACCGGCCACAGAACTTTGGAGTCCAGCTCTTCAACCGGGACACGGACTTCGACCTCCTCGTCGACCAGCGCTACCGAAGCAAGGAAGCCGGCGGCGTCATCACGTTCGGGCGGAACTTCCGCCGCTGGGAGATGGTCCAGATGTCCTACAGCAACATGGACATCGAGAGCTACCAGTCGCAGACGTTCTACTTCTTCGACAACCCGGAAGTGCAGGACGACCCGACGAGCGACACGTTCGAGCAGGCGTTCCAGTTCAACCGCCGGTCGGTCACGACCACCTACCAGTACGACAGCCACAACAGCCGTCTGGAGCCCACCCAGGGCAAGCGCCTGATCGCATCCCTCGAGTACGCCGGCGGCCCCCTTGGTGGCGAGTCCTTCTTCATCCGCCCGTCGCTGAACGCGGCCGTCACGGTGCCGCTGACGAGGCGTGGTCTGCGGACGGTGGGGCGGGCGAACATTCAGCTCGGATACATCCAGCCGTTCGGCCAGGACGACACCGGCAACGTGCGCCAGCTGTTCTTTCTGGACCGGTACCTGCTGGGCGGCGAGAACAGCCTCCGCGGCTTCGCGTTCCGTTCCATCTGGGTCCGCGATCCGGAGACCGGCCGTACCCTCCTCGACCAGAACGGTTTCCCCCAGGGCGGCAACAAGAGCGTCGTCGTCAACCTCGAGCACCACACCCTGGTCAACGGTCCGTTCCGCGTCGTGACCTTCTTCGACGCCGGCAACGTGTACGGCGACGATCAGGACGTCGACTTCAACCACATGAGGATGTCCGCCGGAATCGAGCTTCGCGTCAACGTGCCCATCCTTGGAGCTCCGCTCCGCTTCATCTACGCTACGAACCTGAATCCGCTGGACGACCTCGGAGGCTTCGACCGGGAGCGGTTCGACAGCTTCGACTTCAGCATCGGGACCAGCTTCTAGGATCCCCAGCCTCAACGGAGAACACCGCATGAAAGCCAAGACACCCAGTACCCGCGCCACGTTCGTCGCGGGAGCCGTCCTCCTGGGGGCGCTGACGTCGGGGCCGGCCGCCGCGCAGAGCAAGATCGCCGTGGTCGAGGTCGAGCGCCTTCTGCAGGAATCGGCGCGCGGCCAGATCGCTGTTCAGGAACTCACGCAACTCCGGGACGCGAAGCAGGCGGAGCTGACCAGCAGGCAGGAGCAGTTGGCGGCGCTCCAGAAGCAGTACAACGACGGCCGGCTGACGCTGGCCGAGGACCGCCTGGCCGAGCTCGAGAAGCAGCTCGAGGACATGACGATCGACCTGCGCCGCGCCCAGGACGACGCGAACCGCGAGATGCAGAAGGTGCAGGGCGAGAGGTTCGGCGAGATCGAGCAGGCGGTGCTGCCGATCATCTCCCAGGTCGGACGGGAGTTCGGCTACACCGCGATCTTCAACAAGTTCCAGGGAGGCCTGCTGTTCGCGGCCGACGCCGCGGACATCACGAACCTGATCATCGAGCGCTATAACGCCGCCTACCCGGCGACTCCCGCGGAGTAGCGCGAGTAGCGCGGCGACTGGGTGCGCCGGCGCCCCCGCCGGCCGTAGCCGCGGGTCTTCTGACCCGCGGACAACACGCGCCGCGGAGCGGCGACCGCTTTGCCGCGCTACTCCGTGTCGCGGATGCTGTAGAGCTTCGACCGGGTCCGGATCAGCAGCCGGTCGCCGGCGACCGCCGGCGACGCCATCGCCATCTCGTCGAGGCTGTTCATGTGGAGCACCTCGTACTCCGAGCCGGCGCGGATCACGTAGGTGTCGCCCTGCTCGCTGAGCGCGAACACGCGGTCGTTGTAAGCCCACGGAGATGAGGTGAAGCTGGCGCCGCCGCGGGGCGCCACGCGCTTCCGGCCGTACACTGGCTCGCCGTTCAGCGCGTCGTACGCTTCGAAGAAGCCGCGGTCCAGCAGGCTGTAGTAGACGCCCTTGTAGACCAGAGGCGACGTGTTGTAGTTACCGGCCTTGGGCTGGTGCCAGGCAACGAACTCGCTCTCCGTCGCGTCACCTTCCAGGGTGATGTCGCCCAGCGCCCCCGGACGGATGGCGAAGACCGGCCGGCGCTGATCCTGGAAGTAGCCGGAGTTGACGTAGACCATCTCGTGAGCCGCGAACGGGGTGGCGATGGCCGCCCAGGACATGCGGCCGTCCATCTCCCACAGCACTTCGCCGTCCAGGCCGTACGAGCGGATGCGGTTCTTGCCGCTCGTGACGATCTCGGTGCGGGCTTCGTTCGCCCAGACGAACGGTGTTGCCCAGCTCGACACCTCTTCCCGGCTGGTGCGCCAGCGCTCTTCGCCGGTGTGCTTGTCGAGAGCGGCGATCCAGGACTCTTCCTCGTTGTCGTAGAGGATGATCAGCAGGTCGTCGTGCAGCACGGGCGAGGAGGCGGAGCCGTAGTCCCACATGGTCGGCCGGTAGGGCGTGTCGAAGCTCCATACGGCTTCGCCCTCCATCGTGAAGGCGTACACGCCGAGATCGCCGAAGCGCGCGTAGACGCGTTCGCCGTCGGTGGTCGGCGTCTCCGAGGCGTACGTCTGCTTCTGGTGGCGCGGGAACTCGGGTATTCCGGCCTTGACCGAGCGTTCCCAGAGTACCTCGCCGGTCGAAAGTTCCAGGCAGTACACGCGCCAGTCGTGCTGCGCCTGCGGCGGTTCGCTGCGGCCGCGGGCGGCGTAGAGACCGGCCTGGGGGCGCTCGAACTCGCCTTCGGAAACGGCGGTCGTCAGGAACACCCGGTTGCCCCAGACGATCGGACTGGACCACCCGAGCCCCGGGATCTCGACGACCCACTCGACATTCTCCGTCTGGCTCCAGCGGTCTGGAAGGGCGGGATTGTCGGAGACGGCCGGGTTCATGCCCGGGCCGCGGAACTGGGGCCAGTTGTCGGTCGCGGCAGCCGCGCCGGCGCAGAGCGCGGCGCAGGCGAGCGCCGCGAGGATGACGGTGTGGCTTCGGCGTCGGGGCGGTGTCGCACTCTTCATCGAATCTGACCTCCCGGTCGCAACAAGGAAACGTTGGCTAAGGATCGTTGCGCATCGTATCCGCTCCGCCGCTGAGCGTGCCGCGCTTCCGGTAGGCTCGCTTCGTGACCCACCGCCTCGCCGATCTTGCCGCGATGGTTGGAGCTGACCTCGAGGGCGATCCGGATCGGCCGATCGACGGCATAGCCACTCTGTTGGCCGCGGGCCCTGGAGATCTGTCCTTTCTGACGAACCCGCGGTACCGCGATCAGGCGCTCGCCTCGAAGGCCGGCGCGCTGCTGGTGTCCAGGGACCTGTCCCCCGAGACTCTCGCCGATCTCCGCAGCGATCTAGTGCTCTGCGACGACGCCTACCGGGCCCTGGCCGACCTGATGACGGCTCTTTTTCCGGCCCCCGAGGTGGTGCCCGGCGTTCACGAAACGGCCTGTGTCGACGCCTCCGCCCAGGTCGATCCCACCGCCCGCGTCGACGCTTTCGCCGTGGTCGGCGAGGGCTCGACGCTTGGTCCGGGCGTCGTGGTCGGCGCCCACACTGTGGTCGGGCGGGGTTGCAGTCTTGGCGCCGGCGCCGTGCTCCATCCCCACGTCGTGGTCTACGACGGCACGCGCATCGGCGAGCGCGTGGTCGTGCACTCCGGTGTCGTCCTGGGCGCGGACGGCTTCGGGTTCGCGGAGGGCGGGGAAGCCGCCTCCCAGGTCAAGCTGCCGCAGGTCGGCGTCGTCGTGATCGGGGACGACGTGGAGATCGGCGCCAACTCCGCGGTGGATCGGGCCACCTTCGACACAACCACGATCGGTCGCGGAACGAAGATCGACAACCTGGTGCAGATCGGCCACAACGCGCAGATCGGTCAGGGGTGCATCCTCTGCGGCCAGGCCGGCGTGTCCGGCAGCAGCCGCATCGGCGATCGGGTGCTTCTGGCGGGACAGGCGGGCGTCGCCGGTCACTTCAGGATCGGCGACGGCGTGCAGGTGGCGGCCAAGTCGGCGGTGTTCCAGGAGGTCGAGGATGGCCGGCAGGTCGCGGGCATACCCGCGGTACCGATCGCCGCCTGGCGCCGGCGGAACGCGCTACAGTCGCGCCTGCCGGCGATGCGCAGCGCGCTCAGGGCGCTCGAACGGCGCGTGGGCGAACTCGAATCGGCAGGACGCGGTAGCCGCGACGATCCGGCGGCGGATGGAGGAGACGAGACGTGAGCAAGGAACGGGAGGAGACCGGTAGCGCCGCCGTGCGCGCGCCGCTCGGACCGTTCGACTCGCGCTGGATCGCGACCGTACTGCCGCACCGCTATCCGATTCTCCTGGTGGACCGCGTGCTGGAGCTGGTGCCGGGGGAGCGGGTGGTGGCGATCAAGAACGTTACGCGCAACGAGCCGTTCTTCGACGGCCACTTCCCGGGGAATCCGATCATGCCCGGAGTCCTGGTGATCGAGGCGATGGCGCAGACGGCGGGCCTGCTGCTGCTGCACGAGATCGAGGACCGGGACCGCCGGGTTCTCTTCTTTTCCGGCATCGAGAGGGCCCGTTTCCGCCGTCCTGTCGTTCCCGGCGATCAACTGCGGATGGAGGTGGAATCGCTGCGCCTGCGCACCGTCCACTCCCGCTTCCGGGGTCGGGCCACGGTTGACGGGGAGCTCGCGGTGGAGGCTGTGTGCACGTCCACGATGGTGGCGCCCTGAAGGACCGCGGACCGCGGCGCGGCCCATGACGTCGAGAATTCACGAAACGGCGATCGTCGATCGCTCGGCCGACCTGGGCGACGGCGTGGTCGTCGGCGCCTGTGCGGTGATCGGGTCCGGGGTCCGGATCGGCGACGACACGGAGATCGGCGCTCACGCGACGGTCCTCGGCGACACGGTTCTGGGACAGGCCAACCGGGTCTTTCCCTATGCCGCGATCGGATTCGACCCGCAGGACCTCAAGTACGAGGGCGAATCGAGCCGGCTCGTGATCGGCGATCGCAACCAGTTTCGCGAGTTCTCGACGGTCAACCGGGGTACCGCGTTCGGCGGCGGCATCACCCGCATCGGCGACGACAACCTGTTCATGACGCAGACCCACGTCGGCCACGACAGTCAGGTCGGCAGCCGGACGGTGTTCACGAACGGCGGTACCCTGGCTGGTCACGTGGAGGTCGAGGACGACGCCACGATCGGCGCCTTCTCGGCCGTCCACCAGTTCTGTCGCGTCGGCCGGCATGCCTACATCGGCGGCTACTCGGTGATCACGATGGACGCGCTGCCGTTCTGCATCACGGTGGGGATGAAGCCGGCCTGCATGGGCGTCAACCGCATCGGACTCGAGCGCAAGGGCAAGTCGGCGGAGGACATCCGCTCGATCGAGAGGGCGGTGCGGGTGCTTACCCGTTCGCGGAGAAACACGACCCAGGCGCTCGAGGAGCTCGACGCCGAGCACGCCGGCCACGCCGATGTCGATGCCCTGGTCGCCTTCATCCGGAGTTCCGACCGGGGCTTCATCCGCTCGGCGCGGCGCGGCGCCCGCGGCGCCCGCTCGTGAAGGACCGGAAAGAGACCGTCCGGGCCGCCGTAATCGGCGCCGGCGCGATGGGGCGCCACCATGTGCGCCTCCTGGCCCGCCTGCTGGGGCCGGACTCCGTGCTCGTCGTCGACGCGGATCCGGCGCGGGCCGAGGGTGTTGCGCTTGAGCATGGCGCTTCGGTCGCGGCCGGGATCGACGAGCTTCGGAACGTCGTGGACGTCGCCGTCGTCGCGGTGCCGACCGTCGATCACCTCGAGGTGTCGGGGCGTCTGATCGAGTCCGGCATTCACGTGCTGGTGGAGAAGCCGATCGCGGCGGATCTCGACGTGGCGGATGCTCTGATCACGGTGGCCGCGTCCCGGGGCGTCGTCCTGGCGGTGGGGCATGTCGAGTTCTACAATCCCGCCGTCCAGCAACTGCTGGCGCTGGGGCTCGCGCCCCGCTTCGTCGAAGTGGAACGGATGTCGCCGTTCAGCCCTCGCAGTCTGGATGTCGACGTCGTCCTCGACCTGATGATCCACGACCTGCAGATCCTCCATGCCCTGGACCCGAGTCCGGTGCGGGAGGTGCGGGCGGTCGGGATCGACGTCCTGTCGGACCGGGTCGACATCGCCGACGCACGGATCGAGCTCGAGTCCGGTTGCGTGGCGAACCTGACCGCGTCCCGCGTCTCGGCCGAGCGTGTGCGGCAGTTGCGGGTCTTCTTCGAGGATCGCTACTTCTCGCTCGACTACCCGAAGCAGACCGTGCGGGGCGCGCGGCGCGTGCGCGGCGAGGAGGCGGCTGCCGGCGGAGACGCAGTGTCGGCCGGCGGGCCGGCGGGGCGGATCCTGGCCGCCGATCTCAAGGTCGAGGGCGGCGAGCCGTTGCGCCTCGAACTCGAGGCGTTTCTCGACCGCTGCGCAGGCGGCGAAGCGCCGTTCGTCGACGGCGTTGCCGGCCGGCGGGCACTGGAGACGGCGCTCCTCGTGAACTCGACGATCGCCGGGGGCGCCGGCGCGTGAACGTCGACGCCTGTCCGATCGGGATCATCGGCGGCTCCGGCCTCTACGGCATGGAGGAGCTCGAGGTCCAGGAGGAACGGACGATCGAGACGCCGTTCGGAAGCCCCTCGGAGGTCTTCGTGCTCGGGGCACTGCGGGGCCGGGCCGTCGCCTTTCTGGCTCGGCACGGCAGGGGCCACCGCATCCTGCCCAGTGAGCTGAACTTCCGCGCCAACATCTACGCCTTCAAGACCCTTGGGGTGGAGTGGTTGATCTCGCTTTCCGCGGTCGGTTCGCTGCGGCGGCGCTACGAGCCGACCCACATCGTGGTGCCGGACCAGTTCATCGACCGTACCCGGCATCGCCCGGATACCTTCTTCGGCAACGGGCTGGCGGCCCACGTCGGTTTCGCCGATCCGATCTGTCCGCGGCTGTCGGAGGTCTGCGCCGATCAGGCGGCCGCGGCCGGCGCGGTGGTCCATCGCGGCGGCGTCTACGTGTGCATGGAGGGGCCTCAGTTCTCGACACGCGCCGAGTCCTTCATGTACAGGGACTGGGGCGCGGACGTGATCGGCATGACGAACCTGCAGGAGGCCAAACTCGCCCGTGAGGCGGAGATCTGCTACGCGACCCTGGCCCTGATCACCGACTACGACTGCTGGCACGAGGAGGAAGAGGACGTGACGGTCGAGGCCGTGCTCGCGGTCCTGCGGCAGAACGCGCGCACCGCCCAGGCCGCGGTGGCCCGGATCGTCGAGTCGCTGCCGGCTGAGCGCCGGCCCGGAGCGTGTCCCTGCGCCAACGCGCTGGAGCACGCCCTGATCACCGATCCGGCGATGGTGCCCGCGTCCGTACGGCGCGACCTCGCACCGATTGTCGGCCGGCTGCTGGGTGATGACGACCGATGAGCGCCATCAGACTGCTCCTGACGAACGACGACGGCGTCGATGCGCCTGGTCTGCGCTGTCTTGCCGCAGCTCTCGACGGGGCTTCAACTTCGAGAGGGCCGATCTCCTACCAGGTGGTGGCGCCGCAGCACGAGCAGAGCGGCTGCAGCCAGGCGCTGACCCTGTTCCGTCCGCTGCGCGCGAAGCGGGTAGGGGAGGGATGGTTCGCGGTCGACGGCACGCCTTCCGATTGCGTCAACCTGGCGGTTCACTCGCTGCTCGACCGGCCTCCCGACCTGCTCGTTTCGGGGGTCAACATGGGGGTCAACCTGGGCGACGACGTGACCCACAGCGGCACGGTGGGCGCGGCGCTCGAGGGGCGGTTGGCCGGCGTGCCGGCGATCGCCTTTTCCCAGGAATACCGGAAGGCCCGGCGCGCCGACATGGAACGGGCCGCGGCGCTGGCGGCCCGCGCGATCGTCTCCCTCGCCGAGCAGGGGATTCCCGAGCGCATGCTGCTCAACGTGAACTTCCCTTTCGATCCGCCCCGCGGGGTCAGGGTCGCGCGGCTCGGCCGGCGGCCCTACCGCAACACGGTCGTCGAGCAGGCGGATCCGCGGGGCGGGACGATGTACTGGATCGTCGGCAAGCCGGACCCGGAGCGCCTTGACGACACGGATGCGGCGGCGATCAGGGACGGCTTCATCTCGATCACGCCGCTCACCGCCGACCTGACGGACGGAGAGTCGCTGGATGCCGGCGACGGGGTTCTGCCCGGTCTCGCGGGAGCACTGGGTTGAAGACGCAGGCGGCCGGTCCGGGCGGCTACGCCTATGCCCGTCGCCGCATGGTGGCCGACCTCGTCGAACGGGGCGGCCTGCGGGACGAGCGTGTGATCGCCGCGTTCGAGCGGGTGCCGCGCCACCTCTTCGTGCCCGAGCATCTGGTCAATGACGCGTACGGCGACCACGCGCTGCCGATCGGCTGCGAGCAGACGATCTCCCAGCCCTACGTGGTGGCGCGCATGACCGAGGATCTGGGCGTGCGGGAGGACGACTCCGTGCTGGAGATCGGCACCGGCTCCGGCTACCAGACGGCGATCCTGGCCCTTCTGGCGCACCGCGTCTACAGCATCGAGCGCGTGGGCCGCCTGGCGCGGGAAGCGATCGGCCGGATCCAGGCCCTCGAGCTGCCGAACGTCAAGGTCCAGGTCTTCGACGGCACGGTCGGCTGGAGTGCGGAAGCCCCCTTCGACCGGATCCTGGTCGCCGCCGCCGCGCCGCGGGTTCCGGTCACGCTCCTCGAACAACTGAAGCCGGGCGGCCGTCTTCTCATCCCTGAGGGCGACCGTCGCGAACAGCGCCTGGTTGCCTACCGGAAGCACGGCAACGGAACGGTCGCTCGCGAGCTCGGCGAGGCGGTGCGCTTCGTGCCGTTGATCGGTCGTCACGGCTGGAAGACGAAGGTCGAGGCGGCCCAGTAGGCGAGGAGGGAACTTGAGCGGGAAGGACTCGGCACTGTGGCTGAAGGAGCGGATCCGGGAGGTTCCCGACTTTCCCAAACCGGGGATCCTGTACAAGGACATCACGACGCTGCTCAAGGATCCGGTGGCGCTGCGCGAGACCGCCGACCGGCTCGCGGAGCGCTTCGCGGGCCGGCGCATCGAGCAGGTGGTGGGAATCGAGGCGCGGGGTTTCATCTTCGGCCCGCTGGTGGCAAACCGGCTGAACGTCGGTTTCGTGCCGGTGCGCAAGCCGGGGAAACTGCCGGCCGAGACGGCATCGCGCAGCTACGAGCTCGAGTACGGCCGGGACACCCTGGAGATGCATCTCGACGGCGTTGCAGCCGGCGAGCGCGTCGTCCTGGTCGACGACCTGCTGGCGACGGGCGGCACGGCGAAGGCCGCGGCGGACCTGATCGAGTCCGTCGGCGGAACGGTCGACGCGATCGGCTTCGTCGTCGAGCTGACCTACCTGGACGGCCGCCGCCGGCTCGATGGCTACGACGTGGTTGAATCCCTGGTCCGATACTGAGATCCTTCGACGGTCGCCGCGCGGACGGTCAGCGACGCGGCCCAGGGCGCCTGTAGCTCAGCCGGATAGAGCGGTGGATTCCTAATCCACAGGTCGGGGGTTCGAGT
>JAJDZH010000047.1 GCA_022824725.1 Thermoanaerobaculia bacterium | reverse complement strand
CGTTCCCTTCCGCGAGGTCTATCGCGCTACCCTCCGCGCCGCCGACTGACTCTCGAGAGGCGTCGTCGGCCGGCCGACGACGCCTCTCGAGAGTCAGTCGGCGGCGCGGAGGGTAGCGCGATAGACCTCGCGGAAGGGAACGTTCTGCTCGCGGGCGACGCGGCGGACGTCTTCGTACTCCGGGGCTGCTCCGAGGAATCGGCCCGCGACCGCAGCTCGCTTGATCCTGACGTCGCCGAAGGGCGTCCTCACGGTGGAGGTCGAGCGTTCCGCCTCCAGGCGGTCGACGATGGTGCGCCGGCAACCCAGAGAGCCCGTCTCGAGGAGGAGACGCTCGGCCAGCTCCGAGGACCGTTCCGGACGGCAGATGACGGTAACGGCGACGCCCGGCCGGGACTTCTTCATCTGCACGGCGGTCGTGAAGACATCGAGCGCGCCGGCTTCGAGGAGGGATTCCGCGGCGTAGCCGACCGTCTCGCCGGTCGCGTCGTCGAGCTGGCACTCCAGCACGGCGACCCGGCGCCACGGGCCGGCCGTCGAGACCACGGGCGTCGCCCGCTGCAGCCGCAGTGCGTTGGGGCGATCGGCGAGTTCCCGGCTGCCCAGTCCGATCCCTGAACTCTCGACCCGCCGCGGGCGGTCCGTCCCGGAAGGCTCGAACTCGTCCACGAACTCCCGCACGATGACGGCGCCGGTCGGAGTCGTGAGTTCGCCGGCGGCGCCGCCCGGCGTGGTCGGAACACCCTGGAGCAGCAGCGCCGTCGCGGGGGCGGGCACCGGCATGACGCCGTGGCGCGTCGACACGGTGCCGCTCCCCACCACGATGGCGGAGGACGAGACCCGGGCCGGCCCGAAGTGATCGAGCGCAACCGCCGCGCCCACCAGGTCGACGATCGAGTCGTCGGCGCCGACCTCGTGGAAGTGGACTTCTTCGACGTCCACGCCATGAACCCGGGCCTCCGCCTCCCCCAGTCGCCGGAACAGCGCCGAGGCTGTCTCGACGACACCGGAACCAAGACCGCTCTTCTCGATCATGCGCAGGATGGTCGACAAACGCCGATGCGCAGCGCCCTCGCTCCCTCCCCCCTCGACCGGCCGCCCATCCCGCAGCACGGAGAACCGAACCCCGGCCAGACCGCCCCGTTTCGCCCGCTCCACCCGCAGCTCGACCCCGTCCAGCCCCAGCCGCTCCACCATCTCCTCGAGCCGCGCCACCGGCAAGCCCAGGTCCAGGCACGCCCCGAGGAACATGTCCCCCGAGATCCCGCTCGCACAATCCAGGTGCAGGTGAACAGGGCTCTCCGCCATGAGAGGCACCCTAGCAATCCGTGATGTGCGGCAGGCGGGAGATCTACAGCAACCCGCGTTCGCGCAGCGAGACCCAGCGCCGGCCGCCGGCGAGGACGAGGTGATCGACGAGGTCGATGCCGACGGCGGTGGCGGCGCGGCTGAGGCGGCGGGTGAAGGCGACGTCCTCGGGGCTGGGCTCGGGATCGCCGCTGGGATGGTTGTGGAAGATGACGACCGCCGTCGCGCCCAGTCGAAGCGCTTCCTTGAGCACTGCCCGGGGTTCCACGGAGGTGCGGTCGAGGCCACCGACGAAGTGCTCGCGCTCGGAGATGATGCGGCCGCGGACGTCCACGTAGATCGCCCCCATGGCTTCCTGGTCGAGGCGCGCGTAGCGAAGATTGAGGTATCGGGCAAGCGCGGCGACGCTGCCCAGGGGCCGCCGTTCGGGCAGTTGAGCCCGCGCCAGCCTGCGGGCCAGCTCCACCGCGGCCAGCACGGTGGCCGCCTTGGCGTCCCCCAGGCCCTTCCGCCGCAGCGACGGCAGGTCGTGCTCCACCAGGAGGGCGAGCGCCGGCAGGCCGCCCACGCCCCGGCCCTCGTCGTAGAGAAGGTCACGGGCGAGTTCGACCACGGAACAGCCACGGTGGCCGGTGCGCAACAGGATGGCGATCAGTTCGCAGTCGCTCAGAACCGCGGGTCCGTGGGCAAGCAGGCGCTCCCGGGGACGTTCTTCTGACGGGACTTCCCGCAGCATGGTGGCCGGCCTGTCGTTCCCGCGCATGGAACCTCCTGCCGACCTAGACGGAAGGGCGGCCCGAGAGTTCGCGCGCGCGGCGGCCGGCATGCAGACCGGCTGCTACGCTGCCGCGGCCATGCGCGACTCCGGCCTCCCGACGTTTCTGCGACTCGACGTTCCCGCCGCGGAACCCGTCGCCGCCGTGCTTCCCGTTCCCTACGAGCGAACCACCTCGTGGGGACGAGGTACCGAGAACGGCCCGGAGGCCCTGCTCCTGGCGTCGCACTACGTCGAGCTCTACGACGAAGAACTCGAAGTGGAGCCTTGCCGGATCGGCATCGAGACACTGCCGCCGGTGGACGTCGAAGGTAGTGACGAGTCGGTCCTGCGGCGAATGAGCGCCGCGGCCGAGGCCACTCTCCGGAAGGGGCGATTCCTGGCCGCCGTCGGCGGCGAGCACACGGTGACGCCCGCCCTCGTGCGAGGCGCGCTGGACGCTGGCACGCCGGACCTGGGCGTAGTCCAGTTCGACGCCCACGCGGACCTCCGCCAGACCTATCGCGGCACGCCCTGGAACCATGCCTGCGCGATGAGCCGCGTGCTGGATCTCGGGCTGCCGACGCTGGCCGTCGGCATCCGTTCGCTGACCCGGCCGGAGGCCGTGCGCATCGCGAACGAGAGTCTGCCGATCATCTGGGCGGAGCAGTTCGACGCCCTTCCCCGGCCGGAACTCGAGGCCCTGTTCGACGGGCTCCTCGCCTCCCTGCCCGACACGGTCTATCTGACCTTCGACCTCGACTTCTTCGATCCGTCCGTGCTGCCGGCGACCGGAACGCCCGAGCCCGGCGGCGGCACCTGGTATCAGGCGCTGGGGCTGCTGCGGCGGCTGTTCGAGCGCAAGCGGGTGATCGCGATGGACGTGGTCGAACTGGCTCCGATCCCGGGCAACGCCGCCAGCGACTTCACCGCCGCCAAGCTGCTCCACAAGTGCATCGGCTACCGCTTCCGGCGAGAGCTGGCCGGCATGGCCGAAACCTGAGCCACCCGGTCAGACGCCGATCAGGCCGCCCGCGACGTAGACCCAGAACACGATCAGCACCAGGCCGATCAGGTTCAGCCACACGCCGGCCCGGACCATCTGCGGGATCGTGATCTCACCGGAACCGAAGACGATCGCGTTCGGCGGCGTCGCGACGGGCATCATGAAGGCGCAGCTCGCCGCCAGCGTGGCCGGGACGATCAGGAGGAGCGGATCCACGTCGATGACGGCCGCGGTCGCCGCCAGGATCGGCAGGAACGTGACCGTCGTTGCCGTGTTGCTCGTCACCTCGGTCAGCAGGACGAGGAGCCCGGCCGCGCCCAGCACGAGGATCAGCACGGGCGTCCCTTCGAGCACCTGGAGCAGACCGCCGATGAACCGGTCGACTCCCGTGGCACGGATGGAGGCGGCGAGGCTCAGGCCGCCGCCGAACAGCACCAGGATGCCCCAGGGCGCTTCGAGCGCCTTCTTCCAGCTCAGCAGGAACACGCCGCGACGCAGGTCGACCGGCGCGGCGAACAGGCACAGCGCGGCGCCGATCGCGATCCCCGAATCCGTCAGCCCGGCGAACGGCGCGACACTTCCGATCTCGATCCGCGCCAGCCAGGTTCCCGTGGTCCACAGCGCCGCGGTGGCGGCGAAGATGGCCAGCACGCCCTTCTCGGGTCCCGACATCGGCCCCAACTTCCGCAGCTCGTTGCGGATGAGTTCCGCGCCCCCCGGCACTTCGCGGATACGCAGCGGGAAGGCGACCCGCGTCAGCACGATCCAGGCCAGGGGCAGGAACAGCGCGCTCAGGCCGAAACCGAATGGCAGCCACTGGGCGAACGTGATCTCGCGACCGTAGTTGTCGCTCACGAAGGCCATCATCTCCAGGTTCGGGGGCGTGCCGATCTTCGTTGCGACGCCACCGATCGAGGCGCCGTAGGCCGTTCCGAGCAGCAGACAGAGAGCGAACGGGAAGGTCTGTCCCGGCGGCGGCGCCTCGTCGCCCAGCCGACGGCGCACGAGGGCGATGACCGAGAGAGCGATGGGCAGCATCATGACCGTCGTCGCCGTGTTCGAGATCCACATGCTGAGGGCGGCGCTCGCGGTCATGAAGCCGAGCACGACGCGGCGCGGACGGGTGCCCACGAGCAGGATGATGCGGAGCGCCAGCCGCCGATGCAGACCCCAGGTCTGCATCGCCAAGGCGATCATGAAGCCGCCCATGAAGAGATAGATGTTCGGGTGGGCGTAGGGGGCCGCGACCTCGCGGACGCCGAGTTCGCCGCCCGTCAGCAGCGGCATCGCCGCCAGCGGGATGAGCGCGGTGGCCGGCACCGGCAGCGCTTCGGTGAGCCACAGCGCTGCCATCAGGACACCGACGGCGGCCACCGCCCTGCCGGCGGAGGACAGCCCGGAGACGACCTCGCCGTCCGCGCCCACCACGGCTTCGGGGATGGCGAAGTAGACCAGCGCCGCGAGGATCGGAGCTCCGACCAGCCCGGCGACGGCGAGCGGGCCGACGCCTCGGTCCTTCTCAGTCATTGCCGCCGCCGCTTCCCTTCCCGAGGTGGCGGCGGAAGTAGGCCCTCGTCATGCCGGTGACCGCTCCGGAGAGCAACAGCAGGGAAATCAGGTTCGGGAAAGACATCAACCCCAGCGCCACGTCTCCGAAGGTCCAGACGGTCGAGAGCGGCAGCAGGCAGCCCAGGAAGAAGAAACCGACGTAGATCCATCGATAGACAGGTATCGCGCGGGCGCCGAACAGGTACTCCGTCGACCGGTCGCCGTAGTAGGACCACGAGATCGCCGTCGACACGGCGAACAGCAGCACGGATAGCGTGACGATCAGATCGCCCCGGCTGCCCGGCAGACCGAGACTGAAGGCGCGCGCCGTCAGCGGCGCTCCGGTCAGGAGCGCTCCGCCCTCGATCCGCGGCGCCTCCCCCTCCGCGGTCAGCGACCCGTCACCGGCGACCTCCAGTCTGCCGCTCCACGCTGCGCCCGCGCCGTCCACGAGCCGCGGCTCGGCGATCATCGAGTGAAGCACGACGAAGGAGCCGCCCGCCACGCCGCCCTGCACATCGACGGCACCGCCGCCGCCGGTCGCCCTCTCGTCGCGGGCCGCGAGCAGTTCGGAATCCTCTCCGAGGACGCGGTGAATGCCCTCGACTTCGTCGAGCCCGAAGGTCTGCGGCGTGTGGTCTCGCCAGGCGTCCGTCGTGACGATGACGAGACCCGTCATCGTGCAGATGACCAGCGTGTCGATGAACGGCTCGAGCGAGGCGACCAGCCCCTCGCGCACCGGCTCGTCGGTCCGGGCCGCCGCGTGGGCGATGGGAGCGCTGCCCTGCCCCGCC
>JAJDZH010000075.1 GCA_022824725.1 Thermoanaerobaculia bacterium | reverse complement strand
GAGGACGAACCCGAGCCGACCCGGATGCGCACCGCGACCGCCGGCCCGCAGTTCCTCGGCCAGTGGCTGCGCGGCGACGACCCGGTGCTGCTCCCGGACGGCGCCGGCAAGCGGCTCCGGACCGGCTCGAAGGTCGAGCTCGTCGTCGAGTACCGGCGACGTCCGAACGACGATTCGCGCATCGAGATCCGCGACCGCTCCAGCCTGGGCCTGTTCCTCGCCCAGACCGAGGACGAGGTCGAGCTCTGGGTGGAGAGCGCGCGGGCCGGCGGCGAGGTCACGCTGAAGGGCCGCCGGGCCGCGCGGCCGCAAGCCGCCAGCCTGACGCTCACCGAACGCGCCCGCCTGATCGGGCTCCACCCGCACGTCGGCGACCGGCTCGAGGCGATGGAGGTCCGCGTCCACTTCCCGGACCAGCGGGTCCAGACCGTCCTCTACGTTCCCGACTACGACCCCGAGTTTCCGGCCAGCTACCTGTTCGAGGAGGCGATCCACGCCCCGCCCGGCACCCGGGTCGAACTGATCGGGTCGTTCGATGTCGGCAGGGCGAAGAACCCCGTCGTCCAGCCGTTCGCCCTCCACGTCGACTACGAGCTCGATGATCACCTCGTCCTGCCGGAGATCTTCGTGCCGCGCGACGAGCCCCAGTCCCGCGGCGGCATGCTGGCCGCGGGGTTCGGCGGCCCAGACCTGCCGGCCGGCGGCGAAGGTGCCGGCGCGCCGGGGCTCGCGCCCAATCCCGCCGACCCGAACGCGGCCGCCCACATGGACCACAACCCGCTCCACGGCGGCCAGTTCTTCATGGCGGCGAACAACTACCACCACCTGGAAGGAGCGCTGCCGAACGAGGGCGAGTTCCGCCTCTACATCTACGACGACTTCAAACAGCCGGTCGATCCGCGGAACTTCGGCGGCGACGTCGTGTTCGAGGCGTGGAACGAGGAGACGGAGAGCTGGGACGAGACCCGCTACCCGATGGCGCCGGCGATCGGCAGCGACTATCTCTCTTCGGAGATCCCGGGCGAACTTCCCGCCGAGTTCTTCGCCCACGTCTGGCTCGCCGGCGAGCAGCAGCGCTACGACTTCTACTTCGAGGAGACGACGGTGGAACCGGCCGGCGGCGCCTCCCGCGGCGGCGGCGCGATCCGCGCCGGGCCGCACAGCCACGAGCGGCCGCCGATGACGATCCCCGAGTATCCGGTCGCGATCACCGCCCTGATGGCGAACAAGCGGGACCGTGTCCGGTCCCAGATCGAGAACGGCGAGTGGCTAACGCTCTACGTGCCCGCCTTCGACGCGAGGGACCTCGCCGAAGCGCTGCTCGACCGGCTCGAGGGCTTAAGCGCGCGCGAGCGGGGACAGGCGCGCCGGGCGATCGGACGCGTCATGCAGAGCGCCGCGGAACTCGACCGCAGCGGCGACCTGGCCGACCGGGCACGCGCCCAGCGAGCCTTCGAGCGATTCGACGGCGGCGTCCGGGAGCTGGAGGATCTGATCGAGCCTTGACGGGGAGCGCCCGAGGCGCCAGCAAACCTGCTAAGGTACGCGCTCCCTGCGCGCCGCGACGGCGGACGCGCCAGACAAGCCGCATCGGCATCGGAATCAGCTTAGGGGAACTACGGAACAGATGGCCACCAAGGCATCAGTCGCCAAGAACGACCGCCGCAAGGAGAAGGTCGAGAGATACAAGGAGCGCCGCGACGAGCTGCGGGCGCTGGCGAAGGACGAGCGCTTGCCGCCCGACCAGCGCTTCGAGGCCCAGCGCCTGCTGAACAAGCTCCCGCGCGACTCCAGCCCGGTCCGGGTCCGCAACCGCTGCAACGTCAGCGGCCGGCCCCGCGGCTACTACCGGAAGTTCGGCCTCTCGCGGATCGCCCTGCGGGACCTCGCGCTGCGCGGCGAGCTCCCGGGCGTGATCAAGGCGAGCTGGTAGAAGACACAGCGATCCGGCCACTGGGTGCGCCGACGCCCTCGCCGGCATCCGCCGGCAGGCGGAATCCGGAACCCGTCAGCCGCCCAGAGCCGCGGCCAGCTCGGCGAGCATCCGCCGCTCTTCCCTGGACACGCTGGCCACCAGCCCCAGGAAACCGCCCGTGGCTTCCGCGACGCCGCGCGCGCGGCCGAGAATGTCGTCGCGCACGGCCGCCGCGTCCTCCTCGCCCAGCTCCGAGACGAGCGCCGCCGCGTAGCCCTTCCAGGCTTCGAGCAGCTCCGCGCCCGGGCGCCGGTCGAGCCAGGCGGAGAGCACCGCCGCGGCGGCCGATCCGTCAGTCACGCCCGCGTCTCTCGCTGCCTGCATGATGGCGTCCCGCTCCCTGGCGTCCATCGAATGGTCGGCCCAGGCCACTTCGATCAGCGGCACGAGGCCCACCGCCACCAACGCCTCGCCGTGAACGCCCGCGTCGAGCAAGGCGCCGAGCACGTCGCGATGAACGATGCCCGAAGCCGCGGCCAGCTCGTCGAGCTGCTGCTCGCGTTCCTTTTTTGCCTGCAGCTCCCCGATCAGCTTCCGGTCGACGTCGCGGAAGAAGGCGTCCTCGAGAGAGTCGCCGCGTTCACGAAGGGCATCGGTGGTCATCTGGCTCGCTTCCTCGGGGTTCCTGGGGTGAATCTCGGGGGCCGAAGGCGGCGGCATGGTAACACCCGCGGAACCGCCGGCGGCAGGCACTGCTACGCTCCATCTTCCGCCCGCAACAACCGTCTATCGCTCAGGGAGACACGACCATGCTCCACCGTCCCGCGCTGGATCGTCGACCGCCTCTGTTCGCCGTTCTCATCCTCCTGTTCGCGGTCTCCGGCGCGCTCGGACAGACCGTCACCGTCTGCACACCGGCGTTCTTCCTGGACGTGCTCGCGGACCTGGAGGACGAGCACGAGAACCTCGAACTGGTCGCCCTGGACGAGGATCTGGACCCCAACGACTGCAACGGCCTGATCGCGGGCTACCGCGGCATCGAGAACTTCCTGACCGCCGACAGCAAGCTGCGCTGGATCCAGAGCAACTCCGCCGGTGTCGAGGGCTTCCTCAGTATCCCGGACCTGCGGGACAGCGACATCGTGCTGACCAACGCGAAGATCATCCAGGGCCCGGAGATCGCCGACCACGCCTTCGCGCTGCTGCTGAACTTCACCAGGAACATCAAGGCGTTCAACGCCCAGATGCCGGAAGGCTGGAACACGGACCGGGCACTGCCGATGATCGAGCTCCGGGGCAAGACGGCCCTGGTCATCGGCCTCGGCGGCATCGGCACCCAGATCGCGCAGCGGGCCGCGGCCTTCGGCATGACCGTGATCGGCGTCGATCCGAAGGACATCCCGATCCACCGCGACGTCGCTTACGTCGGCAAGCCCGATGAACTCGACGACCTGCTGCCGCGTGCCGACGTCGTCTTCTCCGCCGTGCCGCACACGCCGGCAACGGAGGGCATGATCGGCGCCCGTCAGTTCGAGCTGATGAAGCAGGACGTCTACTTCATCAACATCTCGCGCGGCAAGATCGTCGACACGGACGCCCTGGTCGCGGCCCTCGAGAGCGGCAAGGTCCGCGCCGCCGGCCTCGACGTCACGGATCCCGAACCCCTGCCGACCGGCCACCCGCT
>JAJDZH010000032.1 GCA_022824725.1 Thermoanaerobaculia bacterium | reverse complement strand
GAACGGGTGGTTCGCAACTGGGCGGGTGCCTACCGCGAGTACCAGGGCGCCACTTTCGAGTTGAACCGTCGTTTCCGCGACAACTGGTCGCTCAACACGAACCTGACGATCGGCGACGCGGAGGGCAACACGGAGAGCGTGAACACGAACTCGAACCTGTTCGAGGGCTTGGGCGGCGTCGAACTCGACACCGGCGCTACCGACGCGACGAGCCGCTACCAGGCCGGGCGCCTGGCCCACGACATCGACCGGCTGAACATCGTCGCGGTCCGGATCTTCGAACTGGGCAAACACCGGCTGTCCCTGGGCGGCTTCTTCTCCGGCAGCAGCGGCCGCTACTTCGGCCCGACCCTGGCCACCACGGTCGCCCATCCGAGCACCGGCGTCGAGATCGACACCGTGACCCGCCTGGCGCCGCGAGACGACCTGCAGCTCGACGACATCTACACTCTCAGCGCCTCGCTGGTCTGGTTCTTCCCGATCCGCGGTTCGCTGGAAGGCCAGCTCGGCTTCGAGGCGGCCAACATGACCGACGAGCAGGGCGTGCTCTTCGTCAACCCGCGCACGCTGGAACCGATCTCGACGGTGACAGCCTGGCAACTGCCTCGGGAATTCCGCCTGAAGGCGGGCTTCCGCTTCTGATCGGAAGCGCCCGACCGGGGCGAGCAGGCCTTCGCCTCGATCGGGGAACGCCGCCAGGGTAAGGGAGGAACGCACGAGAACGTCCGTCGCCTCGGTCCTGCTGCTCGCCTCCCTCTCCTGCGCGCCCTCGCGGCCGGCTGGAAGGCTGCACTCCCTTGAGGAACCCGGGCACAGTCGTGATGCCGGACAGCCTCGGCCTGCGATCGATCAGACAGCGGCAGATTCGGCCGCGGCATCGATAGCGGCGAGTCGACTCTGGCTCTCCAGCATCTCCCGTTCGAGTCGGGGACGCGCCGCGTCCGTTGCGGCCGCCAGCAGGCACAGGCTCACGAAGTACCCGACCCGCGCGGCCGTTTCCTCGGCGTCGACGACCCGGCGCGCCCACAGCGGCAACCACACATGGGCGTGACCGAGCATGACCAGGGCCAACTGTTCGATGTCGACCGAAGGAATCAGGTCACCGTCGGCAGCGGCTTGTCGCAACTCGGCTTCCAGGTGCACCCTCGCGACCCCTTCGATCGGACCATTCCCCGGGCGACGCCGTGGTCCAGGTTGATTGATGGGCCTCGCCAGACCGGGTGGCGACTCTCGAACCCCCATCATCAGATCGACGATCGCCCGAATGCGGTCCAGGGGCTCCGTTTCCTCGAGTTGCCCGATCCGCCGTCCCAGCTTCCGAGCTCCGGATCGGCGGAGAGCCTCGAGGATTTCCTCCTTCGACCCGTAGTAGTTGTAGAGGGTGGTGACATCGAGCCGCGCCTTGCGGGCCAACTCGCGCATGGTGCATGCCTCGACGCCTCCATTGGAGATCAGCTTGGTCGCCGCCTCCAGAATCCGTCGCTTGCGACGGCGCATGTTGAGTTCTCTCCGACCAGCCAAGTGTTCTCCTCGGTGAAGTCCTCAGGCGAGGCGTCAGCGTGACAGGGGGAAACTACTACGGTGTGGCGGCGCAACGGAGCCTGCGCAGCCTATCCCGGATCAAGAGAACTTCCAACCTTGTTTGCGCCCACGGAGAACGCCCTCGCCGAGGTGTCTCGACCGGATTACCGGGCTTCACGAACGTAGCCCTTGCCAGCTCCCCAGAGTGCGACACAGCCGAGCCAGGACATCACCGCGCCAAGGGCGTACGCGCCCCGATAGCCGCCCGCCAGATCGTGAGCCCAGCCCATCAGAAGCGGACCAAGCGCCACCCCCACCGACGCGCACAGCGTGCTCACTGAGTAGATCCGCGCGTAGCTCCTTGTGCCGAAGGCCTCGGCAAGCAGCAGGGGCTGCATCATGAGGAAGCTGCCGATCGTGAGTCCGAACGCAACGGAAGCCATCAGGAGGCCTGGCGCGCCCGTGGTCGAGCCCAGGATCAGCAGGGTGAATCCCTGGAGCACAAGCAACACGAGGCTGAAGCCCCGGTACGGAAGACGCTCGAGCAGCGCGCCGGAGGCCAGCCGTCCCACCACGCTTGCCGCTGCCAGAATCGAGACCGCCAGGCTGGCAACACCCGGTTGGTGGACGCTGACCAGCTTGAACTGATGGGCAATGCCGCCGACCTGCGCCATCAGCCCGAAGAAGAACGTCGCGGCAACGCCAGCGAAGTAGCGGGAACGGAACGCCTCGCGTGCGCCCACTCCCGGATCCTCGCCGCCATCGAACTCCCCGGCGACGTCCCGAGCGTCCCGCGGACGCGGCAGCAGGCGCCAGAGAGCCAGGGGCAGGATGCCCACGACGTAGGTCGCGGCCAGAATCTCCGTACCGCGGCCGAGACCACGCCCGGCAACGATCCAGGCGGCAAAGGGCGCGACGAGAATGCCTCCCGCCGAAAGGCCGGTGAACACGATCGAAAGAGCGAACGCCCGTCGCCGGGCAAACCATCGGGTAACCACGGTGCTCGCCGTGAGCATGCTCGTGCAGGAGAAACCGACGCCGAACACGGCGAACGCGGCGTACACGTGCAGGGTCTCCTCGACCCGGCCGATCGCGACCAGCGATGCCGCACAGATCGCGACGCCCACGGCAACCGACCAGCGGGCATCGACCCGTTCGATCACGCTGGCGACGGCCAGGCCGGCGAACCCTGAAGTCGCAAAGAACACCGTCGAGGCGAGCGACGCCGCGGCAACCGAGAACCCGCGCTCGCGAGTAAGCGCCTCGAGCAGCACGGACTGGTTGTAGAAACCGAGCCCCGACGAGAACATCATCATGCCGAACAGCGCAGCGACGATCTGCCAGCGAGTGGAGAGGCGCGCCATCAGGAACCATCACGCAGCGAGTCGATCGGCGGCTTGCGCAGCGCGCCCGCGCTCGCCAGGAGCCCGGTTGCCAGCGCGAGCAGGCTGCCTGCCGAAAGCGCCCCGAACACCGCCACGGGGCGGAAGGACCACGTGAGTTCGAGCTCGCGGGTAACCAGCCACCAGGCCGCCGACAGGCCGAGAAAAGCCGCCACGACCGCCGCGGACAAGCCGATCAGCGCGTACTCCGCCGCGAAGGCACGCAGGACATCGAAGCGGGTCGAGCCGATCGTCTTGAGCAGCGCCGCCTCCCGGCCGCGCCGCAACGAACCGGCGGCGACCGCACCGGCAAGCGTCAGCAGGGCGGCCGCCACGGTGAAGCTGCCGAGCACCCGAACGCCGACCTGCAGGTCGCCGACCAGGTCGACCACCTTCTGCAGCACCTCCCGAATCCGGACCACGGCGACGCCGGGATAGGCCCGGTAGACCGCGTCCTGGATTTCCTGTTCCCTTTCGCCTGGCATCCAGGCGGCCGCGAGACGGGTCTGCGGCGCCCAGTCCACGGCCGCAGGCTCGACCACGAGGAAGAAGTTGATCCCGAAGCCCTCCCAGTCCACGCGTCTGAGACTGGTCACCCTGACCGTGGCTCGCCGGTTCCCCACGTCCAGGACGATCGTCGAGCCGACACCCACCCCGATCGTCTCCGCGAAATCCTCCTCGACGCTGACTTCAAGGGCCCCTGGATCGACCCACGGCTCCTCCAACGCCGCCGGCCCGGCCGCCTCGAGGATCACGTTGTCCGACGGCAGTGCATCCAGGTAGGTCAAGCGCAACTGCCGCCTCAGCGCCCAGCGGTTCCCCTCGGTGGCCCGCTCCGCCACCGGAACACCGTCGATCGTCACGAAGCGCGCCATGACCACCGGCGCCGACTGCACTCTCCGGGCGCCCTCGCGCTCGAGAAGTTCGGCCAGCTCGTCCCAACCGGTCTGCGGCACGTTCAGGAGGAAGGCGCTCGGCGCGTCCTCGGGAAGTCCGGCAGCCAGTTCATCGTGAAGATGGCCCTGAACGACGAACATCGCGAGCAGCACCATCAGCCCCATTCCCAGGGCGACCGAGGCCGCCAGCGTGCCGGATTCGGGCCGCGCCAGCGCCGCGACGCCGTACCGTAGCCAGAAGGAGCGACACCTCGGCGCGAGCCATCGGGCCAGCGAACGGAGTACCAGGGCGGCGAGGATCAGGGCCGCGACCGCCACCCCCACCGCGCCCAGGAACCGGAGGGCGAGCCACAGCGACCCGGCCTGGAGCGCGGCCGAACCGGCGACGCCGGCCGCGACGGCGATCAGCGACAGTGCGCTCGCTAGCCATGAACCCGGCAGCGGCTCCGCGCCACGACGAAAGACCCGTACCGGCGGCGCCCGCAGCACGACCAGCAGCGCCGGCGCGGAGAACGCGGTCGATACCCCGATGCCAAGCGCCACTCCACGAAGGAAGGCCCAGGGCTGCCAGATCGAAACCGCTTCCACCGGCAGCGCGCCGCCCAGGATCGCCGGCACCAGGAGCATCGAGACCAGGCCGACGGCGCCGCCGATCACCCCCGCCACCAGACCGAGCAATACCGACTGAACGAGGTACGTGCGAAGGAGATCGCGAGGCCGCGCCCCCAGGCACTTCAGAACGGCGAGGGCATCGAGGCGCCCCGTCAGCCACGCGCGAATCCCCTGCGCCACGCCGACACCGCCGACCAGCAGCGACAGCAACGCGACGAGCCCCAGGTAGCGCGAGAGCCGTTCCAGGTCTTCGCGAATGCCGGGCTGCGCGTCGGCGTACGTCTCGACTCGTACCGCCGCGGAGTTCTCGATCTCGTCGCGGAACGCCTCGGCCTGAAGCTCCAGTTCCTCGAGCGAGCGTTCACCCGGCAACCGGACCAGCACTCGATAGCCGCCGAAGCCGGCAAACGGGAAGATCCCCGCAGCCTCCTGGGCAGCGACACCCACGATGACGCGCGGTCCGAACGCGAACCCGGTCGGCAGCCGGTCGGGTTCCGCTTCCAGCGAGCCGGCGATCCGCAGCGTCCGCCTGCCGACGCGCAGCTCGTCGCCCACTTCCAGTCCCAGACGGGAGAGGGCTTCCGGCGAGACAAGGGCCGAGTGGTCGCCGAGCACTTCGGCCGGACTCATCCCCGCCGGCAACGGCGGCCGCGCCACCAGGTCGCCATAGAAGGGATAGCCGCCCGAGATCGCCTTCAACTCGACCAGCAGGCTCGACGGACGCTCCTCATCCGCCTCGGGGACCTGCGTCCGACCCACCATCGCGGCCAGTTCGCGGACTTCGGCCCTGGCGGCTCCCGGCACGGAGTCGACGGCCTCGAGAACCCGCTCCGGGATCGGAGCCCGCGACCGGAACGCCAGATCGGCGGCCAGAAGCTTCCTGGCTTCTCCGCGGATCGCCCCGTCCACGCTCGAAGCGAGCCCCGCCACCGAGACCACGGCGCCAACTCCAACCGAGAGGCAGAGCACCCAGACGAGGACCCGGCCCACCGAGCCGCGGAACTCGCGCAGCGAGAACCGGAACCCCACGCCGGGGCGCACCGTCAGCGTCCTTCCAGGAAACGGCCGTCCACCATGACCAACTCACGGTCGGCGCGCGCGGCAACGGCCGGATCGTGGGTGACGAGGACCAGAGTCGATCCGAAGCGATCCCGGAGAGCCATCATCACGTCCAGAACCGCCGCCCCGGTAACCGAGTCCAGATTTCCGGTCGGCTCGTCACCAAGCAGGATCAGCGGCTCGGCGGCGAAGGCCCTCGCCAGGGCCACCCGCTGCTGTTCGCCGCCCGAAAGTTGCGACGGATAGTGGTGAACGCGCTCGGCGAGACCAACGTCGGCCAGCAGGGCCTCGGCGCGCTGCCGCGAGCGCCGGCGCCCGAGCAGGTCGAGCGGAAACTGGACGTTCTCGCGCGCAGTCAGGTTGCCGAGCAACTGAAAGGACTGGAAGACGAAACCGATCTTCTCGCGCCGCAGGAGCGCCAGATCATCCTCACTCAGACCTTCCAGCGGCCGGCCGTCGATCATCACGCTGCCCGCGGTCGGGCGATCGAGCCCCGCGAGCAGCGCCAGTAGCGTCGACTTTCCCGCTCCCGAAGGGCCGCGGATGGAGACGCACTCGCCGGCCGCCACCTCGAGATCGATGTCGTCCACGACGACCAGGGTGCGCTCGCCGGAGCGCAACTCGCGCCGCAGGTTGCGGGTCTCGATCCGCGGAGGAGTTCGCCGCACCGCGACATCGGCGGGCGAAGCGCTTCGGTCCTCGCTCAGAAGATCCCCATCATCGCTCGCCACTGTTCCAGGCTGCTCGGTCGGAGGTAGGCGTTCCACTGCAGTTCACGGCCGATCGTCGAACTGGACTCGGGGCCGTAGTCGTGGCCGGGGTAGATCGCGAGCTCCGGCGGCAGGGCCTTCAGCCGCTGCAGCGAGTGGTACATCGCGTCGACATCGCTGTGCGGCAGGTCGATCCGGCCGATCCCCTGAACGAACAGCGTGTCCGCGGTCAGGACGTGGCTGCCGGCGCGGAAGCAGCAGCTTCCCGGTGAATGACCGGGAGTGTGCAGCACTTCCACCCGCAGGTCGCCCAGCTCGAGGACGTCGCCGTCCCGGAACGACTCCACCCGCTGGGGCGGGCAACCGGTCATCTCGGCGCCGCGTTCCGCCTCGGCCTCGTGAATCAACATCGGCACGTCGAACTCGGCGCGCAGCTCGCGCACCCCCGGGACGTGCTGGCCGAAGATGTCGCCGCCGATGTGATCCTGGTGGAAGTGCGTCGCCAGCACACCGACAACGTCGTAGCCCTGCTCCTGCGCGATCTCGACCACGCGGATCGGCTCCCATGCCGGATCGACGACCCAGGCGCGGCTGGTCGACGGATCGGCCAGGACATAGACGAAGTTCGCCATCGGTCCGGCCTGGATCTGGATCAGACGCGGTTCTCCGGCAGGGGGAGCGTCGCTCATCGTCCGCGGAATCTACCCCGCCGCGGGCCGCGGTTGTAATCTCCCCCGCCATGACGACCCGAGAAACGCGCCGACTCTTCGACCTGTCCGGACGCACCGCCCTCGTCACCGGCGGCAGCCGTGGCCTCGGCCGCGAGATGTCGCTCGCCTTCGCCGCCGCCGGCGCGAACGTCGTCGTCACGAGCCGGAAGATCGATTCCTGCCGCGAGGTCGTGGCCAAGATCGAGTCGGCGGGCGGGCAAGGCCTCGCCCATGCCTGCCACGTCGGCCGGTGGAACGACGTGGACACCCTGATCGAAGCCGCCTACGAGCGCTTCGGCAAGGTCGATGTCCTCGTCAACAACGCCGGCATGTCGCCGCTCTACCCGAGCCTCGCCGACGTCAGCGAAGAGCTGTTCGACAAGGTCGTCGGCGTCAACCTGAAGGGGCCCTTTCGACTCGCCGCCGTGATCGGCGCGAGGATGGCGGAAGGCGACGGCGGCAGCATCATCAACGTGACCAGCACCGCCGCCATCCACCCGAGCGCCAACGCCGAACCCTACGGCGCGGCCAAGGCGGGCCTGAACGCCCTGACCGAATCGCTGGCTCACGCCTACGGCCCCAAGGTCCGGGTCAACGCGATCATGCCCGGCCCCTTCCTGACCGACATCTCCAAGGCCTGGGACCTCGAGGCATTCAACGAGCGGGCCAAGACCTCGATCGCGCTCGGCCGCGGCGGCGAGCCCGACGAGATCGTGGGCGCCGCGCTCTACCTCGCCTCCGACGCCTCCAGCTACACGACGGGCGCGATCCTGCGGATCGACGGCGGCAGTCGGTGACGGTGGCGCTGTCGCGTTCCCGCGCCGCCCTCAGGCGCGGCGAACGGTCAACCCGCCGTCGACCGGCAACGCGACGCCAGTGATGAACGACGAGGCTGGCAGGCAGAGATGCAGCGTGCCGTGCGCCACCTCCTCCGGGTCGCCGTAGCGGCGTAGCGCGGTGCGCCGGCGGGCGTAGATCTGCTTGTGCTCCTCGGGGATCCGCTCCGTCATCGCGGTGCGAATCGGGCCGGGGCAGATGCAGTTCACCGTGATGCCCTCCTTGCCGAGTTCCACCGCCAGCCCTCTCGTCAAGCCGATGACGCCGGTCTTCGCCGCCGAGTAGGCGCTGTTCATGGCGGTCGCACCCAGGCCCTCGGTCGAAGCGATGTTCACGATCCGCGGCGAATCGGACTTGCGGAGATAGGGCAGCGCGGCCCGAATCGTCCGCTGGTGGGCGGTGAGGAGAACGTTGACCGTCTCCTGCCAGCGCGCCTCGTACTCGTCCGCGTCGATCGGTCCGCCACGCGAGATGCCCGCGTTGTTCACCAGGATGTCCAGCCCGCCGTAGCGCTCGGCGACTTCGTCGACGACGCGGCGGATCGCCTCCGGGTCGCCCACGTCCAGAGTCCAGGCGGTCGCCTCCCGGCCGGCGGCCTGAATCTCGCCGACCGTCGTCCGGACGCCGTCCGCATTGATGTCCGTCGCCGCGACCTTCGCGCCTTCGGCCGCGAACAGCTTCGCCGTGGCGCGGCCCATGCCTGAAGCGCAACCCGTGATCAGCGCCGTCCTGCCGGCCACCGACCGGCTCAGCGTGCTCAGTTCCGTCATCAGGACGCTCCTCCGCCCGCCTCGACCCAGGCCAGCGTCTCGTCCAGGGCGCGGCCGAAGCGCTCCAGGATCTCGTCGATGTCCGACTCCGTGACGATCAAGGGCGGGCAGAAGGCCACCGTGTCGCCGAGCGCCCGCAGGATCAGGCCGTGATCCAGGCAGCGATTCATGCAGTACGTTCCCACTCCGCGCTGAACCGGGAAGGCCTCGCGGGTTTGCCTGTCGGCCACGAGTTCGCAGGCGCCGAGCAGACCCCTGCCCCGCACCTCACCGACCAACGGATGGTCCCCAAAGCGCCGCAGCCCGGCCTGGAAGTAGCGGCCGACCCGATCCGCGTGAGCGAAGAGATCCCGCTCCTCCATCAGTTCCAGCGCCTTGAGCGCCACGGCCGCACAGACCGGATGCCCCGTGTAGGTAAAGCCGTGGCCGAAGACGCCCCAGCGCTCGCCCGCCTCGACGAACACGTCGACCATCTCGTCCGGCACCAGCACCGCGCTGATCGGCACGTAGGCTGATGACAGGGCTTTCGCGACCGAGGCGGTGTCCGGCCTCATCTCCATCGCCTCCGCGCCGAACGGCGTGCCGAGCCGCCCGAAACCGCAGATCACCTCGTCGTCGATCAGCAGCACGTCGTGCTCGTCCAGGACCTTCTGGATCGCCGGGTAGTAGCCCTCGGGCGGCACGACGACGCCGCCGGCGCCCAGCACCGGTTCGGCGATGAAGGCCGCGACGGTTTCGGGGCCTTCGGCGCGGATCAACGCGTCGACTTCGGCCGCCAGCCGGGCCGTGAACTCCGCTTCCGTTTCGCCCGGCTCGCCCTCCCGGTAGTGGTGCGGGCAGGTCACGTGGCGAAACTGCGGCAACGGCAGGTCGAAGCTCTTGTGGAACGGGGGCAGCCCGGTCATGCTGCCGGCGGCCAGCGAAACCCCGTGGTAGCCGCGGCGGCGGCTGATGATCTTCTTCTTCTCAGGCCGACCGAGCGCGTTGTTGTAGTACCAGACGAGCTTGACCTG
>JAJDZH010000105.1 GCA_022824725.1 Thermoanaerobaculia bacterium | reverse complement strand
GCCGGCGGCACGAAGTCGATCGACCCGGACATTCTGGTGCTCGAACCCGGCGGCGAGTGGGAGTTGCTCGGCAAGCTGCCAATGCCGTTGTCGTCGCCCGCCGCCGCGATCATCGGCGGGAAGCTCTACGCCGCGGGCGGTTCGGCGACCGGCCGCGGCGCTCAGGCGAAGATGTGGGTGGCCGACCTGCCGTGATTCAGTGCGTCCCGACGCGCGCAGGTGGCTACTCGGCCTCCAGCGCCTGACGGGGGTCGGCACGGGCGGCGCGACGGGCCGGCAGGAACGACGCGCTGACAGCCGCGGCCAGGAGCACGACGGCCGCGGCCGCGAATGCCAGCGGATCGCGGGGACTCCGGCCATCGAAGAGCAGCGGCTCGACGAACCTGCCGGCCCAGAGCGCGACGAGTGCACCGGCGACGACCCCGGCCGCGGCGAGCGAGACGCCGCGTGTCAGCACCATGCGCAGGAGGCGCGACGCCCTGGCCCCCAAAGCGCGACGGATGCCGAACTCGAGTTCGCGCTGGCGCACGCTGAACGCGATGACCGAATAGAGCCCGATGGCGGCAAGCAGGACCGCCAGCGCGGCGGAGGCGCCGAAGAGCCGGGTTCCGACACTCCAGGTGCGGATTCGCCTTTCGAAGGTCGAGGAGAGGTCCTGGACGTGGCTACCCGGCAGTTCCGGAAGCAGTTCGGCCAAAACGCCAAGCACGCGCGCCTCGACCCGTCCGGGGCTTGAGGCGGTGCGGACGATCAGCGAACGCTGAAGGCTCCGCCATCCGGCCAGTGCGGAGTCGGAAGACGCCTGCGAGATGGGCAGGTAGTAGACGGGGTAGGCGGCCTCGAGACCCCAGTTCCTTGTCGATTCGACCACGCCGACGACCGTCGTGCAGTCGGCGGCGTTGCCGACGAACAGGCATCGACCGACGCCGCTCTGGCCGGGCCAGGCCTGCTCCGCGAACGACGTGTCGACGACGGCGACTTTCTGCGCTCCTTCCCGGTCCCACTGGTTGAAACCGCGACCCTCTCGCATGTCCAGGCCGGCCACGCGGAAGAAGTTGGGCGTCGTGAGATTCACATGGGGAAGGTCGCGAAAAGGCGGGCGGTCGAACCCGTCGATTCGAAGCTCCCCGTACGCCGCGCCGCTTCCCGACATCGGTGAACTCGTTCCCTGTGCGACATCCAGCACCTCCGGCAGGTCCCTTACCCGGTCCTCCACGGCATGGATAGCGCTCTCGTTGAGCGCTGCGCCGTCGAGACCGTCCAGGCGGGTGTCGCCGTGGATGCTCCCCAGGGTCACCGTGAGCAGGTGCTCCTTCGTGTAGCCGACGTCCAGTTGACGCGCCGCTTCGAATGAACGGTAGAACACGGCCGTCCCGCTGAGCAGGACCAGCGACAGCGCGGCCTGGAGCACGATGAGGCCGGTGCGTACGGGCGTTCCGAGCGCGCTGGCGCCCCGCGAGGTGTCGAGCTTCTCGATCCTCCGGCTACCTGCCGCGTACACGGCAGGGGCCAGCGCCGCCGCAAGGCCGACCCCGAGCACGGCGATTCCGGTGAAACCGACCGCCGTGGCGCCCAGCGGATCTTCGGCCCACTGGTAGCTCGGCAGGAGCGTGCGCCGAAGGGCGTCGCCGGTAGTCGCCGCAACGGCCAGCGCAGCGACACCGGAGAGGCCGGCGAGTACCAGACTCTCCGTCACGAGGAGACGTCCGATTCCCCATCTTCCCAGGCCGAGCGCGTAGCGCACCGCCAGCTCGCGTCGTCTGGCGGCGACCCGCAGCATCAGCAGGTTCGACATGTTGACGGCCGCGATGAGGAGCACGACGAAGGTGATCCCGCCCGCGACCAGCGGCAGGCGCATGTGGCGCCGCAGCGTGGTGGGGCCGCGGGTTCGGAGGATCGGACCCAGGGCAACGGTCGCGTCCGCGTCGAGGGAGTCCGGGAACCGCGAGCCGGCGCGTGCCGCCCGGACGGCGGCCGTCGCCACGGCGGCCGCGGCCTCCTCCGTCGCCCCGGGCGCCAGCCGTACGAATGGAGTGAGGTAGAAGGTGGTTCCGTGCCGTCTCCAACTGTCTCCCCGGCTGGCCGTTGCCGCGTGTTCGAGAGGGAGCCACACGTCGACCGCATTCGAGCGGGGCCCGGTGAAGCCGGGCGGCAACACGCCGACGACGACGTAGGTGACGTCGTCGAAGTTTAGCGTCGCGCCGAGTGCTTCCTCCGCGCTGCCGAACCGCTGCCGCCGGTAGCCGTCGCTGATCACCGCGACGGGTTGCGCCGCCAGGTCGTGGTCCGCGGCGGCGATCGTTCGCCCGACCGTCGGAGCCACGCCAAGGAAGTCTAGGAACTCTCTCGTGACCCAGGAGACCGTCAGGCTCTCGGCGCGCTGACCGCGGCCGTTCGTCCGGAACGAGACCCTGTGGCCTGCGACGCCGTCGATGAGTTCGTTGTCGGCGGACAGGGCCGTGAAGTCGAGCCATTGCATCGCATCGACGACCCAGGTTCGTCCGGTGGAGGCGCCGCGATCGCCTGGATCCATGCGCTCGCTGACCCACAGGCGATGGACGCGATCCGGGTTCTCGATGTGAGGTGGCGCCTGGAGAAAGAGGCGGGACAGCATCTCGTACATTGGGGCGTTCAGTCCGATGCCTAGCGCCAGGGTGAGGACCACGGCGCAGGTGTAGCCGGTGTTGCGCCGCATCATCCGGAACGCGGAGCCGATGTCCTTCAGGAGGCGCTCGACGGGCGCCCAGCCCCAGGCCTCGCGGGTCAGTTCACGCGTCAGCAGGACGTTGCCGAAGTCGCGCTGTGCCTCGGCGTGCGCCTGTTCGGGAGCCAGGCCGGCGTCGATCCGTTCTTCCGCTTCTGCGGCGAGATGGAAGCGGATCTCCTCGTCCAGCTCGGCGTCCTTCTGTGGCCTGTGCCAGATGGAGCGCAGACGGTTGTAGAGCAGCCGCAGCATCGCCTGGTCTTCCCCTTACTCGGCCGGACGAAGCACCCTCGTCACGGCGACCGAGAGCTGCTGCCACCGTGACTGTTCGACGACGAGCTGCCGCCGGCCGCTCCGCGTGAGCCGGTAGTACCTGGCCCGCTTGCCCTTGTCGGAGGTCTTCCACTCCGCCGCGATCCAGCCGCGCGCCTCCAGCCGGTGCAGGGCGGGATACAGCGATCCGGTCTCGATGCGGAGCGCGTTTTCCGACACCCGCTGGATGTGTCCGGCGATTGCGTGGCCGTGCGCTGGTCCGTAGACCAGGGTGCGCAGGATGAGCAGGTCCAGCGTGCCGTAGAGAAGCTGGTTGCGGGGACTCGCTGGCGACATGGTGTAGACAAGCTACTCCATATGACATAGATTGTCTACACCATGAAACCGCTGATTCATCTGGAGAACGTCTCCAAGGTCTTCTACACGGACGAGGTCGAGACCCACGCGCTCAGTGGAGTCACCCTGGACGTCGACTCCGGGGAGTACGTGGCCGTGTCCGGGCCGTCCGGGTGCGGCAAGTCGACCCTGCTGTCGATCCTGGGGCTGCTCGATACGCCGACGGCCGGCGACTACACGCTGAACGGTTATCCGGTGGCGCAGCTCCGGCAGTCGGAGCGAGCGCGTATCCGCAACCGGGAGATCGGCTTCATCTTCCAGAACTTCAACCTGATCGGCGACCTGACCGCCTACGAGAACGTTGAGCTCCCGCTCACCTACCGGGGAATACGGCCGGGGGAGCGGCGCGATCTCGTCAACCAGGCACTGGAGAAGGTGGAGATGGCGCCGCGGGCGAAGCACCTGCCGAGCCAGCTCTCCGGGGGGCAGCAGCAGCGGGTTGCCGTCGCCCGGGCCGTTGCCGGCCAGCCTTCCATCCTGCTTGCCGACGAGCCGACCGGCAACCTCGACTCGAAGAACGGCGGGGCTGTAATGGACCTGCTGCGGGCCCTGCACGAGGAAGGATCGACCATCTGCATGGTGACCCACGATCCCCGCTACGCCGACTATGCGCGGCGGGAGATCCACCTGTTCGACGGGCGGGCCACGGACTGAACGACGTGCCCGATCCGGCTGGAGGGATGGACATCGCGCGGCCGGACCTGGCGCGAAAGAAGAAGGTCCGCCGGGTGACCTACTTCTCGCTCGGGGGCGTCCTGTTCGTGCTGGTCACGCTCGGCTTGCAGCAGGTCCAGCCGTCGGCGCCGCGCGTCGACCGCGACGCCCTCTACATCGACACGGTGCGGCGCGGGCCGATGGTGCGGGAAGTTCGGGGGCGGGGAACCCTCGTGCCGGAGAAGATCCGATGGATCCCGGCGACGACGGAAGGCACCGTCGAGAGGATCGTTCTCGATCCCGGCGCCGAAGTGACGCCGGACTCGGTGATCGTGGAACTCAGCAACCCGGAACTGGAGCATCAGGCGCGGGAGGCCGAGTTGAACCTGCGCGCGGCCGAGGCGCGTTACGAGAACCGCAAGGTCGAGCTGGAGAGCGAACTGCTGATGCAGAAGGCCGGGCTGGCGAGCGTCGAGGCCGCGCTCGTCGTGGCCCGGCTCGAAGCGGACGCCGACGCCGAACTGGCGAAGGACGGGCTGGCCTCGGCGATCGAACTCCAGCGGGCGCAGGCGTCGAAGCGGGAACACGAAACACGCTTCGCGCTGGAGGAGGAGCGTCTCGGCATCGCGGAAACGACGAAGGCGGCCAAGCTCGCCGTCGAGCGGGCGGAGGTGGATCGTCTACGCGCTCTCTGGCAGCTCCGACTCGATCAGGTCGCGGCCCTGCAGGTCCGCGCGGCCATGGACGGCGTCCTCCAGCAGGTGCCGGTCGAGGAGGGGCAGCGCGTCACCGCGGGCACGAGTCTGGCCCGGGTCGGCGACCCGGCGGCGCTGAAGGCCGAACTGAGGATCGCCGAGACCCAGGCGAAGGACGTCCAGATCGGACAGGTGGCGTCGGTCGACACGCGAAACGGGATCGTCGCCGGCCGGGTCGCACGGATCGATCCGGCGGTCGAAGAAGGGACGGTGACTGTCGACGTCGCTCTGGAAGGCGAACTGCCCCGCGGGGCGCGGCCGGACCTGACCGTCGCCGGCACGATCGAGTTGGAGCGGCTCGAGGAGGTGGTCTTCGTCGGCCGTCCGGTCGTCGGTCAGGAAGAGAGCGAGGTCGGTCTCTTCCGGCTGGACGGCGAGGGGAACGGCGCCACCCGAACCCGTGTGCTCCTGGGCAGAATCTCGGCGAACACGATCGAGATCGTCGAGGGGCTGGTTCCCGGGGATCAGGTCGTCCTGTCGGACATGTCCGCCTGGGCCGAGTTCGACCGTCTGCGTATCGACTGAGCAGTCCTACCCCATGAAGAAGCCCTTGCGGTGCGAGACGCCGAGCACTTTCTTGCACAGCGCGCAGAAGTAGACGTAGCGCTTGCCCAGGAATCCCGAGATCTCCCGAAAGTAGATGGCCACGGGATGCTCGCAGTGCGGGCAAAGCGGCGTAATGTCGCTGCGTTCTTCAGCCTGAATCATGGGTTTGTCTCCTCGGTCCTTGTTTTCGTCGGTCGTTGCTTCGGTGGCCGGTAACCCCAGGCTACGGCCTTGCCTTCCTCCAGACCGCTGACCCTTCCTCGGACGACTTCCAGGTTTCGCCGGCGAGAACCGGCGACTTGCAGACAGGCCTCGAGCTCGCCAGTGTTCCCGCTGGGCCCGGGGGCGAAGAACGAAAGCCCGAAATCGTCTGGATCCTGTAGAGCCCGAACAGCGCCGGGCGCCGCGTCACCGCAGGAGGTCAAGGCCATGATGAAAGCGACGGGAGTAGTAGAGTCTGACAACGCCATGACGAGACGACGCCTCAAGGAGGCCGGTTTCGGCGACGAACAGGTCCAGGCGCTGGTCGATGTGACCGGTGCCGAACAACGCGCGCTCAGCGCGGACATGGCCGGGTTGAAGGCGTCCGAGGAACGCGTCAAGGGCGAGATCGCTCTGTTGCGCGCAGACACCGGCGGCCTCCGTACAGAGATGCGGAGCGAGCTCGCCGCCGTTCACACTCGCATCGACGGCCTGAGGGACGAAGTCAACGCCAGATTCGACGGCTTGAGGGACGAAGCCAACGCCAGATTCGACGGCGTCAGGGACGAGATGAACGCCAGGTTCGCCGGCGTGGACAGGCAGTTGAAGGTGGTGATGTGGTTCCTGGGCGCCGGCTTGACGCTGTACGCCGGCACGACCGTGTCCCTGATGATCCTCCTCTTTCGGGACGCCGCGGTCTGAAACGGAGCGGCACTCCCCTTCACGCGAGGATTTCCCTGACCACCCGCGCTTTCTCGACGCCGGTCAACCGCGCATCGAGGCCCTGGTGCCGGTAGGTGAACCGCTCGTGGTCGATGCCGAACAGGTGCAGCACCGTGGCCTGCAGGTCGTGAACGTGGACCGGATCCTTGACGATGTTGTACGAGAAGTCGTCCGTCTCGCCGTGGACGACGCCGCCCTTGACCCCGCCGCCGGCCATCCAGATGCTGAAGCAGCGCGGGTGATGGTCGCGTCCGTAGTCCGTTGCCGTGAGAGCCCCCTGCGAGTAGATCGTCCGGCCGAACTCGCCGCCCCAGATGACCAGGGTCTCGTCGAACAGGCCGCGCTCCTTGAGGTCCTGGATCAGCGCCCAGGCGGCCCGGTCGACGTCGCGTGCCTGGGCCGGCAGCACGGTCGGCAGGACCCGGTGGACATCCCAGCCCCGGTGGTAGATCTGGACGAAGCGCACCCCGCGCTCGACCAGGCGCCGCGCCATGAGCGCCGCGTTCTGGAACTTGCCGGGCTGCCGAGCCTCTTCGCCCCAACGTTCCCAAGTGCTCTCGGGCTCGGCTGACAGGTCGGCCATCTCGGGCACCGAGGACTGCATGCGGAACGCCATCTCGTACTGCTCGATCCGGGCCAGCGTTTCCGGATCGCCGACCTGGGCGTGGCGCAACCGGTTCAGCTCGCCCATCCCGTCGAGCACGCGCCGGCGCACGTCCGGCGAAACGCCCTGCGGGTCCTTGAGGTAGAGCACCGGTTCGTCGCCGGTCTGGAGGCCGACGCCGGCGTACTCGGGCGACAGGAAACCGGCGCTCCAGAGCTTGGCGGAGATCGCCTGGATGCCGGCCGAGGGATGGCTGCGCTCCGCGTTCATCACGACGAACGTCGGCAGGTCCTCGTTCATGCTGCCGAGGCCGTAGGCGAACCAGGAGCCGATGCACGGCCGGCCCGGGATCTGCTGGCCGGTCTGGATGAAGGTGATGCCCGGCTCGTGGTTGATCGCGTCCGTGTGCATGGAGCGGATGATCGCGAGGTCGTCCGCCATGCTCGCCGTGTGCGGCAGGAGCTCGGAGAACCAGGCGCCGTTCCCGCCGTGCTGCGAGAAGTCGAAGACGGACGGTGCGATCGGGAAGCGCGACTGGCCGGAGGTCATCGTGGTCAGCCGCTGCCCTTGGCGGATCGAATCGGGCAGGTCCTGGTCGAAGTACTCCTTCATCTTCGGCTTGTAGTCGAGCAGGTCCATCTGCGGCGGCGCGCCCATCATGTGGAGGTAGATGCACTGCTTCGCCTTCGGCGCGAAGTGGGGCAGGTCGGGCAGCCCACCGAAGCGGTCACGGGCGACCGGCAGGGCGAAGGCGTCGTCGGCGAACAGGCTGGCCAGCGCCAGGCCGCCGATGCCCCGGGCGGCGGTGCCGAAGAACTGGCGTCTCGTCTCGGCTCGAACGGTTTCCTTGAACGGGTCCATCTCGGGCGCCTCCGGCTTACTTGTTGAGTGTTTCGTCCAGGTTCATCAACTGGCTGGCCAGCATGGTCCACGCCGCCGACTCGTCGGCCGGCAGCGCGGCGTCGTGCTGCGATTCGCCGACGTCGACGAGCTTCTTCGCTTCCGCCTGATCGGCGCGGTAGACGTCGATCAGGCTGTCGTACGTCTGCTTCGCGATCGCCCGCTCGGCGTCGTCGAAGGGCCGGGCCAGGAGCCGCGTCGTGAGGTAGTCGAGCCGGCGGTCGAAGTCGTCGCCCGCCTCCCGCATCGCCCGCTGGGCGAGGTAGCGCGACGCCTCGACGAACTGCGTGTCGTTCATCGTGACCAGCGCCTGGAGCGGGGTGTTCGTGCGCTCGCGGCGCACCACCGAGTGCTCGCGGTTGCCGGCGTCGAAGATCGTCATCGACGGTGGCGGCGCGGCGCGCTTCCAGAAGGTGTAGAGGCTGCGCCGGTAGAGCTTGTCTCCGCTGTCCCTCGTGTAGCGGTAGGTGTTGCTCGAGTTCATCGCCACCCGCTGCCAGTGCCCCTCCGGCTGGTACGGCTTGACGCTCGGGCCGCCGATCTTGCGCACCAGGAGGCCGCTGGCCGCGAGCGCGGTGTCTCGGACCATCTCCGCGTCCATCCGGAACCGGGGGCCGCGCGAGAGCAGCCGGTTGTCGGGGTCGTGCTCCAGCTTGGCCGGGGTGAGGGTGGCAGCCTGCCGGTAGGTCGAAGACAGGACGAGCCGCCGGAAGAAGCCCTTGACGTCCCAGTCCGACTCCCGGAACTCCGTCGCCAGGTAGTCGAGCAGTTCGGGGTGCGTCGGCACGTCGCCCTGGGCGCCGAAGTCCTCGCTCGTGGTGACGAGGCCGGCGCCGAAGAGCTGCTGCCAGTAGCGGTTCACGGTGACCCGCGCCATCAGCGGATTCGACTCGTCCACCAGCCAGTGGGCGAGGCCCAGCCGGTTGCGGGGGACGTCTTCCGGCATCGCAGGCAGCGCCGCGGGCGTTCCGGCGAGGACGCGCTCCCGCGGCTGGTCGTAGTTGCCGCGGTAGAGCACGTGGGCGGCCGCCTCGCTTCCGGGAAGCTCCTGCATGACGTGGGTGACCGTGCCGCGGCGGCGGAGTTCCCGCCACTCGGCGTCGATCTCGAGCCGGCGGTCGGCGAGGCGGCGGTACTCCTCGTCGTTCGTGTGGACGTAGCTCAGGAGGAGAGCCTGGCGCTCGTCCGCGGTCAGGTCGGCCGGTCCCTTGCCCGTGGCGTCGCGGATGGCGCTCCACTCCGAGAGGACCCTGGCTTCCTCGACCGACAGAACGCGGTCGAACACGCGCACGTCAGCGACGCCGCCACCCGCGAAGTACTGGGCGCTGCCTTCCGTCCGCCGGTCGTGGCGGCCGAGGTAGAACGGCCGGTCGGTGCGGATGCGGCCCTGGACCTTCGCGAAGAACTCGCTGCCCTGTTCGGGGACCCGGTCGCCGTCGCGGTAGATGTGCAGGCCGCCGCGCTCGCCGGAACCGTCGTGGGTGAAGACGATGTGCGTCCACTCGCCGGGCGTCAGCCGCTGCGTGTTGTTCGGGTTGATCGAGATGCTGGTCGCTCCCCGGCCCGGCCCGGCGCGGTCGCCCCGGAGACGGAAGTGGAGCTCGCGTGCGCCGAGCGTGACCTGCCAGCCGCGGTCGGCCTCGCGCGGGTCGCTCTGGCTGGCGACGGTGTAGCTGCCCTCGGCCTCGGGCATGTGGATCCACATGGCGAGCGAGAACGGTGTGTCGGTATCGAGCTCCAGCGGCGGAAGCTCCGCCGAGGACATCTCGCCGAAGAGCAGGGCCGGCAGTCCGCGTGGCCCGGGCTCGATCCGGACCTCTCCGTGCAGCGAGATCGGCTTCCGATCGCCGCCCATGACGACGGCGGGTTCGGCGCCGCCGTCGAGGTCGAGGCGCAGCAGTTCCGGGCCGGCGCCCAGCGGCGCGTCGATCTGCCGGTGCGCGTCGCTCGCGAGCCAGTCGGCGAACGCCGGTTCGACGGCGCCGACACGCTCCGTCATCGCGTCCTCGATCTCGCCGACTTCCGCGCGCAAGCGGTACCAGGTGTCCCGGTCGTCTTCGTGGGGCACGACGAGCGTCGGCGGCGGGTCGGAGATGTTGCCGTCCATCACGTACTGCGTCGTGTTCCGGAAAAACGCGGTCAGCGCGTAGAACTCCCGCTGGCTGATCGGGTCGAACTTGTGGTCGTGGCAGGTCGCGCAGCCGACGGTGAGGCCCATGAAGACGCTGCCGATCGTCTCGGCCCGGTCCTTGGCGTAGATCGCCTCGTACTCCTCGATCACCACGCCGCCCTCGTTCGTCGTGATGTTGTTGCGCTGGAAGCCGGTGGCGATCAACTGGTCGAGGGTCGGCTCCGGCAGCAGGTCGCCGGCGATCTGATCGACCGTGAACCGGTCGAAGGGGAGGTTCTCGTTGAACGCCTTGATCACCCAGTCGCGGTAGGCGTACATCTCGCGGTAGTTGTCGATGTGGATGCCGTGGGTGTCGCCGTAGCGGGCCGCGTCGAGCCAGTAGCGGGCGCGGTGTTCGCCCCAGTGAGCCGAGGCGAGCAGGCGGTCGACGAGCCGTTCGTAGGCGCCGTCTTCCGTGTCGGCCAGGAAGGTCGCGAGCGTGCCGGGGTCGGGCGGCAGCCCGGTCAGGTCGAGGGCGGCGCGGCGGGCAAGGGTGCGGCGGTCGGCTTCCTCGGCGGGCGTCAGTTCCTCCGCCTCGAGCCGCGCCAGGATGA
>JAJDZH010000286.1 GCA_022824725.1 Thermoanaerobaculia bacterium | reverse complement strand
CGCGCTGCGGGTGGCAAGGTCTTCATCGGCCAGGGCAGTTCCGAGAGCGGCAAGCGGCGCGGCTACGTCTCCGCCTACGACGCGGAGACGGGCGAGCTCGCGTGGCGCTTCTACCTCGTTCCGGGCGACCCTTCCAAGCCGTTCGAGCACCCCGAGATGGAGATGGCGGCCAGGACCTGGGGCGGCGAGTGGTGGAAGATGGGCGGCGGCGGCACCGCCTGGAACTCGCTCGTCTACGACGAGGAGCTCAACCTGCTCTACATCGGGGTCGGCAACGGCGCTCCCTGGTCGCGCCAGGTCCGTTCACCGGGCGGCGGCGACGACCTCTTCCTGACCGCGATCGTGGCGGTCGACGCGGACACCGCCGAGATGAAGTGGTACTACCAGACGGTGCCCGGCGACAACTGGGACTACAGCTCGGCGATGGACATCGCGCTCGGCGAGCTGACGGTCGACGGGGTCGAGCGCAGGGTCCTGCTCCAGGCGCCGAAGAACGGCTTCTTCTACGTGATCGACCACGAAACCGGCGAACTGCTCCGCGCCCATCCCTACACGGACCGGATCGACTGGGCCACCCACGTCGACATGGAAACCGGGCGGCCGATCGAGAATCCCGACGTGGTCTTCGAGGAGAAGCCGCAGTGGATCACGCCCGCGAACGCCGGCGCCCACAACTGGGAGCCCATGTCCTGGGACGAGGAGCGGGGCGTCATGTACTTCTACTACCACGACTACGCGAACTTCTACGCCCTGCCCGAGGAGTTCGTTGAGACCGGCGCCTACACGATCCGCCCGTGGGGCCTGAGCCTTGGCGTCGCCTCCGGCGCCTACCGCCAGAGGCTCCAGGAGCAGGCCGGCCCGCGCCCGGAAGACAGGGGCTTCCTCGTCGCCTTCGACCCCCTCTCCGGCGAGAAGATCTGGGAAAACCGGCTGCCCTCGGCCTTCAACGGCGGCGTTCTGGCAACCGCGACCGGCGTACTGTTCCACTGCGGAGGCGGAGGCGACTTCAACGCCTACAACGCGGACAACGGCGAGAAGATCTGGGAGTTCGACGCCTACGGTGCGTTCTCGTCGTCCATCATCACCTACATGGAAGGCGACACGCAGTACGTCGCCACGATGGTTGGCGGGAGTACACGGTACGACCGGCCCGGCGAGTTGCTCGTCTTCTCGCTGGACGGCGAGGCGACGCTGGACGTACCGCCGGAGCGCGACTACTCGATCCCCGAGCTACCGCCCTTGACCGCCGACCAGGAGACGATCGAACTCGGCAACACGCTTTACCACGAGCACTGCGCGCTATGCCACCGCGGCCTCGGCCAGACCTCGATCGTCGCCGCCGCCTCGCCCGACCTGCGGCGGATGTCCCCCGAAGTCCACGACGACTTCATGCCCATCGTCCAGGACGGCCTGCTGCCGCTCGGCATGCCCGGCTATGCAGAACTGTTCGACGAAGCGTCGACCACCGCGATCCACCAGTTCGTCATCTCCAAGGCCATGGAGTTGCGGGACGCGCGGTAGCCGATCGGACTACTGGGTGCGCCGGCGCCCCCGCCGGCATCCGGCGATGCCGCGGAGCGGCCGGCCTGAGCCCTTCACTCACTCCCCTCGGCCAGCCGTTCCGCCCGCTGATCCCGACCGCCCTGGTGAAGCACCAGATGGTCGACGGAACCGTCCTCGCCGCGCCCGAACGTGATCTGCGCGTCGACCACGCGGTAGAAGTACCTCGCCTCCGACTCGGGGAACACCTGCAACCGCGGTTGCCCGGTGATGTGCACGAACAGCCCGTCGCCCTCTCTGGTCACGGTGAAGACCACGTTCTCCATGAGCTGATAGCGGCCGACGTAATCGTCGAAGACGGCCGGATCGACTTCGACCGCCGTGCGCATCGCGGGCGGGATGACGAGCGAATAGCGCGAATCCAGGAGGTGGAAGCCCAGGTCGTCGACGCTGTCGGTCGAGTTCGACAGCACGACGACGCCGGTCTTCGATTCGAGGTCGAAGCCGGCGAAGGAGCGGTAGCCGCCGGTGCCGCCGTTGTGCCAGTGGAGTTCGCGTCCGTGGCCGCCACGGATGACCCAGCCGAGACCGATCTGCATGCCAGGTGCCGGGAAGTCCCGGCGCGCGGCGTGGGTGACACTCATCTCATCAAGCAACGGAGACTCGCGCAGCCCGAGATTCGCCTCGACGAAGGTCAGCATGTCGTTCACCGTCGAGCGTAACGCTCCGGCTCCGGCAAGCGTAGGCAGGTCCCAGTTCGCTACGGGCCTGAGCTGGACGCTGTGGCCAATGGCCAGCCGTTCCTGCTGGGACGGCGACAGCGTGATCGAGGTGTCAGCCATCCCGAGAGGTTCGAGCAGCCGCCTGGACACCAGCGTCTCGTAGTCCGTCTCCTGCCTCAGAGCGAGAGCGTGGCCCAGGAGACCGGTGCCGAGATTCGAGTACTCGACGTCCGCACCGATGTCCCGCTGCAGTTCGTGCGACGAAAGGAACTCGTAGAGCTGGGCGACCGTGTAATCGGCGTACGGGTTCCCCGCATCGGCCGGCCGGAAGTTGTTCGGCATGCGCGGGAGTCCCGAGCTGTGCGTCGTCAGGTGCAGCAAGGTGATCTCCGCGCCGTTCCGCATCGGCACGGCGACGTCCGGCCCGAGCAGCCGCTGCACGGGCGTCTCGAGCTCGAGAGCGCCCTCCCCCGCCAGGTCCGCCAGCAGAATCGCCGTGAACACCTTCGTGATCGAGCCGATCTCGAACACCGTGTCGCCATCGACGTCGGTGCCGTCGTCTGTCGCAAGCTGACCGTGGGCTACGACGCGCCGGCCTTCCGGTTCGACGACGCCGACCACGATGCCGACGCTCCGTTTCTGTTCGTCGATCCGGTTCTCGAGGATTTGGCGAATCTCCTCATCGACCGGCATCGAGCTTGCGGGCTGGACCGCGAAGGCGGCCACGCCACCAAGCAGGAGGCAGACGACAGCGGTCGTCATCCACTTCATGGGTACGCAAGCCCTCAAGCGAGCGCGTCGAGCTCCTGACGAGCGGCTGGACCGCCTCATCAGCCCGCCCGAGCCAGCACTTCGACCTGCGTCTCGAGCAACTCGCCCAGACGATCCTTCTCCACTTCAAGATCGAAGCGGGTCTGAAGATTGAGCCAGAAGCGATCGCTGGTACCGAAGAAACGCGAGAGGCGGAGCGCCGTGTCCGCGGTCACAGCCCTCTTTCCATGGACGATCTCGTTGATCCGGCGTGGAGGCACACTGATGCCCTTGGCGAGCCGGTACTGGCTCAGCCCCAGAGGTTCCAGGAACTCCCTGAGCAGAATCCGGCCTGGATGAACTGGCTCAAGTACTTTCTTCGCCATCACGTACTCCTAGTGGTAGTCGACGATCTCTACGGCATCGGCGCCAGCGTCCGTCCATGAGAAGCAGATCCGGTACCGGTCGTTGATCCGGATGCTGTGTTGGCCCGCCCGACCTCCCTTCAGCTTCTCCAGTCGGTTTCCGGGCGGCACTCTCAGATCCTCGAGCCTCTCGGCGGCGTCCATGATCAGCAGCTTCCTGAGCGCAGCCTTCGTAAGCCTCGCGGGAACCGCGCGGCTCCTCTCCCGACGGAAGAGCTTCTCGCTCTCCTTGTCGCGAAAGCTCCTGATCACCGCGCGATAGTAACGCGCCTCGATATCATTGGCCACACCTCAGCCCGCAGTGTGCATGGCCTCGGGTTCCGCGCCGAACGGGCCGTATCATCTCAGTCCCATGTGCGGCCGCTACACGCTACGCTCGAAGGCCCGGTCCGTAGCCACGCACTTCGAACTGGACGAGCTGCCGGACCTGGAACCCCGGTACAACATCGCGCCGACCCAGGACGTCGCCGTCGTCGCGCTGAACCGCGAAGGCCGGCGCGCCCTGGGCACGATGCGCTGGGGCTTCCCGCGAAAGCGCGGCGGCCCCCAGATCAACCTCCGGGACGACACCGCGGTCGAAGCGCCCAGGTTTCGCAACCTGCTGAGCCGGCGCCGCTGCCTCGTCGTCGCCGACGGCTGGTACGAGTGGCGGCCGCAACCCGACGGAACGAAGCTCCCCCACTACATCCGGATGCCCGGCGGCGGCCCCTTCGGCTTCGCCGGGGTCTGGAACCGAACGCCCGACGGCCTCGCCTGCACGATCCTCACCTGCGCCGCCAGCCCGGAGATCGCGGCGATCCACGACCGGATGCCGGTGATCGCCCGGCCGCCCTACGAGCACTGGCTGGACGGGCCGCTGCAGGATCCTGACGCTCTCGGCGAACAACTCGTCACGTACTCAGGGGAACTCGAGTTCTTCCCCGTCTCGAGCCGGGTCGGGAACTACCGCAACGACGACTCGTCCCTGACCGAGCCGGCCTGAGCCAGGCCGAAAGACCTCCAGACGAAGTACATCGCCGGGAACACGAACAGAACCCCGAGGAACACCGTCGCCAGGCCGCCGACCATGGGCGCGGCGATCCGCTTCATCACGTCGGCGCCGGTGCCGGTCGACCCCAGAATCGGCACCAGGGCGACGAAGGTCGTCAGCACGGTCATCGTGATCGGGCGCACGCGCCGAACGGCGGCCTCGGTCACGGCTTCCCGCAGGTCGCCCAGGGTCGCCATCGTTCCGGCGTTCTTCCGGTCGTCGTAGACCAGATCGAGATAGAGGAGCATCACGGCTCCGGTCTCGGCGGCAAGCCCCGCCAGGGCGATCATCCCGACCCAGACCGCGACCGACCAGTTGTAGTTGAGCTGATCGAGCAGCCAGACCGAGCCGACGAGCGAGAACGGCACCGCCGACACGATGAACGCGGTCTTGATCACGGAGCGCGTGCTCAAGTACAGCAGGGTGAACGTCAGCACGAAGGTGAGCGGCACGATGAGCAGGAAGCGTTCGCGCGCCCGCTCCATGTACTCGTACTGCCCGGACCAGAGAAGCGTGTAGCCCGGAGGCAGCGCCACCTTGTCGGCTACCTCCTCGCGCGCACGGCGGATCCAGCCGCCGATGTCGCTGCTCTCCAGGTCCACGTATACCCAGGCGTTCGGCCGGGCGTCCTCGGACTTGATTCCCGGCGGCCCGTCCCGGAACTCGATCGTCGCGACCTGGCCGAGCGGCACCTGGGCGCCGTCCGGCGCCGTCACGAGGATCTGCTCCAGGGCCACCGGATCGTCCCTCAGTTCCCGCGGATAGCGCAGGTTGATCGGATACCGCTCCAGTCCCTCGACGGTCCAGGACACGTTCATGCCGCCGACCGCCGACTGGATCGTGTCCTGGATGTCGGCGATCCGCAGGCCGAAGCGGGCCGCCGCCTCCCGGTCGATGTCGAAGTCGAGGTAGGCGCCGCCCATGACCCGTTCGGCGTAGGCCGAGAGCGTCCCGGGCAGCGGCCTGACGACCGCCTCGACCTGTTCCGCGAGCCGCTCCAGCGTCTGAAGGTCCGGGCCGCCGAGCTTGATCCCGACCGGCGTCTTGATCCCGGTGGACAGCATGTCGATCCGGGTCTTGATCGGCATCGTCCAGGAGTTCGTGACGCCGGGGAACTGCAGCGCACCGTCGAGTTCCGCGATCAGGCCGTCCGGGGTCAGGCCGGGACGCCACTCGTCCTGGTCCTTCAGTACGATCGTCGTCTCCAGCATGGACAGCGGCGCCGGGTCCGTCGCCGTCTCCGCGCGGCCGACCTTGCCGAACACGGACTCGACCTCCGGGAAACTCCGGATGATCCGGTCCGTCTGCTGGACGATCTCCCGCGCCTTCCCGATCGAAACGCCCGGCAGGGTCGTCGGCATGTAGAGCAGATCGCCCTCCCACAGCGGCGGCATGAACTCGGAGCCGATCCGCTTGAGCGGCACGACGCTCGTGCCCAGCACGGCGATCACCAGGACGATGACGAGCCAGCGCAGCCTCACGGCCCCCGCCACCAGCGGGCGGTAGACGAAGCGCAGGAACCGGGTCAGCGGATTCCGCTCCTCGGAGAGGATGCGGCCGCGGACGAGCCAGGACATCAGCACCGGCACGACGGTCACCGCGACCACCGCCGCCATCGCCATGGAGTACGTCTTGGTCAGCGCCAGGGGTTTGAACAGCCGCCCCTCCTGGGCTTCCAGCGTGAAGACGGGCAGGAAGGACACGGTGACCACCAGCAGGCTGAAGAACAGCGTCGGACCGACTTCCTTCGCCGCGCACAGCACGACCTCGACGCGAGACTGCTTCCTGTCGTGCGCGTGGTAGTGCCGGTGCACGTTCTCGACCATCACGATCGCCGCGTCGACGAGCACGCCGATCGAGATCGCGATCCCGCCCAGCGACATGATGTTCGAACCGAGTCCCTGGGCCCGCATCACGACGAACGCGAGCAGGACCGAGACCGGGATCGCCAGGATCGGCACGAGCGCCGACCGGAAGTGGCACAGGAAGACGAGGCAGATCACCGCGACGACGATCGACTCCTCGACCAGCGTGTCGGTCAGCGTGGCGATCGAGCGTTCGATCAACCCGCTGCGGTCGTAGGCGACCGAGACTTCGACGTCGTCCGGCATGCCGGCGGACAGTTCCGCCAGACGTTCCTTGACCCGCTCGATCGTCGCCCGGGTGTCCGCGCCAGAGCGGACGACGACGATGCCGCCGACCGTCTCGCCCTCGCCGTTCCAGTCGGCGAGGCCGCGACGGATCTCGGGGCCGATCGTCACGTTCGCGACATCCCGGAGCAGCACCGGGACCCCCCTTGGGCCTGACGCCAGGACGATCACCTCCAGGTCCCGCAGCTCCTGCACGTAGCCTCGCCCGCGCACCATGTACTCGCGCTCGGCGACCTCGATCAGACGGCCGCCGACATCGGCGTTCGACTCCTGGATCGCCCGCCGCACGACCGGCAGCGAAAGCCCGTAGGCGCGGAGCCTCACCGGATCCACCTCGACCTGGTACTGGCGCACGAAGCCGCCGATCGACGCGACTTCCGACACGCCGTCGACCGCCAGCAGGCCGTACTTCAGGTACCAGTCCTGGAGCGAGCGGAGATCCGCCAGGGACCTGGAATCCGAGTTCAGCACGTACATGAAGGCCCAGCCCACACCCGTGGCGTCCGGCCCGAGCTGCGGCGACACACCCTCCGGCAACATGCCCTGGAGACCCGCCACCGACTCGAGCACCCGGGAGCGCGCCCAGTAGAGGTCCGTGCCGTCCTCGAAGATGACGTAGACGAAGGAGAAGCCGAAGAACGAGTAGCCGCGGACGACCTTGGCGTACGGCACCGACAGCATCGTGGAGGTGATCGGGTAGGTCACCTGGTCCTCGACGACCTGAGGCGACTGGCCAGAGAACTCCGTGTAGAGGATGACCTGGACGTCGGAGAGGTCGGGTATCGCGTCGATCCGGGTCGTCCGCACCGACCACAGGCCGGCCGCGACCGCCACCACCAGGCCCGCCGCGACCAGCAACTGGTTGCGCAGGGACCACTCGATGATCCGGTCGAGCACCGGCTCAGGCTCCGTGGTCTTCGTGGCCGTGGTGAGGATCGGCCGCATCGTCGGGGTCGCCGTCCCCCTCGTCGGGCTCGGCCACCGCGTGACCTTCGTGGCCCATGTCGTGGCCCATGTCGTGGTCCATCTCGCCCATGTCGTGGCCTTCGTGAGTTCCGGCCGGCGCCGCTGCTCCGCTCAGCATCGTCTGCACCGCCGCCCGGAGCTTGGACTCCGAGTCCAGCAGGAACTGGGACGAGGTCGCGATCCGGTCGCCCGCGGCAAGGCCCGAGTGCACTTCCACGAGCCCTCCCTGCGCCTGACCCAGTTCGACTTCCCGCGGCTCGAAGCGTCCGTCTCCCAGCGCCAGGATGACGACGCTGCGGCGGCCGGTCCGCAGCACCGCCTCCGTCGGCACCGTGACCGCGTCCCGCACGAGCACTGGATCGAAGACGACGGTGGCGAACATCCCCTTGCGCAGCCGGCCGTCCGGATTCGGCACGGCGATCTTGACCGTCAGCGTCCGGGTCTGCTCCGAGAGCTCGGGTTCGATGAACTCGACGGTGCCGCGGATCGTCTCGCCGGGGAAGTACGTGAAGGTCACTTCCGCTTCGGCGCCGGGACGGATCCAGACCACCTGGTCCTCGAACACCTCGACCGACAGCCACAGCGACGTGATGTCGGCGATGTGGTACGCCTCCATGCCCGGCGTCACCGCCATGCCTTCCAGGCCCGGCATCCGCTTCATGAC
>JAJDZH010000273.1 GCA_022824725.1 Thermoanaerobaculia bacterium | reverse complement strand
CGCGGTCGGCTTCGTGATGACCACCTATCGCCGCCGTCTGGCGAGCAGCTTCAAGGCACTCAGCAACACGCTGCAGGACCGGTTGGAAGCCTCGCGAGACACCGGCCGCGAACGCCGCACCAGCCTGGACGAGGACGCCTTCGAGGACGAGATTCGCGCCGAGAACTGGGACGCCGACGAGTTGGCCGAGCAGGAGCGCGCCGTCCTGCAGGCCGAGGAACAAGGCGCCATCGCGGACCTTCTCCGCAGGGCGCGGCGGCTTCCGCCCGACAGCAAGCTCACGGCTCTCAAGGCCGAACTCGGCCGCCTCCGCGACGACGGCTACGCGCAGGTCATGGTGTTCACTCAGTACACCGACACGATGGACTTCCTGCGCGAGTCGCTCGGCGCCGACCGGGACGCGGCCAGACTGATGTGTTACTCGGGCCGCGGCGGCGAAGCGCCAACCAGCGGCGGCGACTGGCGCACCATCGACCGAGACGAAGTCAAGCGACGTTTCCGCGACGGCGACGCGAACATCCTGCTATGCACCGACGCGGCGTCGGAAGGCCTCAACTTCCAGTTCTGCGGCGCGCTCGTCAACTACGACATGCCGTGGAACCCGATGCGCGTCGAGCAGCGCATCGGCCGCATAGATCGGCTCGGCCAACAGAGCCCGACCATCCAGATCGTCAACCTGCACTACGAGGACACGGTGGAAACCGACGTGTACCAAGCGCTGCGGGACCGCATTGGCCTGTTCGAGGCAGTCGTCGGGCGCCTGCAACCGATCCTGGCGGAACTGCCGCGCACGATCACGGGGGAAGTGCTCGCCGGCCGCGACGCATCCCAGTCTCTCGCCAACCGACTCCAGCACCGCGTAGAGGAGGCCGAGAGCGCCGGCTTCGATCTCGACGAGGTACTCGACGAGGATCTGGAGATGCCCGTCCTTCCCGAGTCGCCCGTGACAATGGCCGACCTCGACCGCGTCATCTCACGGCCCGATCTGATGCCGCCCGGTGTCGAGATCGACGCGATGGGCGCCCGCGAGTACAGCCTGCTTGCGCCGGGCATGAAGGAAGCGCTCCGGGTTACGACCGACCCGGCGTACTACGATGAGCATTCCGAGAGCGTGGAGTTGTGGTCGCCGGGGAACCCGCTGTTCCAGCCGGCGGAGCACGCTGGCGGAGAAGGTAGCGCCTGCACCGCGGATTCAGGGCCGCGCTCCCTTGGGGAACTTCTGGACACCGGATGACCGCATGGGGCCTTACCGGATAGCGATAGCCAAAGGTCTATACTTCGTCCTGGAGGAACGCCCCGCGTCGCCGAAGCGAGATCGCCATGAGCCTGATGGACACACACAGCAAGAACGGACGGACTCTCCTGGACCGGCCGACATACAACGCCTCGGAAGCAGCTCGACTCGCCGACCTGAAGCCGGATCGGGTGCGCCGTTGGCTCCGTGGCTACTCCTACTCGCATGCTGGCGGAGTGCATCGTCAAGAGCCAGTCATTCGTCGACCCGGGCAACGGGCGACGGCAAAGTACGCCTCCTTTCTCGAACTCGTGGATCTGCTGTTCGTGAAGGAGTTCCTCAACGAAGGGATCTCGCTGCAGCAGCTTCGCCGAGCCCTGTACGAGGCTGCCGATTTGCTCGGCGTCACTCACTTCGCCAGGCAGGTCTTCTTCACCGAGGGCCGAAGAATCCACCTTGAAGTGGGACAGAAGGGCGGCAAGGCCCTCCTCCAGCTCCTGTCCGGCGGCCAGTGGGTGATCGCCCCCGTCATCCTGGAACTCGCCAAACGGATCGATTTCGAGGAAACCAGTCAGCTCGCTACTCGTTGGTACCCACGCGGACGGACAGGGCGCATCGTCCTCGACCCGGCCATCGCCTTCGGCCAGCCCACTATCGCGGGCCATGGCATCGCCACGGCGAACGTCTTCGACCTCTACCAGGCGGAGGGTGGCGACATCGACGCGGTCTGCAACTGGTGGGGGCTGAGCCGCGATGAAGCTGAGGCCGCCGTCGAGTTCGAGCGCGGTCTCGCTGCATGAGGTTCTTCATCGACGCGAACCTCATGAGGGCCGCACCGCGGCCCACAGGCCGACCCAGATGCAGTAGCACATGGCCAGCAGCACCAGGGTGAACGGCAGGCCCGTCGAGACGGTCATCGCCCGGAGGGCGTCCAGCGCGCCGGTGCCGCCGACGAGGAGCAGGACCGCGGCGACGACGCCTTCGAGCACGGCCCAGAAGACGCGCTGGCTGGTCGGCACGTCTTCCTTGCCGCCCGCGGTGATCGTGTCGATGACGAGCGAGCCGGAGTCGGACGAGGTGACGAAGAAGACGAGCACCAGGACGATGCCGACGAGCGACAGCAGCGGGCTGAACGGGAACTGCTCGATCATCCGGAAGAGCATGACCTCCTGGGCCGCGGACGCCACCGGCGCCGTGCGGTCCGCGATCGTCTGGGAGATCGCCGTGCCGCCGAAGGCCGCCATCCAGACGATGGACAGCAACGTCGGGATGAGAATCACGCACACGACGAACTCGCGCACGGTGCGGCCGCGGGAGACTCGAGCGATGAACATGCCGACGAACGGCGACCAGGACACCCACCAGGCCCAGTAGAACGTGGTCCAGTCATGCGAGAAGGCCGTGTCCTCACGGCCGAGCGGCATTGCCAGGGGCACGAAGTTCGAGGCGTAAGCCAACGCACCCCTGGCGGCGGCAACCAGAATCTCGCCGGTCGGGCCGATCGCGATGACCGCCAGCAGCAGGACCAGGGCGAGGGTCATGTTGACCCCCGACAGCACCTTGATGCCGCGGTCGAGGCCGCGCACCACCGAAGCGACGGCGAGCAACGTGATGACGCCGATCAGCACGACGGCAGCCAGGCCGCCCGTACCCCAGCCGTAGAGCAGGTTGAACCCGGCCAGGGCCTGGGTGGTCCCCAGCCCAAGCGACGTCGCCAGGCCGAAGAGGGTGGCGAACACGGCGAGGACGTCGATCAGGTGCCCCCACCAGCCGCGCACCCGGTCTCCCAGAATCGGGTAGAAGGCCGAGCGCAGGGTCAGCGGCAGGCCGTGGTTGTAGGCGAAGAACGCCAGCGCCAGGGCGACGACCGCGTAGATCGCCCACGGGTGCAGGCCCCAGTGGAAGATCGTCGCCGCCATCGCGAGGTCGCGCGCGGCCATCGCGTCACCGGCGGCGCCTCCAAGCGGCGCGGCGTCGCCGCGCAGGCCGTCGCCGTCCACCACCGGCCCGTCCAGGGCGGCGCCGAAGTGGGACAGCGGCTCCGAAACGCCGAAGTACATCAGGCCGATCCCCATGCCGGCGGCGAACAGCATCCCGAACCAGCCCAGGTAGGAGAACTCCGGTCTGGCGTCCGGGCCACCCAGCCGCACCCTGCCGATCGGCAGGAACACGAGCAGCAGGGCGAAGAGAACGAAGACGTTGCCAGCCGACAGGAAAAACCAGTCGAAGGCGCCGATGATCGCCGGGAGCAGCCAACTGAAGAACCGCGCGGCCTGACTCTGGAAGACCAGCGTGCCGAGGACGAACAGGACGATCACGGCCGCCGAGACGACGAACACCGGGTGGTGAATGTCGAGCCCGAACGGGGTGATGTTGTCCTCTCCTATGCGGAGCTGGCGGCGCCGACTCAGTTGAACTCTTCGCGCAGCAGGCGTTTCAGGATCTTGCCCGACGGGTTGCGCGGCAACTGGTCGATGAAGTGGACGGCCACCGGTTGCTTGAAGCGGGCCAGCTTGTCCTGGCAGAACTCGAGGATCTCCTCGCCTTCGAGGCTCTCGTCGGAGCGGACGACGATGGCGACCGGGGACTCGCCCCACTTCTCGCTATCGCGGCCGATGACGCCGACTTCAAGCACCTTGGGGTGGCGGCCGATGACCTCTTCGAGCTCCGCGGGATACACGTTCTCGCCGCCGGAGATGATCATGTCCTTGAGCCGGTCCTGGATGTAGACGAAGCCGTCCTCGTCCATCACCGCGCCGTCGCCGGTGTAGAACCAGCCGTCCACGAGACTCTCGGCCGTGGCTTCCGGCCGGTTCCAGTACTCCTTCATCAGGTGGCGGCCGGCGACCAGGACCTCCCCCGCCTCGCCGGGAGCGCAGTCGTCGCCGTCGTTGTCGACGATCCGCACCGAAGTGTGGAAGAACGCCTTGCCGGTCGAACCGGCCTTCCGGATCGCCTCTTCGGGCGAGATCATGCAGGCGGGGCCGCAGGTCTCGGTCAGGCCGTAGACCTGGTGGACTTCGATGCCCAGCTTGTCGTAGGCCTCGATCAGGCTGACCGGCACCGGCGCCGCGCCGGTCATGACCCAGCGGAGA
>JAJDZH010000307.1 GCA_022824725.1 Thermoanaerobaculia bacterium | reverse complement strand
CGAGGACGCGCTGAACGTCGGCGGCCACGCCCTCGCCCCAGGGGGAGTTGGGGTTGTCGAACTTGAAACCGCTCTCGGAGAGGCGGGTGACGAAGTCGACGGTAGCGCCGGCGAGGTCCGGCGCGCTCTCGGAGTCCACGTACAAGTTGAAGGCGTCGAGTTCGACGACCTCGTCGTCGGGCCTCGTTTCGTCCAGGCCGACCAGGTCCATCTGGTAGCGGAAGCCGCCGCCGCTGCGGCCGGTGATCGCGATGCGGAGCGCCAGGTCGTCGCGCTCCTCGGACTTCATCGCCTCAGCGACCTGCTTCTGCGCCAGTTCGGTGATCGTTAGCATGCGCCGCATTCTAGCTTGAAGGAGAACACGTTTCATGAGCTTCGAACACCTCCTGCTGTCCCACGAAGGGCCGATCACGCGGCTCACCCTGAACGTGCCGGATCAGTTGAACGCGATGACCCCGGCGATGGGCGCCGAGATCAGGGACGCCGTTCCGCTGATCAACGACCGTGCCGAGACGCGCGTGGTCATCGTCCGGGGGGCGGGCCGGGCCTTCAGCGCCGGCGGCAGTCTGAAGAGCATCCAGGAGGAGGTCAGCGAGGACGCGGATGCCGGGCCGGGCCTCGGCGGCGGTGCGAACTTCTATCGCCTCTATCTCTCGGTGCGGGATCTCGAGGCGCCATCGATTGCCGCGATCAACGGCCATGCCATCGGCGCCGGCCTTTGCTTCGCGCTGGGTTGCGACATGCGCGTGATCCGTACCGGCGCCCGGGTCGGCATGACCTTCGTCAAGCTGGGCATTCACCCCGGGATGGCCGCGACCTGGACCCTGCCGCGCCTGATCGGCCCCGCACGCGCCGCGGAACTCCTCTACAGCGGGCGGCTCATCGACGCCGCCACGGCGGTCGAGTGGGGAATCGCCAGCCGGGAGGCGGACGAGGACTTCGACCGTGTGGTCGAGGATCTCGCCCTGGAGATCGCGGCGGCCGGCCCGATCGCGGTCAAGGCGACCAAGCGCACGGTGCGCGGCACGTTCGAGCGGTCGATCGCCGAGGCGCTCGACCTGGAGAGCGCGGAACAGGAGGTGACCTTCCGCACCGCCGACGCCCGCGAGGGGGTGCAAGCCTTGACCGAGCGCCGGTCGCCACGATTCGAGGGCCGGTAAGCTACGCCCCGAAACGCCTCGCATGCTCGGAGTTTCGGCCCAGCCCATCCTCACCATGACCTTTCGCCGCGAAACTTGCTCCGCTGCGTTCCGCGGCGAAAGCTCCTAGTCTTATGCCGACGGCGGGTGCCCTGATCATCGGGAACGAGATCCTCAGCGGGAAGGTCGAGGAAGCGAACCTGAGCCTCCTGGCCAGAGAGCTGTTCGACCTCGGGATCGAGCTCCAGAGAGTCGTTGTCTGCCCGGACGATGTCACCGATATCGCGGCCGACGTCCGGCGCCTGCGCGACCGGTTCGACTACCTGATCACCAGCGGCGGCGTCGGGCCGACCCACGACGACGTGACGCTCAAGGCCGTTGCCGAGGCCTTCGAGCGCCGGCTGGTCCGTTCCCCCGAACTGGTCGCGAAGATCCGCGAGATGGTGGGGGACCGCTGCACCGAGGGCCACCTGCGCATGGCCGACGTGCCGGAAGGCGCCGAACTCGTCAGCACGCCGGATGTGCCCTGGCCGTCCGTCGTCATGGAGAACGTGTACGTGTTGCCGGGCGTGCCCCGTATCTTCCGCATGAAACTGCCGATGCTGCGTGCCCGCCTGGCGGCCGGCCGCCGGTTCTACTGCCGGGCGGTCTACACATCGTGCCGCGAGACGGACATCGCGGAACTGCTCGACCGCGTCGTCGACGCCCACGAGGAGGTCGACATCGGCAGCTATCCGGTGATGGACGGCGACTACCGGGTCAAGCTGACCGTCGACAGCCGCAGCCGTGGCGCCGCGGACCGTGCCCTGGAGGCGCTGGTCGAGGCCCTGCCGGCCGAAGCAGTCGTGCGAGTGGACGGCGGCGCCCGCGTCGCCGGCAGCCACTGAACGCCCCACCAAACGAAGGAGAAACGTCGATGATCGAGCGAAAGAGCGGCCGGTCGCACTCTTGTTCTGCTGGTCTGCTCGCCGCCGCGGCGGCTCTGATCGCCGGCTCGCTGGCGGCGGGCGTTCACGCCCAGGAGTCCGACGCCGGCGCCGGGTTGCTGCCCGAATGGACCTACGAGCTGACTGAGATCCTGCCCGAGGATCCGGCGGTGCTCACCGGCGAACTGGACAACGGTCTCCGCTACTACGTCAGGCAGAACGGCCGGCCCGAGAACCGCGCTTTCCTGCGCCTCGTCGTCCGCGCCGGTTCGGTGCTCGAGGACGACGACCAGCTCGGTCTGGCCCACTTCGTCGAGCACATGGCGTTCAACGGCACGAAGAACTTCGAGAAGGCGGAGCTGCTCGACTACCTGCAGAGCATCGGCATGCGCTTCGGGGCGGACGTCAACGCATACACCAGCTTCGACGAGACGGTCTACATGCTGGAGGTGCCGACGGACGACCCGGACATCCTGGACAAGGCGCTCCTGGTGCTCGAGGACTGGGCCGGCGCCGTCACCCTGGACGACGAGGAGGTCGAACTCGAGCGCGGCGTCGTGATCGAGGAGTGGAGGGGCGGCCGGGGCGCCGGAGCGAGGCTTCGAGACGCCGAGATCCCGTATCGCTTCCACGGCTCCCGCTACGCCGAGCGCCTGCCGATCGGCGATCCGGAGATGCTGCGCGAGGTCCCGCCGCAGCGGCTGCGGGACTTCTATCGGGACTGGTACAGGCCGGACCTGATGGCGGTCGTTGCGGTCGGCGATTTCGATCCGGAGGCGATGGAGGCGGACATCAGGCAGCGCTTCGCCGGACTCGAAGGACCCGACGAGCCGCGCGAACGCTTCGAGGCGGAGATTCCGTCCCACGAGGAGACCCTGGTTTCCATCTTCACCGATCCCGAGTTGACGCGTTCCTCGATTTCGGTTGCCTTCAAGGGCGAAGCGGACGAGTTCGTCACCGTGGCCGACTACCGGGAGCGGCTGGTCCGGGGTCTCTACAACGGCCTGCTGAACAACCGGTTGGCCGAGCGTGCCGAAGAGGCCGATCCGCCCTTCATCGGCGCCACGAGCACCCGCGGCACGCTGGCCCGGACCCGCAGCCTCTACCTGCTCCGGGCCGGGGCCCGGGAGGGCGCCGAAGTCCGGGCCCTCGAGGCGCTGCTCACGGAATCGGAGCGTGCCCGTCGCCACGGCTTCGAGGAGAGCGAACTGGAACGGGCCCGGGTGAACACGCTGCGCTCGATGGACCGCGCTTACGACGAACGGGACAAGACCCACTCCGTCGCCTACGCCGGCGAGTACCAGCGGAACTTCCTCAGCGACGAGCCGTTCCCGGGGATCGCTTACGAGCGCGAGCTGGCCCGCCGCTACGTCCCCGGGATCACGCTTGCCGAAGTGAACCGGGTCGCCAACGGGTGGATCCACGACGAGGATCGCGTCATCCTCGCCAGTGGCCCGGAGAAGGAGGGCCTGGAACCGCCGGTCGAGGAGGATCTGCTGGCCGTCTTCGACCGGGTAGGCGAACTGGAGGTTGCGGCCTACGAGGACGATGTCGGCGAGGGCGCCCTGGTGCCTGTTCCGCCAACCCCGGGCCGGATCGTCGAGCGATCGGCGATCGAGGAACTCGGCGTCACCGAGTGGCGGCTGTCGAATGGCGTCCGGGTGGTCCTGCGGCCGAGCGAGTTCAAGAACGACGAGATCCTGTTCGCTTCCTTCAGTCCCGGCGGCATGTCCCTGGTGTCGGACGACGACTGGCTGGAGGCGAACCTGGCAACCTCGGTGGTGCAGCTCTCCGGGTTCGGGAACTTCAGCCTGACCCAGTTGAACAAGGCGCTCGCGGGCAAGGTGGCAGGCGCCGGACCGATCATCGGTCCGCTGTTCGAAGGCATCAACGGCCGCGGATCGCCGAAGGACCTGAAGACGCTGTTCGAGCTGATCTATCTGAGCGGGACGTCGCCCCGCCGGGATGCCGAGGCCTACGAGTCCTTCCTTACGCGTCAGGGTGCGCTGCTGCGCAACCAGAGCGCGATGCCGCAGTACACCTTCCTCAAGACGTTTGTCGAGATCCTGAGCCAGAACCACCCGCGACGCCGGATGATCACCGAGGAGATGCTGGGAGACCTGGATCAGGACCGGCTCTTCGCCGTCTACGAAGACCGCTTCCGGGACTTCTCCGACTTCACCTTCTTCTTTGCCGGCAGTTTCGAGCTGGAGGCGATCGAACCGCTCGTCGAGACCTGGCTGGGCGGTCTGCCGTCGACCGGTCGCGAGGAGGTCTGGAGAGACGTCGGAGTTCGGGCCCCCGAGGGTCGCATCGAACGGACGGTGTACAAGGGGCTCGAGGAGCAGAGTCAGGTCGCCCTGGTGTTCAACGGACCCTTCGAGCAGAACCAGTTGAACCGCTACCGCCTGAACTCCATGGCCACGTTGCTGCGGGACCGCCTGCGGGAGCGCCTGCGGGAAGAACTCGGCGGTACCTACGGTGCGAACGTGTCCGGAGGCGCCGAGAGGATCCCGGTTTCGCAGTTCTCCGTGCAGATCCTGTTCGGCTGCGACCCGGCTCGCGTCGAAGAGATGCTCCAGGCCGTCCAGGAGGAGATCGAACGTCTTCGGACGGAACCCGCCACGGACGAGGAAGTCGGCCAGATCCGGGAACAGCAGCGCCGGGGCCGCGAAACGGCGAAGGAGACGAACGGCTTCTGGCTCGGAGTGCTGCAGACCGTCTACCAGTTCGACGAGGATCCCCTCAGCATCCTTACCTACGAGGAACTGTTCGAAGAACTCGACGCGGAGATGATCCGCGGCGCCGCCGTGGACTACCTCGGCGGCGAGAACCGGGTCCAGGTGCTGCTGCTGCCGGAGGCGGCCGAAGCACCCAACGACAGCGCCGGCGAGGAAACCGCTGAGCCGGCCGCGGCAAGGGAGGCAGCGTGAACCGAACGAGAACGGAACGGCGACTTCGAGGCAGCCGCGGCGGGCGGCGGCCCGCGATCTGGTGCGTCCTGGCAACGGTGTTCGCTGCACAGGCAGCGAGCGGGGTGGACTGGCCGAACTGGCGCGGGCCGGCGCGAAACGGCTACAGCGCGCACACCGGACTGCCCACCGAATGGGGGCACGACGGCGACACGGAGCGGAACATCCTCTGGAAGCTGGCGCTTCCGGACCGTTCCGGATCGACCCCGATCGTGGTCGGCGACGTCGTGTTCCTGAACGTCGCCGAGGGCGACGACCTGTCCCTGTGGCGCGTCGACGCCGGTTCGGGGGACGTGGTGTGGCAACGGCCGATCGGCGGCGGCAATCGCTTCCAGCGCAAGCACAACATGTCGTCGCCGTCTCCGATTACCGACGGCGAGCGGGTCTGGGTCCTGACCGGGACCGGCGCCCTGCAGGCCTACGACTTCGACGGCAACCAGCTCTGGGGGCGGGAACTCGAACAGGACTACGGCGCCTTCGGCCTGAACCACGGCTACGGCTCGTCAGCCCTGCTCTGGCGGGATGTGCTCTACGTGCCGGTGCTGCACGGCATGAAGACGGACGACCCCTCGTACCTCCTGGCCATCGAGGCCGGCTCGGGCGAGACGATCTGGCGGCAGGAGCGGCCGACGAACGCCCGGATGGAGTCGCCGGACGCCTACATCACGCCCGCCCTGGTCGAGAGCGGCGACGGCCACGTCCTCGTGCTGAACGGGGGCGATGTCGCCACCGGCCACGATCCGGAGGACGGCCGCGAGCTCTGGCGCGTGGAAGGCTTCAACCCGAGGAACAGCCCGATGTACCGGGTCGTCGCGTCGCCGGTAGCTTCAGGCGACCTGGTCTTCGTTCCCACCCGCGTCAGTCCGATGAAGGCGTTGCGGCTCGGAGACGGCGGCGATCCGGAGATCCTCTGGGAGACGGAGCGCGGTCCCGACGTGCCGACGCCCGCGACGGACGGCGAGACGCTCTACCTGCTCCGCGACAACGGCCTCCTGTCGCGGCTCGACGCCAGGACCGGCGCGCCGGACTGGGAGAACCAGCGGCTCGAGCCGGGCACCTACAGCGCCTCCCTCCTGGTCGCCGACGGCAAGGTCTACGCGACCAGCGAGGACGGCGTGACCACGGTGGTCCGGGACGGGCCCGAGTTCGAGATCCTCGCGAAGAACCAGGTCCAGGGCTTCACCCTGTCGTCGCTTGGCGTGGCGCCCGGGAGGCTCTATCTGCGGACCGACAGCTTCCTCTACTGCATCGTCGAACCGTAGCGCGGAGGCCCGGGGCCGGCGAGTTATGATCGCCTGCCGCGCCTGTCCGGTGCGCCAACTTTCCGGCTCGCCCACGAGGTACCGTCGATGAAGAACCGCCTGCCCATTGCCCTGCCGGCCTTCGCCCTGCCGGCGCTCGTCCTGCTGCTCGCCTGCAGCGGTGGCGACGGAGCGGACGGCGGATCCGCGGCGCCCCGGTTTCTCAGCATGGGGACGGCGCCGGTCGGCGGCGCCTTCCCGGTCGTCGGCGGGGCGATCGCCGAAGTGCTGAACGACAACCGCGGCGAGAACAACTGGCGGGTCCAGCCGCGCGGCACGAAGGGCTCGCAGGAGAACATCCGACGGCTCGCGCGCGGCGAGCTGGAACTCGCCATGTCGAACTCGGCCATCAGCTACTTCGCGGTCCTGGGGGAATCGGGCTGGGAGCAGAGCTACGAGATCCGCGCGGTCGCCACGCTGGCGCCGAACATCGCGACGTTCATCGCCAAGGCCGACTCGGGCCTCGCCGCCATGAGTGACCTGGCGGGCAAGCGGGCGATGGTCGGCGTCGCCGGCGCTGGCTTCGAGATGTTCGTCGAGCCCCTGCTGGCGGCGCATGGCGTGACCTACGACGACTTCACCCAGGTCTACGGCACCCAGAGCGGTGCGGTCGACATGCTGGGCGACGGCTCGATCGACGCCGCCTTTCTCGGCGGCGCGGTGCCGACCGGGGCCGTGACCCAGGCCAGCAGCACCCACGACATCGTCTTCCTGCCGTTCGACGAGGAGAAGCGGCAGGAGCTCGCACGCGACTATCCCTTCTTCCAGCTTGCTGTGATTCCCGCCGACGCCTACTCGGACCTCACCGAGGACTACCCGGGCCTCAACGTCGGCTCGATGCACCTGATCACGTACGCCGACGCGGACGAGGAACTCGTCTACCAGGTCACGAAGACCATGTGGGAGAACCGCCAGGCGATCGCCGAGAAGCACCCCGCGGGCCGGGCGATCAACGAGGCGAACGTCGCTCGCAACACCGGCACGCCGTTCCATCCGGGGGCAGAGCGCTACTACCGCGAGATCGGTATCTGGCCCGAAGCGGACGGTTGAGCGAAGCCGCCGAGCGTACGCGCCGCGGCCTGATCGGGGCACTCGGCGTCGCCCTGTGCTTCTTCGTTCTGCTCGAGGTGAACTTCGGGCTGCTGCTGCCGCAGTCCTCCCTGGCCGTGTTCGTCGGTCTCGGGTTGCTGCTCTGCTTCCTCGCCTTTCCGGTTCATCCGAAGCTCGGATCGAACCCCTGGTTGCGGGGCCTGGACCTGCTGCTCGGCCTGATGGCCCTGGCGGTCTGCGCCTACGTCGTGGTGCAGACGGAGCCGGCGTTCGAGCATCTCTGGTCCGGCGGCAGGTCCCTCGGCAACCGGGCCGGCATCGAGACCACGGCGGACATCGGCCTCGGCCTGGTCGGCCTCCTGCTCGTGCTCGAGGCTGCCCGGCGGAGCATCGGCTGGATCGTTCCCGCCCTGGGCCTGACTTTCGTCGCCCACACTCTCTACTGCTACTTCAGCCTGCGCAACGGCTGGGCGCTGCTGCCGGACTGGCTGTTCCCCCACGCCGGCCAGAGCCCACGCGACGTGGTCGGCACGACTTTCCTGCAGAGCCTGGGCGTGTTCGGCCCCGCTGCGTCGGTCATGTTCCGCTACGTCTTCCTGTTCGTCGTGTTCGGCGCCTTCCTCGAGATGTCCGGGGCGACCCAGTTCATCATGCGCTTCGCGGAGCGGGTGTTCGGCACCAGGCCCGGCGGACCCGCGAAGGTGGCGGTGCTGAGCAGCGGACTGCTGGGCTCCCTTTCCGGCAGCGCGGTGGCGAACGCCGTGACGACCGGCGCCTTCACCATTCCCATGATGAGGAGCAACGGCTTCAGGCGGCATGTGGCGGCCGCGGTCGAAGCCGCGGCGGCGTCCGGAGGCGCCCTGGTGCCGCCGGTCATGGGCGCCGGCGCCTACATGATGCTCGAGATCGTCGAGCCCCAGGTCACCTTCCTGCAGATCGTGCAGGCGGCCCTGCTGCCGGCCGTCCTCTTCTACCTCTCGCTCTTCCTCATCGTCCACTTCTACTCGCGGCGCGTCGGTACGCCGGAGCGCGACGGCGAGCCGCCTCCCGTGCGGCGCTTCGACGCGCTGGTCTTCATCGCCGGCCTCGCCACCCTGATCCTGCTCCTGCTGCTGCGCTTCTCGCCGTTCCGGGCGGTGACCGGGGCGCTGATCGTCATCCTGGTGCTGGCGGTGCTGCGACCGGAGATCGACCTTCCGCGGAGGCTGCGCCACCTGGCCTTGGGGTGTTTCGCCGGTGTGGCTCTTCTGCACCAGGTGATCTGGGGCGAACTTCCGGCGGATCCGTCGTTCCGGCAGGTCTTCGAGTCCTGGCTCTCGTCCGGCATCGTGGCGATGTTCGGGTTGATGGCGTTCGGTTTGATCCACCGCGTCTTCCGGCCCCACATCCTCGGCGCCCTGACCCAGGCGGCGCGCAACGGGATTCCGCTGGTAGCCGCCAGCGCCTGCGTCGGCGTGGTCATCGGCATCGTCCAGCAGACCGGCATCGCGGCGGACTTTTCGGCCGCGATCAAAGGCGTCGTGGCGACGAACCTGTTCCTGGCCCTGCTCGGCATCATGGTCACGTCGCTCGTGCTGGGCATGGGGGTGCCGTCCGTCGTCTGCTACCTGCTGATGGCGACCCTGATGGGCTCCCTGCTCTCGGAGCTCGGGGTCATTCCCCTGGCGGCGCATCTGTTCATCTTCTACTTCGGGATGATGTCCATGGTGACGCCGCCGGTGGCGCTCGCGGCCTACGCGGCTTCGAGCCTCGCGCAGGCGCCGGTCATGCCGACCGCGCTGGCGGCGTTCCGCTTCGCCCTGGTCGGTTTCACCCTGCCCTTCATGTTCGTCTACCGGCCCGCGCTGCTGCTGATGGACGAGGGCGGGGCGAGTCTCTTCGCGTCCGGAGCAGCGGGCCTGCCGCCTCTCGTGCTGGCGCTTGGCGCCGCCGTCGTCGGCACCGTGGCGCTGGCCTCCGGGATCGGCGGCTACCTGCGATCCGAGCTCACCCTGCAGCTACGGGTCCTCATGCTGGTGGCGGCCGCCCTGCTGCTGGTTCCCGATCTCGGCGGTCCGACCCTCGGGCTCGTCGTCAACGGCGTTGGCGCCCTGCTGTTCGCGGCGCTTGTGGTACTGAACCGGCCCGACCGCGGCTCTGGTCCGGCGACTGGTCCAGGAACGTGAAGCGGTTCGCCTTCAGCTCGTAGCGGGGGAGCGAACCGGCGTCGACGATCCGGACGGGAACCCGCAGGCTGAGCCGCTCCTCGAACAGGTCCTGGAGCCTGGACCTGAGACTTCGGGAGTCGGCGCCCGGCTCGGGTTCGACCTCCAGTTCGACCTCGGCCATCTGGCGGCGTCGCCGCACGGTGGCGCTGTACTCGGCGACCCCGCCGGTCTCCCGGACCAGCGCGTCGACGGCGCTCGGATAGACGTTGATGCCGCGGACGATGAACATGTCGTCGGCGCGGGCCAGCACGCCGCCGTCCAGGTACATCGTCGGCCGGCCGCTTGGACAGCCCGCGGCGCAGAGACGGCCGATGTCGCCAGTGCGGTAGCGGACGACCGGACTGCCGATCCGCCCCAGGTTGGTCAGCACGAGCTCCCCGAGGACCGGCTCGGCGGACTCGCTCGTCGCGGGATCGACCGGCTGGAGGGGTTCGCCTGTCGCCGGGTCGAACCACTCGACCACGAACTCCTCCTCGAGGATGTGCAGGTTCTCGCGGACACCGCAGGGGCAACCCCAGGCGCCCACCTCGGTGGCGCCGGCGTGGTCGAAGACCCGGGCGCCGTATCCGGCGGAGAGCTGGCGCTTGACCGCGGGCACGCCAGCGCCCGGTTCGCCGCCATGGATCGTCCGCTCGATGGAGTTCGCGGCCAGGTCGAGGCCGAGCGCCTCCGCCGCCTCCAGGAGGCGCAGGGCATAGGTGGGCGTCGCCACGAGTACCGTCGCGCCGTCGTCCAGCATCACCCGGAGGCGCTGCTCGGTGCTCAGATGCCCGGCCGGCATGACCAGGCAGCCGAGCTGCTGCGCCGCCTCGAACGCGGTCCAGAATCCGACGAAGGGGCCGAAGCCGAACGCCACGAAGACCCGGTCGGCCGCTTCGACGCCGGCGCCCTTGTATGTCTCCAGCCAGCAGTCCAGGAACCACTGCCAGCTCGCCGGCGTGTCCAGCCAGCGGAGGGGCCTGCCGGTCGTGCCGGACGTGCGGTGGACGCGGACGTAGCGTTCGAGGGGGAAGGTGAGGTTCGTGCCCCAGGGCGCGTTCTCCTCCTGGTCGCGAGCGAGTTCCTCCTTCGTCGTGAACGGCAGGTCAGCCAGGTCGTCGAGCGTGGGCGGCGAGTCGAAGCCGGCGGCCCGCCACTTCGCCCTGTAGAACGGGTTGTGGCGATGGACCTGCTCGGCCATGCGGCCGAAGCGGTCCGCCTGCCGTGCCCTGAGTCGGTGGCGCTTGCGCGCCAGAGGATCGGTCAATCCCGCGCGCCCTCGGTGACCGGCGGCCCGGTTTCGACCGCGGGTTCCATGTCGACCTCGTCGCGGAAACGGACCTCGATCCGGTAACCCTCCACGTCCTCGCCGAACTGCGACAGCAGGAACGTGCGCACGAAGTCGGCCGTTCGACGCCGTCCCAGTTCGCGCACCAGGGCGATGTTCTCGCCCGCGCGGGCGGCCAACTGGTCCGTGATGCGGAGTCTGAGCTGCTCCAGGACCGCCTCCTCGTCGCGCAGGATCGAATCCCCCTGAACGCGGTACTCGATTGCCGAGGCGTCGACGGCCGGCCGGTTGGCTCGCACGCCGGGCGCCAGGACGTGGACCGTCGTTCCCTCGAGCGTCAGCGACCACTCGTCCTCCAGGTCGAGGTAGTAGGTGTAGCGGACCGGGACGCGCGCCTCGACGACCACATCGGGCAGCCTGAGCCGGCCCCAGAGCAGGCTGGCCGAGTCCGTGCGCTCCAGCACCTCCGTCTGGTCGAGGGAGGCGAACTGGAGAAAGACGCTGCCCGAAACCTCCGTGGCGTAGCTCACGAAGGACGTCTGGACGCTGCCGGTCCGGAA
>JAJDZH010000377.1 GCA_022824725.1 Thermoanaerobaculia bacterium | reverse complement strand
AGCGGGCGCCGTCGGGTTCGAGCAGGATCGCGCTGACCCGGCGGTCGGCGGAAACGGTGAAGCCGGTCTCGGTCGTTTCGACCCTCACAGCCCGAACGTCTCCGCCGCGCGGTCGGCCAGCGTGTCGCCGATCGCGAGCGAGGCGGTGGCGCCCGGCGAGGGAGCGTTCAGGACGTGGAGCATCCGGGGACTCGTTTCGATGGCGAAGTCGTCCACCAGGTTTCCCTTGCGGTCGAGGGCCTGGGCGCGGATGCCGGAGCCGCCCGGCATCAGGTCGGAGTCGCGTAGCTCAGGAACGAAGCGGCGAAGGTCGCGGCCGAAACGGGCGCGGCTGCCGGAACGCGCCATCTCGCCCAGTCCGACCTTCCAGTAGCGCAGGGACATCTTCCAGAAGCCCGGATAGCTGAGGCTGCTCCAGGTGTCGCGGGCGTCGAAGCTGCCGCGGTCGTAGCCCTCGCGCTTGAGCGCCAGGACGGCGTTCGGACCGGCTTCGACCGAGCCGTCGACTCTTCGGGTCAGGTGGACTCCGAGGAAGGGGAAACGGGGGTCGGGGACCGGGTAGATCAGTCCCCGCAGCAGGTTGCGGCGCTCGGGCGCGATGTCGAAGTACTCGCCGCGGAAGGGGACGATGCGCACGTCCGGATCGAGGCCGGCCATGCGGGCGACCCGGTCCGACTGGAGACCGGCGCAGTTGATCGCGTGGCCGGCCTCGAAGTCGCCGGCGGTGGTCTCCACGACGATGCCGTCGGCGCGTGGCTGGATGCCGGTGACCCGGGTCCGCAGGTGCAGCGGGACGCCTGCCGCCTCGAGTTCGTCGGCGTAGGCGCCGGCCACCGCCGTGTAGTCGACGATGCCGGTCTCGGGCACCCAGAGGGCGTCGACTCCGATGGCGTGCGGCTCGAACTCGGCGATCCGTTCGGACGGCAGGCGCTCCAGGCCGGCAAGGCCGTTCGCCCGGCCGCGACGCTCCAGCTCGTCGAGCCGGGGGATCTCCTCCGGGTCGGTCGCGATGACGAGCTTGCCGCAGATCTCGTAAGGAATCCCCTGCCGGTCGCAGTACTCGATCAGTCTCTTCCGGCCGCCGACGCAGTTGCGCGCCTTGAGCGAGCCGGGCTTGTAGTAGAGGCCCGAGTGGATGACGCCGCTGTTGTGGCCGGTCTGGTGGACGGCGGGCCGGGGTTCCGCCTCGACGACGCGGATGTCGATCTGCCCGAAGCGGCGGGAGAGGCTTCGGGCAGTGGCGAGACCGATGATCCCGGCCCCGATGCAGACGACGTCGGCGCGTTCGGGCAAGGCGGGCTCAGGCGCCGTCCGCGGCGGCCACAGCGGCTTCGTCGCCATCCTCGCGCGGACGCTCTTCGGAGGTCGGCGGCAACGCGCTCGGGTAGGTGCCGAGGATGCGGAGTTCCTTCGTCTTCTCCCCGATCGCCTCAAGCGCCTCGGTGACCGGCGCCGAGGCGGCATGGCCGTCGATGTCCAGGTAAAACTGATAGCGCCAGGGCGTGGAGGGGATCGGCCTGGATTCGATCTTGGTCAGGTTGACGCCCCGCCGCGAAAAGCTCCGCAGCACTTCGCCGAGGTCGCCCGGCTGGTGGCCGGTCACGAGCAGTAGAGACGTCTTGCAGGGCTGGTCGGGCGGGCACGGCGCCGCCTCGCTGGCGACCTCGACGAAGCGGGTGAAGTTCCCGGCCTGGTTCTGGATGCCGTGGGCGAGGATCTCCAGGCCGAAGACCCGCGCCGCCGGCTCGCTGGCGATGGCGCCGACCGTTCGGTCGTTCCCTTCCCGGACGCGGGCGGCCGCGCCGGCGGTGTCGAACTCGGGCTGCGGCCGCAGCCAGTCGTGGTCGTGGAAGAACTGGTCGCACTGGCGTAGCGCCTGGGGGTGCGAGAGCACGAGCCGGAGGTCCTCGATCTTCGTGCCGGGCAGCGCGAGCAGGCAATGCGCCACCTTGCTGATGACTTCCGCGGTGATCACCAGGCCCCCTTCGGCCAGCAGGTCGTAGGTCTCGTTGATGCTGCCCGCTGTGCTGTTCTCGATGGGCAGCAGGGCGATGTCGTGGCGGCCGTCGCGGACGCCCTCGGCGGCGCCCCGGAACAGTTCGTAGCCCTGGAGCACCACGCCTCCAGGCCGTCTGGCGTACTGCCGCTGGGCCGTCAGGTGGCTGAACGAGCCCTCGACGCCCTGGTAGGCGACGCGCAGCGGCGCCCGGTCGAGATCGCGGATGTAACCCTGCTGCGCCGCGATCGACATCTCGATCAGCAGCCGGAAGATGCGCTCGGTCTGGTGCGGATCGAGGTCGAGTTCGGCGGCGATTGTCCGCACGCGGGTCAGCAGTTGCTCCTCGCGCAACTGGTCGCGGAACGGAAAGGCCGACGCGATCTTGGCGCCCGCGACCTCCCGCGACAGTTCGACCCGGCGCCGGAAGCCCTTCAGCAACTCCTCATCGACCTGCTCCAGTTCCTGGCGTATCGCCTCGAGATCGGGCAAGACGTCATGCTCGGCTGCGGCCATGAGGAATCTCCGCGGCCGACCCTGGCCGCCGGCGCAGTATAAGGCGCTCGCGGATACTCAGTTGGAGTGCGGCCGGATGGCGACCTTCAGGGCGCGCCGGCCGATCATCAGGTCGAGCGCTTCCGTCAGCCGGTCGAGGGGCAGCTCGCGTTCCACCAGCGCGCCGTAACGCTCCGGCGCCCCGATCAGCCGGTCGAGCGCCGCGCGGAACGACGAGGGCCGGTGGTGGTAGACGCCCAGGAGCGTCTGTTCCTGGTAGTGGATCCGCTCCGCGTCGATCACGAGGTCGGTCCCCGGGCGGCAGCCGCCGAACAGGGCGGCGACGCCGCCGGGAGCGAGCGACTTCACGGCGTGATCCCAGCCGGCGGGCGTGCCGGTCGCATCGATCGCGAAGTCGAACGGGTCTTCGGCCGCCGGGTCGTCGCCGTCGCCGGCGCGGCCGAGATGCGTTTCGGCGGCGCCGAAATCGCGCGCGGCTTCGAGGCGGTGACTGTGCGGGTCGAGGGCGCCGACATGAGTACGCATGCTGTGGAACAGGTCGATCAGCATGAGTCCCAGCGGACCGCAGCCGATGACCAGGGTCCGCGCCTCGGTGGGCGGACCGCTCCAGGCGCCGAGGCATCGTTCGAGGCAGTGGACCGCGCAGGCCAGAGGCTCCGCCATGGCGGCGACCACCGGTTCGAGGCCGGCGGGCCGCGGGTGCACGCTGCGCTTCGCGACGGCTTCGGGTATCAGCAGGTAGTCGGCGAAGGCGCCGTTCAGGTAGATGAGGTTGCGGCAGAGGTTCTCGCGTCTGTGCCGGCATGGTTGACACTCACCGCAGGAAGCGCTGTTGGCGACGACGACGGCCTCGCCCTCGGTGTGAGCGGCTCGGGCGCCGGCGCGGACGACGGTGCCGGTGACCTCGTGGCCGAAGGGCGACGGCAGGGCCAGCATGGTCGGATGGCCGCCACGGCGGTAGACCTTGACGTCTGTGCCGCACGTGGTCGCGGCGTCGACCCGGATCAGCAGTTCGCCGGGGCCTGCTTCGGGCATCGGCAGCCGCCTCAGCTCGACGCTCCCGGGGCCGGTGAGAAAGGCCTGGGTCTGGTGTTCCGGGATCATGCCTTCAGGGGTGCAGCAGGACCTTCAGCGCTGCCTGCCGCCGGCACAGGTCGACGGCTTCGGCGGCGCGGTCCAGGGGCAGGCGGTGGGTTACCAGCGGCGACGGATCGAGTGCGCCGCCATGCATCATGTCGAGGACGCGTTTCTGTTCCGCGGGCGAGCCCGAGTAGGCGCCGATCACCTGGCGCTCGGACTTGAAGACCGCGTTGATGTCGAAGGTGACGCGGGCGTCCTGGGCGGCGTGGGCGAAGAGCACGACGCGGCCGCCCGGTCTCGTGGCCTGAAGAGCCAGGTCGAAGGCTTCCTGGCCGCCGGCCGTGTCGAAGACGGCATCGGCGCCGGTCCGGGGGTCCGCTGCGTCCACCAGGCCGGTGAGCTCGTCGGGCGTCACAACGGTGTCGGCGCCGAGTTCCCTTGCGGTGGCGCGCCGGCCGGCGGCTGGCTCGGCGACGAGCACCCGGGTGCCGGGAAACGAGGCGCGCAGCACCAGCAGATGGAGCAGGCCCATCGAGCCGGCGCCGATGACGACGATCGCAGGTGTCTCCGGTACCAGGCCGGCGCGGTCGATTCCCCGCAGCACGCAGGCGGCCGGTTCGACGAACGCGGCCGACTCGTCGGCGAGCCCGTCGTCGAGCTTTCGCACCGTGCGTTCGACCGCCCGGGCCTTGAGCCGCAGGCGCTCGCTGAAGCCTCCGGGGTCCAGCAGGTTCTCCGCGAACCGGGGGCACATCGTCTCGGCGCCGGAACGGCACAGGCGGCACTCGCCGCACGGAGCGTGGTGGGGGGCGACGACCCGATCGCCTGCCCGGAGCGCCGAGGACCGGCTCTCGACGACCCGGCCGACGACTTCGTGCCCCAGCACTTCGCCCGCCGGTCGCCCCGATTCGGCCAGCTTGTACAGATCGGTGCCGCAGAGGCCGCAGTAGACGAGTTCGATCAGCGCTTCGCCGGCCCTGATTGCGGGCTCCGGCGCCTCCACCAGCTCCAGGTTGCCGTCGGCCGTGGTGCGAGCGACCTTCATTGCCTCTCATTGTCGCCCATTTCGTCTGCTCGGGTCCCGCGGGGCGGGCGGCCGTTTTGACCGGGAGGCGGAACTGGTGTACGTTCCGCCTGCCGCCGGGTCCAGCTCGCAGTCCCCTGGTCGCGATGACGACCAAGAGCGTTTGATCGCCGCGCCAGGGTTGACGCAGCGGTGGACAGAGTCCTCCCCCTGCTTGCTCGCCCGCGCCTGAACCGCCTCATCACTATCTCCCGACCAGAGGAGCTGTTCCCTCATGCCCAGGAAACCTCGCGCAAACGGCCGG
>JAJDZH010000317.1 GCA_022824725.1 Thermoanaerobaculia bacterium | reverse complement strand
ACGGCCTCCTTCTCCACCAGCAGGATGAACTTCGCGCCGTGGCCGACGAAGCGGATCGTCTCCGGCTCGACGATGCCGGGCACCGACCAGCCGCCCGAGCCCATCCGGGACAGATCGATCACGTCGCCGGCGTCGACCAGGGTGAGTGGACCAACCACCGAGCCGCGCTTGGCCGCGAACAGATGCAACTCCTCGCGCAGAGCGCCGAGGGTGACCTCCAGGTCCTCGATGATCGGGTCGGATTCCTCCTGGCCCTCGAAGGTGTTCTCCTTGCCGTCGGCCAGCGTGTGCTTGCTCATGTAGTAGAGGTCGCGGATGCTGGTCGTCTTCTGTTCGTCGAGGAGCTGGGTGCAACCGCGGGCGACCAGGAGCGTCTGCATGTACTTGCGCGCCTGGTTCAGGTTGAACAGCGAGCGGCGCTGGGTCGCGTCGCCCATCTCGATGATCTTCTTGCGCTTCGAGAAGGTGACGTTCGAGAGCGTCCGCGAGGGGATGTCCACGTAGGGGTCGACCTCGCGGCGGGCCATCGCGATCGTCTTCCTGGCCAGGTGCTCGATCTTCGCCCTGGCGTCGAGCTTGGCCGGGATCCTGAGCCGCTCCTCGTCTACCGGAGTCACACCAGCTCCAGTTGCGAACTGCGGAGGCGCTCGGCTTCGGCAGGTGGCGGAGGCGCCGCGGGCTCCGCCGCCGGCTCCGGTTGTGGCTCAGGCTCCGCCTCCGGCTCCGCGTCCGGATCGACCACGAGGACGTTCTCGCAGGCTTCCAGTTCGTCGGCGGAGGCGTCCTGCTCCTCGAGCATTCCCGCCAGCTCCGTCTTCTTGCGGCTGATCGCGAGCAGTCGATCCCGGAACAGCTTCTGGTCCTTGCCGGTGATCGCCTCCACCGAGCTGACGACTTCCTCGATGTAGAGGTTGAACACCTCGCGGCGCCGCGCCTCGCTCCTGGCCCTGGCCTTGCGCTTGACGTACTGGCCAAGCCGGCGACCGCAGGTCTGCACCGCGAGCTTGATCTCCTTGCGGATCTCGTCGTAGTCCGCCACCGCCACCTTGCTCTCGGAACTGAAGGGCACCCACACCGACGCGAGGTGGACCAGCACGATCAGCGGCCCCGACGGCAGCGCGCCCCGCGACTGAGTCAGGCCGAAGTTGCGCCAGGAGACGTCCATCACGGCCTTGGTGATGCAGCAGGAGCCGGCGAGATACTGGAGCGGTACGCGGTTCGCGAACCGGAGCACCTTGGCCAGGTCGTCGGCGGGCAGGTCGCCGCCCCAGGCCAGGCCGACCTCGACCTGGAACGGATTGCCACGGTAGACCGCCGGCCGGCGCGTCTCGACGCCGTAGAACTCCGCCCGGATGCCCCTGGTCAGGCCGGCCAGCAGCTCCTGCACGCCGATCGGCGACAGGCAATCGGTCGACGGCGGCCGGATGCGGGTCGCGGAGTCGTTCAGCGCCTGGTAGAGCTGGTCGGCGGCCTTGCGCACGACCGTGTTCGGACGCGCCTTCGGGTCGATGCCGGCCCGTTTGGCGAGCCCGACCGCCATCTGCGGCGACACCCGGCTGAAGTCGCGGGAAAGGCACTGGCTGATCGTCGCGTGCTTCGTCGACTGCAGCATCTTCATCAGCACGCCGAGTTCGACGCCGTGCGGATGCGGCTTGATCTCGCTGGGCGGCTCCGGGTTCGACTGGACGCCCCGGACGTAGTCCGTCTCCTGGCCGTGCGGATCCCTGTAGTGCAACGTCGCGTGGGGGTTGGCCACCGCCACCTGGTGCAGGAACTCCTCCACCGACTGGCGGCCCTTCAGGTACTGCGCCTCCAGCTCGAGCTCGACGCGCGTGCCGTGGTCGAGATCCCATTCGGCGAGCTTCCGCTTCCCGACCGCCTTGGGCTTGTTCGTGTTCGTGTCGATGACCACCTGCATCGCGTAGGCGGGCGACCGCGGCCCGGTTCGCGACTGCACGGAAACCGGCTTGCCGGTCGTCAACTGGCCGTACATCGCGGCCGCCGAGATGCCGATCCCCTGCTGGCCGCGGCTCTGCTTCAGGCTATGGAACTTCGATCCGTAGAGCAGTTGCCCGAAGATCCTCGGCGCCTGCGTTTCGACGATGCCGGGGCCGTTGTCGGTCACCCGCACGATGTAGCGGTTCTGGCCCTCGGCGGCCTCGAGTTCGACCCGGATCTCGGGCAGGATGCCGGCCTCTTCGCAGGCGTCCAGCGAGTTGTCCACTGCCTCCTTGACCGTCGTCAGGAGCGCCTTGCGGAGCGAATCGAAGCCGAGCAGGTGGCGGTTCTTGGCGAAGAACTCCGAAACCGAGATCTCCCGCTGGCGACGGGAGAGGGTCTCGGCTGTGACTCTTTTCGCCACGGTTCCTCTTCGGTTCAGGGGTTCAGAACGTGGCGCACTCCGACATGCACCATGCGGGGGGCGCCGATCGTGACCAGCCCGGTGCCGGAGATGCCGACCTGCACCTCCTCGTCGAGGAGGTTCTCGAGACCGACGAAGACATGCCAGCGGCTGCTGATGGCGCGAGCGGCGCTCAGGTCGACGACGGCGAAACTGGAGAGCGGCCGCGTGTTCAGGTCGTCCTCGTACTGCTCGCCGACGAAGCGGAGTCCGAGTCGCGCCTGGAGCACGTCGGCGTTCGAGTACTCGAGGCCGAGGCTCGCCGACTGCTCGGGAGTCTGCGCCAGCCTCTTCCCCTCGAGTTCCGGGAAATCGGCCGCGTTGTCGACCTCGGCGTTGCTGTAGAGGTAGGAGAGATCGAGCCGCCAGTCGTCGCCGAGCCGCTGGCGGAGTTCCGCCTCCAGACCGTGGATGCGGGTGCGGTCCAGGTTCAGCCGCTGTCGGCAGGAGCCGCCACCGGGCACGAAGCCGCACGGCTGGAAGAAGCGGCTGCTCGCGATCGAGGCCAGCGTCACGTTGGCGATCGGGTTCTCGACCCGGTTCATGAACGCGTTGAGCGACAGCCGGGAGCCGCCTTCGTAGCGCACGGCGCCGAACTCGATGCCGGAGAGGCGCTCCGGTTCGAGCGCCTCGTTCGCTTCCGTGATGTCGTTGCGAACCCGGAACGGACGGTAGAGCTCGTTGACGGTCGGCGCCCGGAACGCACCGTAGACCGAACCGCGAAGGCTCCAGCCAAGGTCGAGGGCGTAGAGGAAGCCGATCCGCGGCGACGCCGCCGTCTCGTCCCGATCCTCGAACATGTCGTCGCGACGGATCGAGCCGTCCGCCTTGTTGATCTCCAGCCGGCTGCCCGATCCCGTGCTCCAACGGTCGATACGGGCGCCGAGCTCCAGCGTCAGGCGATCGCCGAAGTCGGCCCGGCGCTGCACGTAGGCGCCCGTGACCGACTGGTCGCCGCCCGCCGTGCGGCGCCGGTTGAACTGCGTCGTGTAGAAGAAGTCCTCGTTCGTCGCGCCGTCGACAGTGCGCCACTCGGCGCCGGCGACCCACAGGCCGTTGCCGACTTCACCCTCCCACTGCGCACCGAGGCCCGTGGCCTCGGAGTCGACCAGGAACTGGTCGAGAGCCGGCCGCTCCGAAGAACGATCAACCTGCTGGGCGCTGAACCGGCTGGCGAACTCCTGCTCGTGAGTGAAGCCGCGAACCGTCCAGGTATCGCCCTTTCCGCTGACGACGTCCGCGCTCACGCGAAACGAGGTGAGGTCCGTGTCGTTGCCGGTGAGCGGCGTGCCGTTGCCGCGGTCCTCCGAGAGGTTGTCGCCGCCGATGCTGACCTGCACGGACTCGCCCGCGGAGAACGCCAGCCGGCCGCCGACGCTCGTCTGCTCGGAGAACGCGTCGACGTCGATCGGGCCGCGCTGGTCGTCGCGCACGACCGGGTAGCCGTCCATCTCGAAGCTCCTCGCCGACAGGGTCAAGGACGCGCTCTCGAAGCCCTGCCCGAACCAGGCGTCGCCGGACAGCACGCCGTGGTCGCCGGCGAGCGCCGAGAGGTTCAACCCGGGACCTGATTCCGAAGGGATCGCGGTGACCAGGTGGATCACCCCGCCCAGGGCGGAGTTGCCCCAGAGACTCGAACCACCGCCGCGCACGACCTCGATCCGCTCCAGGCTCTCGCGGCCGACCCGTCCCCAGTAGATCCAGCCGCCGAACGGATCGTTGAGTGGAAGGCCGTCGAGCAACACCAGGGTGCGGCTGACGCCGCTCGGTCCGATGCCGCGCAGCGAGACGCCCTGGCTGGTCGGATGGGCGACCATCGAGCTGTTGCGGCGGAAGAGGCTGAAGCCCGGGACACGGCGCATCGTGTCGTCCAGGGCAAGCGACGCGCTGGCCCGCAGCTCCTCGCCGGACAGCACCGACACGCTGGCGGTGACCTGGCCGAGCTCCTGCTCGGCCCGGGAGGCAGTGACGACGATCGTCTCGGCAAGGGCAGGGTCCTCGACCGGCTCGGTACCGTCGTCGTTCGAAGCGTCCGCGGCCGCGAACGACGCCGAGGCGACGAGCGCCCCGGCAAACACGGACGCGAAGAGGAGGAAGTGATCGCGAAGACGACCGGCGGTCCTTTGCGTCGTCCAGGCGGCAGGCAGGATCGGCATGCGCAAGCTCCTAGAGAGCCGGACCCGGCGTGTCCGGGTCGGGGGAAGCGGGCATGGTAAACGATGCGGGATCGATCTCGGCCCCGGCTTCAGCCTGCTGGATCCTCAGTTCGACGGCGACCACGCCCTCGACGGCGATCCGGATCGTGCCCGGCACCTTGAGTCCGCCCGCGTCCATGTAGTCGCCGATCGTCACGTCGATCTCTCCGGTCGACCCCAGAAACGCCCCGTCGAAGACGATCCGGCGCTCCAGGAAGTCCTCTCCGCCCAGGTAGAGAGAGCGCGCTTCACCCTCCGCGGTCGCGATGTCCAGCCGGTAGGTCTCGTCGCGCTCGACCTTCTCGACACCCGCCAGCGACGCCTCCCCGCTATCCGCGAGCCCACCCCACAGGAAGTCGGAGAGGATCCCCACCGCCCCGACCATCTCCTCCGGCAGCGGCGACGGCTCGATGACGCCCTGCATCGGCGATACGTTCCAGGCCGTCTCGCCGTCGTAGGCGAGGACCATCGGCAGGCCCTGCATATCGATGTCGATGCGGAAGGAACCTGGCCGCGCGAAGGCCACCGTCATCGGCACCTCGAAGCCGAGCAGGACGACGGTGCCGGCGGCGCTCACCGTCTCGACCTCGGCGGCCGAGCTTCCGCGGGCGGCCCGATGGCGCTCCAGCACACCGGCGAAATCCAGCGCGGCATCCGCCATCTGCCCCGGCATGAAGAAGATCTCCGGATCGATCTCGGGGTTGATCTCGTACGACTCCAGGGTCAACGGCATCTCACCCAGCGAAGAGACCAGGATCTGCCGGTGCGCCAGCATCAGGCCGTCGACCTCCCGGTAGTCCTCGAACCGGGTCTCCGAATCCTCCAGCCCGAAGCCGAAATCCGCCCTGGAGATCCTCTTCTTCTCCAGCCCGTCCTCCGTCCCGATGAAGACCTGGTGCGCTACGCCGCCAGGCGCGGTGACCACGAGCTTCCAGGCCTCGCCGCTCTCGATCTCCTCGCGGCCGGCGAGTTCCACCTCGTAGCCCAACTCCGTGTACTCGAACCAGGGGCTGCTCAGGGCCGCGTCGGCGGCCTGGGCGGCCGCAACCTCTCCCTCGAACGCAGCCGGCTTCGGCTGGCCGGGCGCCTGACCCCAGGCCTGCTCGCCGTCGAACGCCTGGATCAGGGCCATGCCGCCGAAGTCGCCTTCCACCCGAACCTGGTTCGGTCGACGCAGGCTGATCGTGAACGGGGCCGCCATGCCCTGCACCGACATCGTCCCGGTGGCTCGCGCTCCCTGAATCGAGCGCAGCTTCTCGAGGCCGCCCCGCGCTTCGTAGTGCATCGCCAGCACCCGGTCGAGTTCGCTGGACTCCTCCGCCTCCTGGGCCCAGCCGGCGCCGGCGACCAGAGCAAGCGCCAGAACAGCAAGACAGGCACGGACCCGGTCCGCTTGCCGCCCGTTCCGTACGCCGGGCCGCGTTCCCGGGCGAGTTGCCGAGCCGATCGGTGCAGCTGCCTTCATCTCATCCTCCGCTGGCCGTCCGCCGCGAAGCCTGCCGGTGACCGCCAAGCCGGCTCGCTACCCGTAATCCGTTCCGGCATGATAGCCGAACGGAGGGGGCGGGGAACGCAGCGGGCGGCGACGCCATGACCCATCGTATCGCTTCCCGGACTTTCCGCAACCCTTGGAAACAAAGAGGTTACGGTCGACGATGTCCCAAGCCAGACGGCTGCGCTTCACCGCTGACGGATGGGAGTACTTCCGCATCTGGATCGTCAATGTCGCGCTGACGCTCCTGACTCTCGGCATCTACTCGGCCTGGGCGAAGGTACGGGCGCGACGCTACCTGTACGGCAACGTCTGGCTGGGTGACGACGCCTTCGACTACACGGCGAACCCGGTGGCGATCCTGCGGGGCCGGCTGCTGCTCCTCCTCGTCCTCGTGCCGGTCTCGCTGGCCCAGCGCATCTCCCTCGTGTACTACTACGCCGCCCTCCTCCTTCTCATGCCGCTGGTGCCGTGGGTCGTGGTCCGGGCCCGGTCCTTCCACATGCGCAACTCCAGATATCGGGGCATCGCCTTCGACTTTCGGGGCAAGTACTGGGACGCCGCCGTCTGGTATCCGCTGTCCTGGGCCGCTTCGATCGTCACCCTCGGTCTGGCGAGACCCCTCACCGTGCGGCAGCGTGACGATTTCCTGGTCACCGAGTCCAGGTTCGGCAGCACGCCGTTCAGCTTCGTTGGACGGATCCGCCCCTACTACAAGGCGTATCTCACTACCGCGGCCGTCCTCTTCCTCCTCTACGTCGGCGGCGTCTTCGGCCTCCTCCTCCTGATGGCCGCGACCAGTCCTGGCGCGGGTCCGGATGCCGGTCCCCCGGCCTTCGACATGAGGTTGTTCTTCGCGGGCTCGCTTGCCATCGCGGCAGCCGCCACTCTGTTCGTCCTCGCTTACCTTCGAACCCGCCTGCTCAGCTACCGCTGGAGCAACACCCGCCTTCGCGAGAACGAGTTTCGGCTCGACCTCTCCTTTCCGACAATGCTCTGGCTGTACGCGAGCAATGCAGCCCTGATCGTCGCCACGTTCGGGCTCTTTGTGCCCTTCGCGCGGATCCGGGTACTGCGCTACGTCGTGGATCAGTGCCAAGTGATGCAGAAGGAAGGTCCCGAGACCTTCGAGGCAGGCGAGACGCAGCGCGTCGCCGCCACCGGCGCGGAGGCTGCCGGGGAGTTCGGCCTGGAGATAGGGATATGACTTCCGTTCCCTGCCACTACTCCGACGGACGGACCTCCGCCCGAAGGGAAGCCGAGTTGACCATCACTCCCGATGGGCTCCTGATCGTCGCGGTCGACGGCATCGAGTCGCGGTTTCTCTTCCCCATGGTCGAGGTCCGGATTCCCGGCCGCATCGCCAACACGCCCCGGCATCTGCTCCTTCCCGACGGGGCGCTGTGCGAGGTCCGCGACAACGACGGACTGGACGCGATGCGGGATCAGGCGGAAGGCCAGCCACCTTCTCGTGCCCGGCGCTTCGAACGCCTTTTGCATCGGCTCGACAGCACCTGGCGCGGAGCGGCTGCTGCCCTCGCCGTCACTGCCGCGATCCTCTACTCCTTCACGGAATGGGGAGCACCGGCCGTAGCGGCGGGCGTGGTCGCGATCACACCTCCCGAGGCCGAGGCTGTCATCGGCGACAACCTTCTGGCGATGCTCCCCTTGCTCGGAGTCCTCGATTCGTCGGAACTCGAGTCAAGCCGCCAGGACGAACTCCGGGCCGTTGCAGAAGCGTTGGGTC
>JAJDZH010000008.1 GCA_022824725.1 Thermoanaerobaculia bacterium | reverse complement strand
GGCGGCCAAGGCTTGGTGCCCGTGCGACCGCGGTCGCACGGGCTCACGCACCTAGTTGAGCGCGTCCTTCAGCGGACGGCTGACCTTGAACCGAACGCCGTTGCTGGCCGCGATCGTGAGCGACTCGCCCGTCTTCGGGTTGCGCCCGGCGCGAGCGGCGCGGTGGGACACGGAGAAACTCCCGAGGCCAGGAATCTGCACGCGATCGCCCTTCTGCAGATGGCTCGAGATGCTGTCGATCAGGGACTGGACGGCATCCGCCGCCTGCTTCTTGCTGAGACCCGCGCCCTCGGCGACGGCGTCTACGATGTCTGCCTTTCCGGCCATGGAACGTACTCCTCCAGGTTTCGATTAGGGGTGGCGAGCCCCCATGGAACTCGCCTGGGATCACGGGCTACCTTAGCCACTCCGAAGTTGCTGTTGGTGGACCGGAAGCCAGGTGGACGCAGCGTTCCCGGCAGGCATCTCCGCCGCCTGGCTTCTGGTGCTCCATGTCATCTTCAGGTATGCTCGGCTGTTTTGCTCGTGAACCTCGCGAAGCCTTGGCAATCTACGGCAGAACTGCCGGAAATGTCAATGTCTACATGGATTTCCGGTCGTCCCTGACCCGGCGGGCGACGTCCGCGAGCGCCGGCGCCCGCCCGGAGGCTCCATCAGCCGGCCGTGCGTCGGAGGGCCTGGACCGTGAAGCCGTCGTGACCTTCGGCCGGAAGCATCCGCCACAGACCGGGCGCCTCGACGTGATCGGCGGCGGGCCTCCGCAGGTCGGCGCCCAGATCCCGCCGACTGAAGTCGGACCGCGACCCCAGGAAGGCCGCGACAACGTCCTCGTTCTCCTCGGGTTCGATCGAACAGGTGAGAACGACCAGCGAACCGCCCGGCCGCACGCAATCGGCCGCGCCGCCAACCAGCGAGCGGGCCTGCTCAGCGAGCCGCTCGATCTCGGCCCCGCTGATCCGCCACTTGAGTTCGGGGTGCTTGCGCAGAGTGCCCGTACCGGTGCATGGCAGGTCGACGACGACCCGATCGAAGCGGTCGCCAAACGGAAGGGCGGCGCCGTCCGCGGCGCAGAGCAACGGCGCCAGGGCCAGGCGCGCGGCGTTGAGGCGCATCGTTTGCAGGCGCCCGAGCGACACGTCGCTCGCCACGCAGCGAGCATCCGGCTGCTCCGCGAGCAACGCGAACGTCTTGCCGCCCGGGGCCGCGGCGATGTCGAGCACCCGTTCCCGGGGCGCCGGCGGAGGCACGAGCGCCGCCAACTGACTCGCCTCGTCCTGCACGTAGAAGTCGCCACGCCGGTAGGCCTCCGAAAACAGCGGGTTGCCCCACTGAACCGTGAGGCAGTGCGGCGCCAGCACCGATGGCTCGACGCCCACGTCGTCGTCGATCAACTGCTCCGCCAGCAAGGCACGGCCGCCTCTATCGCGGAACGCGAGCAGATGAAGCGGCTTCGGGCGGTTGTTCGCGGTCAGGATGGCGATGGTCCGGGTCTCGCCATACGTGCGAAGCCAGCGCTCGACCAGCAGATCCGGGTGAGAGTGCAGGATGCCGAGCCGGACGGCCGGATCGTCCGCTTCGACCGGCCAGGCGTCACGGTGCGGCGAACGGGCGATCCGCCGCAGCACGCCATTGACGAAGCTGGCGCCGCCCGCATGGGTGCGGCCCGCCGCCTGCTCCACCGCCTCGTTGACCGCCGCGTGGGCGGGGACGCGATCCAGGAAGAAGAGCTGGTACACCCCGATCCTCAGCGGGGCCAGCAGCGCACGCTGGATCCGGGAAAGCGGCCTTCCCGAGGCCGACGCGAGCACATGGTCGATGAAGCGCAGCCAGCGCAGCGTTCCCAGCACGAGTTCCCGCAGCAGACCGTGGTCCCTCGGATCGCAGCGCTCGAGCGCACCGTCGAGGAAGGTCGAAGCGGGCGCCCTGGACTCGAGCGTCCGCTCGAGAACGAAGGCGGCCGACTCCCTCACCTTGGCGTGGGCCGTCAGGGGCGCCTCGGGCCGGCGGCGGCGCCAGTTCGGACCGGCGTCCAGGTTCCGAATCGGTCGTCGACGGGTCACGTCCGCGCCCCGAAGACTTCGCCGACCGTCAAACGCAGGCCGTTCGCCAGGTCGACGCCACTGACCGGACGGCGGCCCGGCCGCTGAACGCGATCAAGCGCCAGGGCCGACGAACCGCCGCAACGGACTACCGCCGCCCGTCCGCTGCCCTCTACCTCTCGACACCCCAGAAACGCGCCCGGCCGATCCCGACCGTTGCCCCGGTCCGGCCCCGCAAACGAAGCGACGGGCCGCGCCGCAACGATCCGTATCGCCTCGCCCCGCAGCGACGTGCGGGATCCCGGCCACGGCTCATAGGCACGCACCCGGCAGACGATCTCGCCGGCTTCCCGGTCCCAATCCACGACGCCGTCCTCCGGCCGCAGCATCGGCGCGTAGCTCGCCGCCGCCTCGCACTGCGGCCGGGGTTCGACATCGCCTGCTTCCAGGCCGTCCAGGGTACGGACGAGAAGCCGGCCGCCGGTCTCTGCGAGCCGCGGCGCCAACTCGCCGGCTGTCTCGAGCGGATCGATCGCCACCTCTTCGCGCAGGAGAATCGGCCCCGTGTCGAGGCCTTCCTCCATGACCATCGTGGTCACTCCCGTGACTGTTTCGCCGGCGGCGATCGCGGCCTGGATCGGCGAGGCGCCGCGCCAGGCCGGCAGCAGGGATGCGTGGACGTTCAGGCAGCCCCAGGACGGCAGCTCGAGCAGGCCGCGGGGGAAGATCTTTCCGTAGGCGGCGACCACCGCGAGGTCGAGCTCCATGGCGCCGAGTCGACCGAGAAACTCGTCACTCCGCACCTTCGTCGGCTGCAGCAGGTCGACGCCGTGGGCCTGCGCCCAGCGGGCAACGGGCGGTTCGACCAGCCGGTTTCCCCGGCCCGCCCGCCGCGCCGGCTGGCTGACGACGACGATCGGACGCCGGCCGACCGAGTCCAGAGCGGCGAGCGACGGCACCGAAAACTCCGGCGTGCCGAAGAAAGCGATCCTCTCGAAGCTCGGCCGGGCGGACATCGTCCGCTCACCTTACCGCCGCCAACCCCCTCGCAGGCTCGGTGCTTGGCCCCATCCCCCACCTCACCAGCATGTGGCGCCGCGGAACTCAGTCCGTGAGCGTTCTGCGGCGCCACCTGCTAGTTGAAGGCGATCTGCGACTGGTCGACCTCTTCGAAGTAGTCGGGCGGCACGAGGACTTCCCGGGGCTTGCTGCCCTGGGCGGGGCCCAGAATGCCGTCCTGCTCCATCAGGTCCACGAGGCGCGACGCTCGGGAGAAGCCCACTCTCATCCGACGCTGGAGGAAGCTTGCCGATCCCATCCGTTCCGCGACGACCAGGCGGGCAGCCTCGTCGTAGAGAACATCGCCTCCGCCGTTCTCCCCGGCGCTCGCCGAACGGTCCTCGGGCGGCGGCTCCAGCACGGCCGGATCGAGGTTGGGCTGGCCCTGTCGCTTGAGCCAGCGGACCAGAGCCGCCGTCTCCTGCTCCGTCACGAAAGCGCCATGGAGGCGGAGCATGCGACCGCTCCCGGGCGGCATGAACAGCATGTCGCCCTTGCCGAGCAGCTTCTCGGCGCCGACCTGGTCGAGGATGGTGCGCGAATCGTGCCGGGTCGCCGCGGCGTACGAGATCCGGCACGGGAAGTTCGCCTTGATCGTGCCCGTCAGGACGTCGACCGAGGGCCGCTGGGTCGCCACGATCAGGTGGATCCCGACGGCCCGCGCCATCTGTGCGAGGCGAGCGATCGAGGTCTCGACCTCCGACGAGGCGACCATCATCAGGTCGGCCAGTTCGTCGATCACGATCACGTAGTAGGGGAGCGGTTCGAGGTCGCGAGGCGCGGCCGGCTCGTCCGCCTCCTCGTCCCGCAGGCGCAGGCGGTTGGCCACCTCCGGATCGGCGATGGCCCGGTTGTAGAAGTCGATCGATCGGACGTGAACCTCCGCCAGCAAACGGTAACGGCGCTCCATCTCGGCCACGGCCCAGCGCAGGGCGTTCGAGGCCTGCTTGGGCTCCACCACGACGGCGGTCTTCAGGTGCGGGATGTCCGCGTACACGCCGAGTTCGATCCGCTTCGGGTCGATCAGGATGAACTGGACTTCGTCGCTCCGCGAGCGGTACAGGATGGAGGTCAGCATGCCCTGAAGGCCTACGCTCTTGCCGGCGCCCGTGGCCCCCGCCACCAGCAGATGCGGCATCTTGGCCAGGTCGGCGAAGTACGGCTCGCCACGAAGAGTGCGCCCGAGCGCCATGGTGAGCGGAGACTCGCCGTCCCGGAACCCGGAGTCGGCCAGAAGGCTGCCCAGGGGAATGATCGTCCTGTGCCTGTTCGGGACCTCGATGCCCAGCGTGGATCGGCCGGGCATGCGTTCGATCCGGATCGCCTCGGCCTTCAGCGAGAGCGCCAGATCGTCCTGGAGGTTGACGATCTGGGCGACCTTCACACCGGGCGCCGGCTGGAACTCGAAGACGGTGATGACCGGACCGGGGCTGATGCCCTCCACCGTGCCTTCGACTCCGAACTCGGCGCAGCGGGCGCAGATGAGTTCACCGAGTTCCCTCAACCCGTCTCCGTCGACCTCGCTGTTGACCTCTTCGGTGTAGAGCAGATCGAGCGGCGGCAGTTCCGTGTTCTCGGCCGGCGGTTCGACCTTCTCCGCGGACGCTGCCGCCGTCTTCGCGGGTGCGGCGGGCGCCGTCGTCGCCCCGGCCGCCGGCGGCCGCGCGGCCCTCGCCTTCTCCGGTTCCGGGGTCGCCGTCCTCGCTTTCCTCACCGCCGTCCGGCGCAGCGGCAGATCCACGAGCGGAGGGTCATCCGCCGGCCGCGGCGCGGCCTTCGCCTTGCCGCGGCCCGACGCCCCTTCCGGGACCCTGGCCCTGACCTTCTTCCGCACCCGGGGCTTGAGCAGGACAAGGAACGCCTTGAGCCGGCGAAGACCGGCGGCGACCGATTCGTCCAGGCTGCTCCGCAGCATCAGCGCGAGCCCGAACACGAGGCCTGAAACGGTGATCACTCCTGTTCCGAGCGCGCCCAACTGGCCTTCGACCGCCCCGGCGATCGTCGACCCCAGGAAACCCCCGGCCGTCAGCGACTCACCCCGGAAAGCGACTTCACCGACGGTCAGAGCAGCCAGTGTCGGCACCGCCACCAGGGCGACGACGATCCCCGCACCCTGCAGGACGGAGGGGACGTCGGCGCGTGCGCGAACCAGCCGGTAACCCAGACCGAGGAGGGCCAGCGGCACGGCGAGCACGGCGAAGCCGAGGAAACCGAATCCGGCGGCGGCGACGTGGGCGCCCATCGGTCCGATCAGATTGGCCGTCTCCACCGAGTCCTCGGCACTGCGCATGAAGCTCGGATCGCTCGGCTGGTAGCTCAGCAGACTGAGCAGGAACAGTGCGCCCAGGGCGAGCAGCAGCAGGCCGATCAGTTCGACGCCCTTTCCCGCGGGTAGCCCGCCCAAACCAGAGCGGCGAGCGCCGTCGCCGGAGCGGATCACGGAAACCCTCGACAATCAGCGATAGCGGGCGCCTGCACGACTACGGATTGTAACCGATTCATCGGATATCGCGATATGCAGAATCTCGGATGACTGGTCGCCGCTCCGCGGCGCGTTGTCTTCAGAAGCCGGCGAGGGCGCCGGCGCACCCAGTGTGCCGCGCCAGGTCCGACAGACTGCTAGCGGCACTGGAAGGCGGCGGTGTCGCTTCTGGTTTCGGCGATTCGTCCGCCTGTGTTCGCGTGAGTCCAGCGCTGTCCGTCCGGGCTGGTCACGACGAGCTGGAAGGCGAGGTCGGTGACGGCGCCGGTGAAGACCCAGTGGTGGCCGTTGACGCCGCAACCGTCGAGCACCTTGACGAGCACCTCCACGTTCTCCCGGTCGAAGAAGTACACAAGAGCGGAAGACCGCCTCGCCAGGCCCCAGTCAAGGGCCTGCCCGATCTCGCCGTCCGGCAGTTCGAAGCACATGTCGACCCGGTGGCCGCTCTCGAGTTCGATGCCCGGGCCCTCCGGCTCGCAGACCGGCGGCGATTCCGCGACGGGAGTTCGCGCAGCGGAGACCGGGTACGCCGGCGTCCTCGCCGGCATCCGGCCCGAAGCGCCGGCTTGCGGACCCTCGGCCGAGTTCGTAGCGGCGGCGGACGGTTCCGGATCGCACGGGAAGGCCGCGACGTCGCTCGCCGTGGCGGCGACAACGCCCTTCGCGTTCCGGTGCGTGAAGGTGTTGCCCGTGCTTCGCTCCACGATCTCCAGGTTGAACGCCAGGGTCGTGACGGGCGCGACGAAGACCCACCTGTGGCCGTTGATCGAGCAACCGTCGAGGACCTTGACCAGAACCTCCACGTTGTCCCGGTCGAAGAAGTAGAGCAGACCCGAAGCGCTCGACTCCAGGTGGTAGTTCGAGGCGTCCACCTGAGCCCCGGAAGGCGTCTCGAAGCACATCCGCACCTCGTAGTCGCCCGACAGCGTGGCCACCGTCTCGCCCGGCGCGCAGTCCGTCAGCTCGCCGTCGGTCCGGGGATCGGCCAGCGTGAAGCGGCCCGCGCCGCTGAACGCGTTCGCGTCCCGCCCGGGTTTCTCCCGACCCAGGGCGCCGACCCGGAACAGGTAGCTGCCGCCGGGCGCCAGGCCGCCGAGCGGAGCGGACGTCACGTCCGGAGCGACCGCGGCGACCTCTCTCCAGCCTGCCGCCGCGCCGCCCTCGCCGTCGATTGGCGGGTCGTCGGAATCACTCGCCGCGGGCCGGAACTGGACCTCGAAGCCGGTCTCCGAGATCGAGTTGTCCCGCCAGGTGATCCGGACGCTCGTTTCGCTCAGGACCACGGCGTCCAGATGCGTCGGCGGCGCCAGCGACAGCTCGGCCGACGCCACGTTGCTCGCCGTCCGGCCTTGACGGTTCGTCGCCAGGACCACGAACTCGTACTCGATCCCTCCGGAAAGCTCCTCCACCGTCGCCGTCTCCGCGTCCGCCGGCAGCATGCGCAACGGCGTCCAGGCG
>JAJDZH010000133.1 GCA_022824725.1 Thermoanaerobaculia bacterium | reverse complement strand
GGCGTAGCCGGCAGCCACGAGCCGTTTCTGCCACTCGACGACGCGATTGCGGACCTCGGAGGCGTCACCGCCGAAGCCGGGTCCGGCGGGGACCGCGACGTCCTCGTTGACGGCGAAGAAGGAGCGAACCTCCTCGCGGAGGGAGTCGTATTCGGAGCCGATCAATGTGTCCATGATGGGCGAGACTCTATCCTGCGCGGGGGCCTTCGTCAGTACGCCCGAGCGTTCAGAGTAAGCTGTCGGGTTCTACGTTCCGGCGAACGACAACCTCGGGAAGGGCGGCGACGACAAGATGGGCGACGACACCATGGAGGCAGGGCTGGTGGAAGGGGCCGAGGACAACGGGACGCCGAGGCACTCGAGCCGCGATGCCGTCCGTCTGGAGCAGTTGCGGCAGGCCGCGGCTTCGGCCGGCGCCGATGCCGTGGTGCTGACGCCGGGCGCTACGCTGACGTGGCTCCTGGGCCACCACTTCGACGGCCACGAGCGGCTCTTCCTGCTCATCGTGCCGACCGGGGACGCCCCGGTGGCCATCGTCCCCGCGCTGGAGGAGGCCAACTTCCGCGGTGTCGCTCCGGCGGTCGGGTCGGTGCATCTCTGGGACGACGCGGACGGTCCGGAGGAGGCCGCGGCCGCGGCCTTCAAGGGTCTCGGGAAGGCGGCGCGGGTGGCGGTCGAACCGCTCAGCCTGCGCTACATGGAGGCTCAGCACCTGGCCCGGGAGCTTCCGAAGGCGAAGCTCGAGAGTGCCGAGTCGATCGTGAGCGAACTGCGGCTCAAGAAGAGCGACGAGGAGGCGAAAGCGATCCAGCAGGCGTCGAAGATCGCCGAGGCCGCGCTCGAGTTCACGTTGCGGGACGTCAAGCCGGGGCGCACCGAGCGCGAGATCGCGGCCAAACTCTCGAGCGAGCTGCTTCGTCGCGGCGGGGGCGGCATCTCCTTCGGCCCGATCGTTCTCAGCGGTCCGAAGAGCGCTCTGCCCCACGGAGTGCCCGACGAGCGGAAGATGGAGGAAGGCGAGTTCCTGCTGATCGACTTCGGGACCTCGTTCGATGGCTACCACTGCGACATCACGCGCACGTTCGTCGTCAGCGGCTCGCCGACGGACCGCATGCGGGAGGTCTACGAGGCCGTGCTGCAGGCGAACATCCGCGGAGTGGCGGCGTCACGTCCCGGTGTTACCTACGACTACGTCCACAAGAACTGCCAGGCGAACCTGCGTGCCGCGCGCTTCAAGGAGTTCATGACTCATCGCACCGGCCACGGCCTGGGCCTGGAGATCCACGAGCCGCCGTCCGTGATGGCGGGCAACACCGACGTTGTCGAGGAGGGGGCGGTGTTCACGATCGAGCCGGGCCTCTACCTGGACGGCTGGGGCGGCGTGCGGATCGAGGACAACGTCCGGGTGACCGAGCAGGGCTGCGATCTTCTCACCTCGTCGCCGAGGGAGCTGCGCATCCTCGGCGCCTAGAAGTGAACCCGCAGGCCTATCTGGCCGCGTCGGCTGTCGCCGAGGCCGCTGCGGATCGTGCCGTCGAAGTTGAAGAGCAGGGAGCCCTGGGCGGCGTCGAGGCGGTTGTCGGCGTTCGTGACGTTGAAGATCTCGAAGACCGGTTCGAGGGTCACGCCCCGTCCGAGGGTGAAGGGCTTGGACAGGCGGATGTCCCAGGTCAGGAAGTCGTTCTCTCGACGCAGTGTGTTGCGTTGCAGGATGCTGCCGTCGGCGCAGACCCGGTCGGACGGCTGGGCGGCCCGTTGACCGCGGTCGGCGCAGGACTCGGACACCGGCGATGCGGATAGATACCGGAACACGTTGCTGAACTGGATGTCGCGGGGCAGGGCGAAGAGCAGGTAGCCGGCGACCTGGTGCCGGCGGTCGCGGTCGGACCAGCCGAATTCGGGGCCGAGGTCGGTCGGATCGGCGTAGCGGAAGGTGAAGGGATCGCGCTCGTTGTCGTCGTCCGAACGGTCCCGGCTGAAGGTGTAGTTCACCTCGAAGGTCAGCAGTCCGTCGAAGGCGTTTCGTCCGCGCAGGGTGGCCGTCAGGCCGTGGTAGCGGGAGCGCGCCGAACTCTCCGTGTTGTTCAGGGCGTTGATGCCGCCGCCGCCCGGATGGGTGCCGATGCCGAAGGGTGACCCGAAGGCCTGGTGGTTCCGGTCGACGAAGCGGAAGAGTTCATCCGTCCGGGCGTGCTGGTAGGCGAGTTCGGCGGTCAGGCCGCGGCCGAGCCGGCGCTCGTAGCCGGCGCCGAACGACCAGGTCTCGGGCAGTTCGAGGTCCCGGTCGACGACCGTGATGTCGGGCAGGAAGGGAAGCGTGTTCGAGCTGTCGATCTGCTGGTCGATGGGCGGCGCCGGGCCGAGGGCCGGCGAGGCGGCGCTGCTGCGGAACAGAACCTGCTGGAACGCGCCGTTCGTGGTGCGCGGGCCGGCCAGGACCAGACTGGGGATCCGGGAGACGTAGGAGCCGGCGTTCAGCCGCAGCACGTTGGCGCCGTCGCCCGAGGCGTCCCAGACGAGCCCGAGGCGGGGCTGGAAGTTGTCGAGATCGTCGGGAATCGTACCGTCCGAGGGAAACCGGGGATCGTCGAGGTAGGGCGCGAACCAGGTGTCCCGCGGGGCGATCAGCGGGTCCGGGTTCCAGGTTCCTTCCCAGCGGAGACCGAGGTTCAGGAGGACCCGGTCCGTCGCCTGCCAGGTGTCCTGGAGGAACAGACCGACCTCATCGACGTCGAACGCCTGCCGGCCCAGGTCCTCCGGCGGGATGCCGGGAACCGTCGCGGCCTGCAGGTAGAGCAGCACGGGCCCGGTGATCTCGGCCCCCGCCGGGCAGACGCCGGCGGCGCTGCTCGTGCCGTCGGAGCAGGTCACGTAGCGGTTCCCATGCTCGACGAAGTGGATGAAGCCGTCCACCGAATCGAAGATGTAGCGGCTGTTGCCGAAGCCCAGGAACTGCTGGGCGATGCCGGTCCGGTTCGCCTCGATTCCCGCCTTGACCAGGTGGTCGCCGAGCAGCGTGGAGACGTTGTCGACGAGCTGCTGGCGGTCGTCCGCCGCGTCCGCGCCGATCGGCAGGAAGAACGGCAGGCCGATGCGGAAGCCGTCGGCGAAGTCCATCGCGATGTCGGGGAAGGGCCTGCCGCCGAGAACCCGGTAGGGCGGCTGGGGCGGCGGCTCGACTCCCGGCTGCAGCGGTCCGCCGTAGCGCCGCGGCCGGTGCTCGCGCGCCCATTGCAGGCGGAGCTCGTTCGAGGTCCGGTTGCTGAGGAGGGAGCGCAGGCTGAGGTTGACCGCGTGCGAGTAGTTCTGCTCGATGCCGTTCGCGGACAGGCCCCAGGAGTCGACGTCGAACGTGCCGTTCTCCTGCTCGGACCAGGTGTAGTTGTACTTGACCGACGCCTGGTGGCTTTCG
>JAJDZH010000442.1 GCA_022824725.1 Thermoanaerobaculia bacterium | reverse complement strand
GCGGAAGCGCTCGGTGTACGCGCAGCTCGGGGTGCGCGAGTACTGGCAGTACGACCCGACCGGCGAACACCTGCCGGCGCGCCTGCAGGGGGAGCGGCTGACGCCGTCGGGCTACGTGCGTCAACCGGTGTTGACGGGGCTGGACGGCACGTTGACGCTGCGCAGCGAGACGCTCGGTCTGGAGCTGCGGGCGGCACCGGGGCGCGAGATGCGCTTCCGCGACCCGGCGACCGGCGACGACCTGCGCAGCCACGCCGAGGAGGCCGAGGGCCGTCTGGCTGAAGCCGAGGGCCGCCGGGCGGAAGCGGCCGCCCGCCGGGCCGCGGAAACACGGGCCGCCGACGCGGAAACACGCGTAGCTGAACTGGAAGCGATTCTCCGCGAGCGGCAGTCCGGTTGACCGGGTGGCAGGCCGCACCGCCTCATGCTGGCCGCTACAGGGAACGCCCCGCCCTCGCGGTACCAGGTGCGGTGATCCGCCTCCGCGGCGACGCCGGGAGACTTGACGGCGACCGCCCGGCGGACGCTGGCGCGCACCGCCTGGTTCGCCTGCCGGTACCTGCGGGCGGCGAGCGCGTCGCAGTGCGCCCGGTTGGCGCGGGGTGACGGTCGGGAGGCGCCGGCGGGGACAGGAACGACCGCGGGAACCCGCCCCGGACCCACAGCCGCCCCATCTCGGCCGCGCCGACCTCGGCGACCTGGAAGCCGGTGAGCTCGATGTACTCGATGCGCCCGGCCAGCGACTCGGCGCTCTGCCGCAGCAGGTCGGGGCCGGCGCTGCCGAGCACGAGGAACCGCGCGGGGTTGGCGTCGCGGTCGGCCAGCACCCGCAGGAGCGGAAACAGGTCGGGCCGGTGCTGCACCTCGTCGATGACGACGGTGCCGGTCATGTCTCGGAGCTCGGTCAGCGCCTGGTCCAGCCGGGCCAGGCTCACGGGGTCTTCCAGGTCGAAGTAGTTGGCCGAGCCGGCCGGGACGAGTTGCCGCGCCAGGGTGGTCTTCCCGCACTGGCGCGGCCCGACGACGGCGACGACGGGCGAGCGCCGGAGCGCCCGCGTGACCGGATTCAGCGCCGCGCGGGGGATCGGGTGGCTGGCCATTTATCCATGATAATACTCACATGAGATAGCATTTTTCATGAATGTTGTCGAGCGTCGGAATGTGACGTTTTTTGCACCGTCATCGACGGTGCTCACTGCTGATCGCTGTTGACGGACGCCCGTTTACGAGACGGACGCTTGCCGCCGCGCCGCTGCTGCGTGAGTTCGGCCTCGCGGCGGCGATAGCTCTGGCCCTCGATGAGAAGGATCTCCGCGTGGTGGGTCAGACGGTCGATCAGGGCAACGGCGCAGGAGACGTTGGGGAAGACGGTGTCCCACTGCTTGAAGGGCAGATTGGTGGTGATCAGGAGCGAGCGGTGCTCGTAGCGGCGGCTGACGAGCTGGAAGATGAGGTCGGCGGCGCGTGTATCGTAGGCGAGGTAGCCGACCTCATCGACCGCGACCAACGAGGGCCGAGTGTAGTGCTTGAAGCGGCGTTCGAGGGCGCGAGAGGTCTCCTGCCCGCTGAGGTCGAGCAGCAGGTCGGCGGCAGTGGTGAAGAGGGCGGAGTGGCCGGCGAGGATGGCCTGGTGGGCGATGTTCTTGGCGAGCATGGTCTTGCCGAGGCCATGGGCGCCGACCAGGATCACGTTCTCGCCGCGTTCGAGGAAGTCGAGGGTGAGGATGCGTTCGAGGGCTGGCCGGTCGAAGGCGGTGGGCCAGTCCCAGTCCCAGTCGGCGAGGGGCTTGAAGCGTCCGAGCCGAGCGCAGGCGAGTCGGCGCTCGACACTGCGCCGCTGGCGGTCTTCGAGCTCGGCCGCGGCGATGTGTTCGAGCAGCGCGGTCGTGCTCCAGCGTTTGCGGGTGGCGGTGGCGATGATGTCGTTGAGGTCTTCGGCGGTGCGGTTGAGTCCGAGGCGTCGGAGGTCAGTCGCCAGCGTCGTTGGGGTCGTGTTGTCCGAGGGCATCGTAGGTCTCCAGGTCATGAGGCCGGACGTCGAGGTCTCGCAGTCCGGGTCGGTCGGGCAAGGTGAGTCGGAGGGGCGGTCTCAGTCCGCGCTGTCGCCGCCGCGTTTCGAGGATGTGGGTGATGGAGCCGGCGCCGAGGGCGTCACGTTGGAGGGCGTCGTCGACGGCGGCGGCGAGTTCCTGCGCCCCGTAGTCGTCGAGCAGGGCGAGCAGCCTGGTGGCGTGGGGTCGCAGCGCCTCCCCGCGCTCGGCGAGCCGCTCGAAGAGGGCGGCGGTGGCGGGGACGGTCGCACGGAGCCTGTCGCGGGTGGTGTGGACGTTGGCCTGTCGGGTGGCGGCGAGCAGGCCTTCCAGGTGGTCGGGGTCCTCGACGGTCTGTCCGGTGTCGTAGGTGCGGCGATGGCGGGCGAGCTCGGTCTGCTGATCGAGGATGCGGACGCGGGTGTCGCTGGCGAGCAGGGTCAGGGGCTTTCGGACGTGGGTGTGGGGGATGGAGTAGAGATTGCGGTCGAAGCGGACGTAGGGTGTCTTGCCGGAGCGGACGACGCGCACGAGGTCGGTCTCGAAGGGATGGGCGGGGAGCGGCAGCAGGCGGGGCTTCTCGTCGGCCCAGACCTCGGCGACGGTGCGGTCGGGTTGCTCGGGATGGCGCCGTCGGTGGGCGATGTCATCTCGCCAGCGCCGGAATTGGGCGTTGAGGTCGTCGAGGTCGCGGAACGGCCGGGCGGCGAAGAAGGCGTGGCGTAGGTATTGGATCTGCCGTTCGATTTTTCCCTTCTCATTTCCGCGTCCGGGCGTGCAGGGCCGGGGCGCGAAGTGGTAGTGGCCGGCGAGCTCGAGCAGGCGGGGGTGGAACTGGACGGCGGCGCCGCGGCGGTCGAGGACGGCGCTTCGGAGGTTGTCGTAGACGAGGTTGCGGGCGATGCCGCCCAGGGCGTCGAAGGCCTCGACGTGCCCACGGAGGAAGCTCTCGAGGGTCTGGTCGAGGGTGAAGAGGGCGGCGATGGCGCGGGAGTAGCCGAGGACCATGACGAATCCGGAGACGGCGCGGGTGCCGTGTCCGATACGGACCTTGCCGAAGGAGCCCCAGTCGACTTGAGCTTGCTCGCCGATCAGGGTGACGACCCGACGGTAGACGGTGTGGGTGGTCTCGGGCCGCAGGCGCCGGACGAGGCGCCGGACCGAGAAGACCGAGCCGGGATAGCCGCGCTGTCGGACCATCTCGTGGATGCGGGTGGCGCGGAGGCTGGGGTATTGGGCCAAGGTGTCGCGGATGAACGGCAGATAGGGGTCGAGGGCGCTGGGTCGATACAGGCCCGGGCGGCCGGCTCCCGACTCGCGTTCGACGGCGGCCCGAACCGTCTCACGGTGGAGGCCGAGTTGGGTCGCGATGGTCCCGAGCTTCCAGTGCTCGCTGTGGTACAGGCGGCGGATCTCGGCGCGTTGCGCGGGCGTGATCATCGTCCCTCCTTCCCCGCACGGCGCGAGGCTCCCGCATCGGGGTCAGCCAACGGCTCGACCGGCCGCAGACCACGCACCGCGCGGGTGCGGGAACCGGGGCGGCGTCAAGGACGGGGAGTCTGTCCGATGGCCGGGGGGCGGGGGAAGTGTGATCCGTCACGCGGCGGCGGGCGCGGTAGGCGCGCTGCCGGTCGCGGTGGTCGAGGCGCCCTTCGGGACTGCGTTGATGGCGGGCCCTGGCGGCTCGAACCGACTGGTGACGACCGGCCGTCCGGCACGACGGCGTGCAGTAGGCGTGGCCGCGGTCACACGCCGCGCAGACGGTGAAGGGACGGTGGCAGTGACGACAGGCTCTCTGTCGGAGGGGCAGGTCCACGGCGTCGGAGCGCGCGGGGCGGTCTCCGACTGGACAACGAGCGTGAACCGTGGCACAACAGCAGCGATCGGCTCGGTCTGTCGGAGCTCGAGGCGGTCACGAGGGTCCCGGTGGGGAGCACCGGGCCCTCACCCCACGTCTGAGTCCGCTTCTACGCTACCCGAACGCCGTGCCGGCCGCCAGCGCCGGGGCCGTGGACGCCGCCGCTCCCCAAGGACGCAAAGAACGCGCCCTCAGGGAGCTTGGAAAACCGCGAAGACCGCGGTTTCCCACAGCGCCCACAGCCGTCTCTGTTCTCCCCTTCATCAAGATCCACGAAAACCGGTGCCGGAGCCGAGCGCGTCGACAAGTGTCCAGAATCCGTCAGGTCTCGATGACCGCTGACATGTGGTCGGGGGTTGGGGCGGGAATCAACCGAGCATGCGCAGGATGGCAATGGCGGCACCGATGACGGCGGCGAGGATCACGCCGGTCTGCGCGAGCATAGCGCCGGCGAACCGCCACGTCAGACGGGCCTCGAGCTCGGCGAGGTCTGCCTTGGTGGCCATGTCGGCGGGCGCGCCGGCGGCTTGGCGCACGGCGTCAACGATGGCGTCGGCGTGTTCGGACTTGATGCCGGCGTCGGTCAGGCTGCGGACGATGGCGTGGGTGTCGAGAACGGCCATGCGTCTCCCTTCCAGTCTAGCCGGAACCGCGCGGTCTTCGCAGTCCGGGGGCCTTGACG
>JAJDZH010000228.1 GCA_022824725.1 Thermoanaerobaculia bacterium | reverse complement strand
AGGAGATGCGTGGCCGCGGCATCGATCTCCGGTTCGACAGCCGCGTCGAGTCGATCGAGGAAAGAGCCGGCGCCGGCAATGATCGGCTGCGGCTCCACCTCGATAGCGGCGAAGCGGTCGACTGCGGCCAGGTGCTCTACGCGACCGGCCGACGGCCCCTGGTCGCCGATCTGGGACTGGCTGACTGCGGAGTGGCGCTGGGTGAGAACGGCGAGATCCTCGTCGACGAGTACTCCCGCAGCAACGTGCCGAACATCTGGGCGATCGGCGACGTGACGGACCGCCTGAACCTGACCCCGGTGGCGATTCACGAGGCGATGTGCCTGAGTCGGACCCTGTACGGCGGCGAGCCGACGCCGGTCGACCACGAGACCGTCGCCACCGCCGTCTTCAGCCAGCCGCCGCTCGCGGCGGTGGGTCTGACCGAAGAGGAGGCGCGGGCCCGCTACGGCGAGGTCGACGTCTACCGGAGCCGCTTCCGGCCCCTCAAGCTCACGCTGACCGACAACCAGGAGCGCACCCTGGTCAAACTGATCGTCGACCGTGCGAGCGGCCGGGTGCTCGGCGCCCACATGCTCGGCGCCGACGCGCCCGAGATCATTCAGGGCCTGGCGGTCGCGGTGAAGATGGGCGCGACCAAGGACGACTTCGACGCCGCAATGGCGATCCACCCGACCTCGGCCGAGGAGTTCGTCACCCTCCGCTGAGTCCCATTGTCGGTGCACCGGCCCAGTGGCGGGACGGTTGTGGCCGGGCCCAGCCCGGTCCAGGGTTCAGCCGGCGTTCCGGCGAGCTTCCACCGCGTCGAGGACGTCGACTTCGAGACGCGGCCCGCCGAGGTCGGCGATCTCCCGCAGGCCGGTTGGGCTCGTCACGTTGACCTCGGTCAGCCAGCCGCCGATCACGTCGATGCCGGCGAAGACGATGCCGAGCCGCACGAGTTCGGGGCCGACCGCGGCAGCGATCTCGCGGTCGCGGTCATCGACCCCGGCAGCTGCAGGCTGCCCGCCGACGTGGAAGTTGGCCCGTGACTCGCCCTCGGCGGGCACGCGCAGCACCGCGCCGAGCGCCTGTCCCTCGACCAGGATGACCCGCTTGTCCCCCTGCCGGATCTCGGGCAGGTAGCGCTGGGCCATGAGGTAGCGGCTTTCGTGCGCGGTCGCCGCCTCGAGGATGGCGCTCGTGTTCCGGTCGCCGGCCTTCAGGTGGAAGATCCCCTCGCCGCCGGCGCCGTCCAGCGGCTTGACGATCATCTCCCCGCCCATCTCCTCCTGAAAGGCAAGCAACTCCCCGATCCGGCGGCTGACCCGCGCCGGCGGGCAGACCTCCGGAAAGCGGAGCGCGAAGAGCTTCTCGTTCGCGTCGCGAAGCGACAGCGGGTCGTTCACGACCAGGGTGCTCTTCGCCACCATGGACAGCAGGTGCGTGGCGTAGAAGAACGCCATGTCGAAGGGCGGGTCCTTCCGCATCCACACCACGTCGAACTCGTCGAGGAACGCGGTTCGGCCGGTCCCGACCTCGTACCAGTCGCCGCCGGCCTCCGGATCGACCGTACGCGTCGGAATCGCCTCCGCCTTCGGCCGTCCCTCCGGCCCGAGTTCCAGCGTGTCGATCGTGCAGACGGCCAGGTCATGGCCGCGACGATCCGCCTCGCGCAGGAACGCGATCGTCGTGTCCTTCTCGGGGTCGAGACGCTCGATCGGATCGATGACGAAGAGATGGCGCATCGGCGGTTGGTGGGCAAGAAAACGGGCGGCGCAAGCTATCACGCGGTCGCGGCGGCAGAATCGACGGCGACACCCGTACAATCCCGCTCCGTGGCCCGGACCGATCCATGCTGGCTCTTCGGCTACGGCTCGCTGATCTTCCGCCCGGCGATCCCCTTCCTGGAGCGGCGGCCCGCCCGCGTTCGAGGCTGGGCTCGACGTTTCTGGCAGTGGTCGACGGATCATCGCGGCGAGCCGTGGCGTCCCGGTCGCGTGGTCACGCTGGCGCCGGCGTCGGACGACGTCTGCTGGGGAACGGCCTATCGACTTCCCGAGGCGGACGCGGGGACCATCCTCGCCGACCTGGACATACGGGAACGGGGAGGCTACGTCCGCATGGAGATCGAAGTCGAACTGGCCGAGTCCGCCGCCGCAGCGCCCGACATCTCGGCGCCGCCGCCTCGAACCGTTGCCGGCCTCACCTACCAGGCCTGGCCCGGCAACCGGAACTACGCGGGCCCGACGCCGATCGCGGAGATCGCCTGCCAGGTCGCGGGTGCATCAGGCCCGAGCGGCGCCAACGCCGACTACGTGCGGGACCTGCACGCCGCTCTCGAAGCGCTGGGCGTCGAGGATCCCCATGTTGCGGCACTGGCGGCAAAGCTGTAGCCTCTTTGCGGCGCTGACCTGGCCGCCTGCGGCGGCGGGTCGCAAGAACGGTGACGCCGTCGTCTGGTCCCTCTGTTACGGTACCGGGTGGTTGCGCATGCCGCTCTGACGGCGGAGAAGGGAGAATCATGTACGTAGTGGTCTTTGGCAAGGACAAGCCCGGGATGACGGACACGCGGACAAGGCACTGGCCCGCATTCCATGACTACCTGCACGATCACCCGAGCCACCCCGACGTCGTGCTGCATCACGGCGGGCCGGTCCTGTCCGATGACGGCGGGACAAGGGACGGGACGCTGCTCTTGCTGGAGGCGCCCTCGCTGGAAGCAGGGCGGGCCTTCATCGCGGACAGCCCGTTCGGCCGGGCGGATCTGTACGGGGAACTGCACGTGCAGCCACTGGACTGGCTGACGGGGAGTCCGGAGTAGGCGCGCTGCCGGGCGGGCGCGAACCGGTGGCCAGACCCCGAACGGGTGGACCGGATGCCTTGATGCGCCGGTCGCACGATCCGGCGGGTTGGACCGCGGAGCAGATGGCGGCGAGCAACGCCTGGCGCCACGTCCTGACCGAGGAAGAGCGCGGAGAGATTCACGAGGCGGTGGAGGCGGTGCAGGTGCGCGGCCTCGACTTTCTCGCCATCTCCCGCGAGTCCTTTCCGCTGCCGACGTTCGGCGCCCGCCTCGCCGAGATCCGTGCCGAGCTCCTCTACGGCCGGGGCTTCGTGCTGTTCCGGGAACTCGGCGTCGACCTCGCAGACCGGCGCCGGACCGCCCTCGCCTTCTGGGGGATCGCGGCGCATCTCGGCGAGGAGGCGTTGTCGCAGAACACGAAGGGCCACGTTCTGGGGCACGTGCGGGACATCGGCCAGTCGCGCACCAACGTGCTCCAGCGTGGTCCCTACTCGCGCGAGGCGATGCCATACCACTGCGACTGCTGCGACCTGGTCGGCCTCTGTTGCGTTCATCCGGCGAAGCGGGGCGGCGCGAGCACGATCGTCTCCGCCGTATCCGTCTACAACGAGTTGCTGGAGCGCCGCCCGGACCTGGTGGAGGCGTTGACGCATCCCATCGCCCGAGACCGTCGCGGCGAAGTGCCCTCCGGCATGGACGAGTGGTACTCCATTCCGGTGTTCAACGTCCACGACGGCTGGTTCTCGGCGAGCCTCGAGCCCACCTACATGGGTTCCGTCGATCGCTTTGCGGAGGCGCCCCGGCAGAGCGACGTGCAGCGCGAGGCGATCGCGGAAGTGCAGCGGATCTGCAAGGCGCGGCACTTCTCGATGGAGTTTCGGCGGGGCGACATCCAGTTCATCAACAACCACGTGACGTTCCACTCGCGATCGGCGTTCGAAGACCATCCCGAGCCGGAGCGGAAGCGGCATCTGTTCCGGATCTGGCTCAAGTGCCTCGACGGGCGCCCGCTGCCGCACTGGTTCTACGACCGGCACGGCCCGCCCGGCGCGGTCGACCGTCCTGGAGGAATCGTGGGGCCGGGAACGGTGCGGGTGGCGCCGCTTGAAGCCGCCTGAAGCCGGCGTCGGCCCGGACGCGAGGCTCCCGTTTGCCCGTGCGGCGGGCCTTGGACTCCAGTTCACGGGTCTCGTGGTGCCGGGCCTCGTGCTCATCACCATGGTTGCGTACCGCGGGGCCGGCCAGCCGGAAGAGAGCCTCCTGTGGGCCGTGTTCGTGTCCATGGTCGTGTGCGGCCTGGTCACCATGCTGCAGTCGGTCCGCGTGGGGCGTTTCGGCGCCGGCTACCTGACCCCCACCGGAACGTCCGCGCCCGCGGTCGCTGTCGTCATCGCCGCGCTCGAGGCAGGCGGTCCGGCATTGCTTGCCGTGCTCGTGGTTTGCCTCGCCATCTTTCAGGCTCTCTTCGCCGCACGCCTGGCGCTGTTCCGGCACATCCTCACGCCAACCGTGACGGGGACGATTCTCATGCTCGTTCCGGTCACCGTGATGCCGGTGCTCTTCGAGCAGCTTGGCAACGTGCCGGAGGACGCGCCGGCCGCGGGCGGCCCCATGAGCGCGATAACGACGTTCCTGGTGATCGTCGGCATTGCGCTGAGAGCGCGTGGCGCCCTGCGCCTGTGGGCGCCCATCATCGGCTTCGTCACGGGTTCGCTCGTCGCGGCCGCGTTCGGCCTCTACGACATGGCCCGGGCCGCGGCTGCTCCGTGGATCGGATTGCCGGAGACCGCATGGCCAGGCCTCGACCTCCAGTTCGACGCCGCTTTCTGGGGGCTGCTGCCGCCGTTCCTGTTCATCGCCGTGGTGTGCACGATTCAGACGATCAGCGGCTCGGTGGCGATCCAGCGCGTATCCTGGAACCCGCCCAGGGCGGTCGACTTCAAGGCCGTTCAGGGCACGGTGGCCGCCGATTCGGCGGGCAACCTGCTGTCGGCTCTTGCCGGTTCGGTGCCCATCGGCTTTCGCCCGACCGGCATCGCGATGGCGGAGATCACGGGAGTGGCGTCTCGATCGCTCGGCGTCGTGCTGGGTGCGGCGCTCATCGTTCTCGCGTGTCTGCCGAAGACTCTCGCGGTGGTTCTGGCGACCCCGGGCCCGGTCATCGCGACCTTCATCGCCATCGTCATGGCGTCCATCTTCATCGTTGGAGTGAAGGTGGCCGTGCAGGATGGAATCGATTATCGCAAGGGCCTGATCGTGGGTGTCGCGTTCTGGGTCGGCATCGGCTTCGAAGGCGGCGTGGTCTTTCCCGACTTCTATGCCCGGCTGACCGGCGGCCTGCCGCCGAACGGCCTGATCGCCGGGGGCGTGGTCGCCATTGCCGCCACGTTGTTCGTGGAACTGACGAAGTCGCGCAAGCTTCGGGTCGAGGTTCCCTTCGATCGGAGCGCGCTGTCCGGAATCCGCGACTTCGTGGCCGGCTTCGCGTCGCGTTCAGGTTGGAACGAGGCAATGGCCGCGCGCCTCGACGCGGTTACCGAGGAGACGCTGCTCACTCTTCTCGACCAGGACGAAGCCGGGCCGGACGGAGAGCAGAGACGGCTTCGCGTCTCGGCGCGTCGGGAAGACGGCGGCGCCAGCCTGGAGTTCGTCGCCTCGCGAGGCGAGGACAACCTGCAGGATCGGATCGCTCTGCTTGGTGAGGCCGGCGCCAGCGATGCGCTTGAGCGGGAGGTGTCGCTTCGTCTGTTGCGCCACTTCGCGTCTTCGGTTCGGCATCAGCAGTACCACGACACGGACATCGTAACGGTCCGCGTGGAACAGCCGGAGTCCGGTTCACCGGGCGCCGCTACGGCGCCATCGCGCCGGTGACGCCGACCTCCCGGCCCCGCGGATCGATCAACACGCCGGGGTTCATCAGGCCGTCCGGGTCGACTGCCGCCTTGGCGCCGGCCAGGGCGCGGGCGAAGACGTCGGGGCGTTGCCGGTCGTAGCCGGCGGGCCGGTGGTCGCGGCCGACGGCGTGGTGGTGGGTCACCGTGCCGCCGGCGTCGACGACCGCCTCGTTCGCGGCGAGCTTGATCTCCCGCCACTGCTCCGCGAGGCGCTCCCAGTCGCCGAGGGCGGAGAAGGTGAAGTAGGGCGCCGGCCCGTCCGGGTAGACGTGGGTGAAGCGGCAGGTGACCCGGCCGGGCCTGCCGGTCGCCTGCTCCAGGATCTCCGCGCTGCGGGCCATGATCCGCGCGTGGAAGTCGGCGAAGCGGTCCCAGGTGATCGCGGTCTCGAAGGTGTCGCCGATCAGTCCCAGAGGCACGCCAACCTCGCGAAAGTAGGGACCCTTGATGAAGGCGTCGCGCCAGGCGCCGGCGGCGCCCTCGCGGTGGGAGCGGCCGGCCGAGGCGCTGTGATCGCCGGCGCAGTCGGCGGTCAGTTCGAGCGCACGCTTCATCCACGCATCGACCGGATGATCGGCGGACTCGAAGCCGAGGACGAACAGCGACGTCGATCCGTCGCCGGCGCCCGCCCCGGCGGTTTCCTCCGCGTCGATCAGGCGGCAGTTCGAGGGGTAGAGGCCGCTCTGGGCGAGCATCCGGACCGCCTCGGCCGCCTGTGCGTAGTCAGCGAAGTGGACGGCCGCCGAGCCTCGGTGGGTCGGACGGTCCTGGAGCCGCATCCAGGCCTCCGTGATCACGCCGAGGATGCCCTCGGAGCCGACGACCATGCGGTCCGGCGAGGGCCCGGCGCCGGAACCGGGCAAGCGGCGGGTCTCCATGACGCCCCGCGGCGTGACCGTCGTCGTCGCCTCGACGAAGTCGTCGATGTGGGTGTAGAGGCTGGCGAAGTGGCCGCCCGAGCGGGTCGCGATCCAGCCGCCCAGCGTGGAGTGCTCGAAGCTCTGCGGGAAGTGGCGCAGCGTCAGCCCGTGCTCCCGGAGCTGGGCCTCGATGCGGGGGCCGCGGGCGCCGCCCTGGATACGCGCGGCCCGGCTCGCGCGGTCGACCTCGAGCACCTGGTCGAGCTTGAGCAGGTCGACGGTCACCGTGCCGGCGTAGGTATCGCCGACGGCCGGTTCGACGCCGCCGACCACGCTCGAACCGCCGCCGAAGGGAATCGCCGCGGCGCCGGCGTCGCCGGCCCAGTCGAGGATGCGAACGACATCCTCCGTCGTCTCCGGGTAGGCGACGAGATCGGGCGGCTCAGGCACCTCGCGGCGGAACATTCGCACGGCATCCGGGAAGGACTTTCCGTAGGCGTGGAGAAGGCGTTCGTAGGGATCGTTGCGGAACAGATTCTCAAGGGACGAAGGCGGCCGGAGTCGCGGCGCGCGCAGGTCGAAGTCGCAGACCCGGGGCACGCTCGCGCGAGGCTCCAGGGAGACTCCAAACCGTTCCTCTGTCTGCTCCCGAAAGGCCTCCGCCTCGGTCGGAGTGAGCCCCTGTCCTTCGTATCCCCAACCGCAGAGTTTGCGTCTCGCTTCGGTCACTTGAACCTCCCTGGGCGCCGCAGGATAGCGAAGAGCCTTCCGTAACCATCTACAATCCCCGTCCGATGTCCTGGCAGCCAGAGGTCGACGAGATCGAACGCCGGCGGCGCCTGGCGCTGGAGATGGGCGGCGACGAGGCGGTAACGAAACAGCACGAGCGCGGCCGCCTGACCGTGCGCGAGCGGATCGAGCGGATCGCCGATCCGGGCTCGTTCATCGAGGAGGGCCGTCAGGCGGGAGCCGCCGAGGTCGACGAGGAGGGCCGCGTCGTCGCGTTCACGCCCGCGAACTACGTCGTCGGCTTTGCCGACGTGGATGGCAGTCGCGCGATCGTTGCCGGGGAGGACTTCACCCAGGCCGGCGGCTCGCCGTCGCCGGCGGGGCTGCGCAAGAGCATCTACTCCGAGGAACTTGCCCTCAAGTACCGCCTGCCCCTGGTTCGCTTCCTGGAAGGCGGCGGCGGCAGCGTGCGCGGCAGCGCGGGCCGCCAGAAAGGGGCGCCGAAGAAGCCGCCGCGGCCGATGGGGGAGCCGGTCTACTCGCGTGCCCGTTTCTGGTCGATCGCCGAGATTCTGCGGACCGTGCCGGTGGCGTCGATCGGTGTCGGGGCGGTGGCGGGCTTCCCGGCGGCGCGCCTGGTCGCTTCCCACTTCTCGGTGATGACCCGCCACACGGCGCAGATCCTGATCGGCGGTCCGGCGCTGGTCGAGCGGGCCCTGGGCGAGAAGAAGACGAAGGACGAACTGGGCGGCTGGGAGGTCCACAGCAGGAGCGGCGTGGTCGACAATGTCGCCGAGGACGAGGACGACGCGATGGAGCAGGTGCGTCGCTTCCTGAGCTACCTGCCGCCCAACGTGGACACGCTGCCGCCTCGGCGCTCCGTGGGCGATCCGGCGGAGCGACGCGAGGAACGCCTGCTGACGATCGTGCCGCGGGACCGGCGCTTCCTCTACGACATGCGCGAGGTGATCTCGCTCGTCACGGACCGGGACAGCTTCTTCGAGATGACGGCAGGTTACGGTCCGTCCCAGATCACGGGCCTGGCCCGGGTCGACGGCCGCCCGGTGGGAGTCGTTGCCAACGACTGCAAGCACATCGGCGGCGCGATGGACGCGGCGGGGGCGCAGAAGTTCCGGCGCTTCATCGAGTTCTGCGAGACCTTCCACCTGCCGATCCTCAGCCTGGTCGACGAACCGGGCTTCATGATCGGCTCGGAGTCGGAGGCTTCGGGCACGATCCGGTACGGCATGGAGGCGATCGCGGCGACGGTGAGGACGACCGTGCCCTGGTGCGCCGTGCAGATTCGCAAGTCCTATGGCGTCGCCGCCGCGGCTCACTACGGCCCGGGCGGCCGCGTGCTGATCTGGCCGTCGGCGGAGAGCGGCGCCCTGCCGATCGAGGGCGGGGTGGCGGTCGCCTTCCGGCGAGAGATCGCCGCGGCGCCCGACCCGGACAAGAAACGGGCCGAACTGGAAGCCGAGTTCGCCAAGAGGCGCACACCTTTCCCGCGGGCCGAGGGCTTCTCGGTCCATGATCTGATCGACCCGCGGAACACCCGTTCCGAAGTCGTCAAGTGGCTGAAACTGTCCGAGCCGCTGCTCGCGTCGCGGGCGCGGTGAGCGGACGCAGGAGGAGACCTGAGATGGCAGCGAACCGAATGAAGCAGACCCTGTACCTCTTTCTGGCCGCCGGCCTGTTTCTGACCGCGTCGGCGGTCGCTCAGCAACAGCCGGTCGGCTACGAGGACACCCCCAAGCTGCCGGGACTGCCCTGGAAGGTGCACGACCCGAACCGGCCGGTGCCGCCGGTGGTGGAGTCCGGCGCCTCGTTCAGCGACATGGCGGCGGCTCCCGCCGACGCGGTCGTGCTGTTCGACGGGACGGACCTCTCGAAGTGGCAGAAGCCGAACGGCGACGAACCCGAGTGGAAGGTCGAGAACGGCTACATGGAGGTCACCTCGACCGGTTCGATCCGCACCCGGGAGGAGTTCGGCGACTTCCAGCTTCACCTGGAGTTCGCGACCCCGGCAAAGGTCGAGAGCAACAGCCAGGGCCGCGGCAACAGCGGCGTGATGATCTACGGTGACTACGAGGTCCAGATTCTGGACTCGTACGAGAACCGCTCCTACGCCGACGGCCAGGCGGGCGCGCTCTACGGCCAGACGCCGCCGATGGTCAACTCGTCCAGGGCCCCGGGCGTCTGGCAGACCTACGACATCATCTTCGAGGCGCCGCGCTGGAAGGACGGCGAACTCGTCAAGAAGGCGAACGTCACCGTGCTCCACAACGGTGTGGTCATCCATCACAAGAAGGAGTACATCGGCCGGACGATCCATCGCCGGGTCGGCGTCTACGACCGCCCGCACGAGCCGCGCGGCTGGATCGGCCTCCAGGATCACCGCAACCCGACGCGTTTCCGCAACGTCTGGATTCGGGAACTGCCGGGCTACGACGGCGGCGGCTGAGGTTCGCTCGGCCCTTGAAGATCTCCCTCTTCTACCTGCCCTCGATCGGCTCGCGGGCCGAGATCAAGCAGGGCATGGCGGGCCTGCGGGGCGACCTCTACGACCGGATGCTGGCCGAGGTCTCCGAGCAGGCCCGGCTGGCCGACGATCTGGGCTACGACTCGATCAGCTTCACCGAGCACCACTTCCACATCGAAGGCTTCGAACTCTCGAACAACCCCGTGCTGCTCGACCTCTTCGTCGGCATGCAGACGAAGAACATCCGGGTCGGCCAGTTGGGCATCGTGCTGCCGTCGAGGAATCCGATCCGCGTCGCCGAGGACATCGCGATGCTCGACCGGATGACGGGCGGCCGCGCCAACGCCGGCTTCGCGCGCGGCTACCAGCGGCGCTGGGTCGACGTGATGGCGCAGCAGACGCACGGCATCTCGGGCGCCCTGCCGCACCGGCACGACGAGATCGACGCGACGAACCGGGCCGCCTTCGAGGAGTGTTTCCAGATCATCAAGAAGGCGTGGACCGAGCCGATGCTCGACTACGACGGCCGGTTCTGGAAGGTCCCCGTGGGCGGTCCAGAGGGCGGCACGCCGTGGACGCTGGAGGCGACGGAGCAGTGGGGCGCCGGCGTCGAGGACGGCGTGCTGCGCCAGGTCGGCGTCGTGCCGAAGCCTGTCCAGAAGCCGCATCCGCCGATCTTCCAGCCATTCGCGTCGTCGGAGGAGAGCATCCGCTGGTGCGCCCGGGAGGGCGTGACGGCGATCCTGCCGCCGCTGCATCCGAAGCGGGAGCGGGCGCTCTTCGAGCTCTTCGCGGAGGAGTCCGGACGGCCGCTCGGCGAGGGCATCGGCGTCCTGCGCGACGTCGTGATCGCCGATACGGACGTGGAAGCGGAACGCCTCTGGAAGGCGAGCGGCGCGTTCTGCGGGTCGGCGTGGTTCGAGCCGTTCGGCTTCAGCCGCGGCATGGCCGACCCGGAGACGGGGGAGCCGTTCGAGGACATGATGGGTTCGGGCATGGCGCTGGTCGGCACGGTCGACACGGTGACCCGGCAACTCGAGACGCTTTGCGAGCGCCTGCCCGTGACCTGGCTCTACTTCTGGGCGTACAACGGCCTGCTGCCGCACGCGCGGCTGATGTCGACGATCGAACGGTTCAAGGCAGACGTGCTGCCCCGGGTGAGCTCTAGTTAGGCTTCTTCCGCCTTGCCCGGCGCTTCCGCCTCGTCCTGAGCACGAGGCCGTCTTCGAGCGAGGCGCCTTCCTTCGCGTCGACGACGATCTTGCCGCCGTCGGCCAGTTTGCCGAAGAGGATCTCGTCAGCCAGCCTGCGCTTGATCTTCTCGTCGATCAGCCGGCGCATGGGCCGGGCGCCGAAGTCCGGCTCGTAGCCGTGCTCGGCCAGCCAGTCGCGGGCGGCCTCCTTCAGTTCGATCCTGAGGTCGCGGTCGGCAAGCTGTAGCCCGAGTTCGCCCACCAGCTTGTCGACGATCAGCCGCACGGAGTCCATCTCCAGAGCCTTGAAGACGACCCAGGCGTCGATCCGGTTCCGGAACTCCGGCGTGAACAGACGCTCGACGGCCGGCTTCGACGCAGCCTCGGCCGAGAGCTTCGAGCGATCGCCGAAGCCCATCGGCTTCGTCGTCAACTCCCGGCCGCCGGCGTTCGTCGTCATGATCAGGATGACGTGCCGGAAGTCGGCCTTGCGGCCGTTGTTGTCGGTCAGGGTGGCGTGGTCCATGACCTGGAGCAGGATGTTGTAGACGTCGGGATGGGCCTTCTCGATCTCGTCGAGCAGCAGGACGGTGTGCGGGGTGCGGCGGATCGCGTCGGTCAGCAGGCCGCCCTGGTCGAAGCCGACGTAGCCCGGCGGCGCTCCGATCAGCCGGGACACGGTGTGCTTTTCCATGTACTCGCTCATGTCGAAACGCGTGAAGGCGATGCCAAGCACCTGGGCGAGCTGGCGGGCGAGTTCCGTCTTGCCGACGCCGGTGGGGCCCGAGAAGAGGAAGCTGCCGATCGGCCGCTCCAGGGTGCCGAGGCCGGCACGGCCCAGCTTCACGGCCGCCGAGATCGAGCGGATCGCCTCGTCCTGGCCGAAGATGACCGCCTTCAGCTCCTCCTCCAGGTTGAGGAGGGCGTCCCGGTCGTCGCTGGAGACGGACTTCTCGGGGATCTTCGCCATCGAGGCGACGACGCGCTCCATATCGACCGGGTCGAGGACGCCCTTGCGCTGGTCCTTCGTCATCAGGCGGTTCGAGGCGCCGGCCTGGTCGACCAGATCGATCGCCTTGTCGGGCAGGCGACGGTCGAGCAGGTAGCGGGCCGAGAGGTCGGCGGCGGCATCG
>JAJDZH010000045.1 GCA_022824725.1 Thermoanaerobaculia bacterium | reverse complement strand
GGCGTCACCCGAGCCCCGAACCGGCTCTGGCGCTTCTACGTCGCCGGCGACCCGAACGTGTCCAGGGGACCGAGCGCCTGAACGCTAGCCGCCTGTCGGACTTGGCGCGGCACACTGGGTGCGCCGGCGCCCTCGCCGGCTGTCGGACTTGGCGCGACACACTGGGTGCGCCGGCGCCCTCGCCGGCTTCTGAAGACAACGCGCCGCGAAGCGGCGACCATCCTGCCGCGCTAGCGTTGCCAACACGGAACCGATGACTAGCTCACCGCTGTACTGGAGACTGACCCTGAGCGGGGCCGTTCTGCTCGCGGCGGGATTCCTGACAGGCATCGCCATGGCCTCCGGCCTCCTCGGCGCCGCCGTGGCTGCGCCCGTGGCCATCCTGGCGGTTGCCGCGGCCGCGATCGGGGCCCGCCGGCTGGCGGAGCGCGCCGGGCGTCTGGCGGAAAAGGCCGCCGAGCTCGTCGGAGCCGAACCTGAGTCCGGCGCTGGAGACGAGTTGGCGCGGCTCGAATCGGGTCTTGAGGCGGGCCGGACACGGTTCGCCGAACAGCTTGATCAACTGAGGGCCGACCGGAACCAGTTGACGGCAGTGCTTGGCGGCATGGTCGAAGGAGTCGTGGCGATCGACCTCGACCGGCAGGTGCTCCACCTGAACGCGGTCGCCGCGGAGTGGTTCGGACGGTCGTCTCCCGAGACGGCGGTCGGCCGTCCCGTCTACGAGCTGTCGCGGCAGCCTGAACTCTCGGGGGCCCTGATCGAGGCGATGGAGAAGCGGACGCAGGTGAGCCGGTCCTTCGGGCTCGTGAGTTCCGACGGCTCGGAGGCCGACCAGCGGAAGTTCGAACTGAACGCGTCGCCCCTGCTCACGGCGAGCGATAGCGGCGACTTGGTCGAGGGCGCTGTCGCGGTGATTCACGAGACCTCCGAGCTGGAGAGGCTGGAGGGCATGCGCCGCGAGTTCGTGTCGAACGTCTCGCACGAGCTGAAGACGCCGCTCACGGCGATCCACGGCTACGTCGAGACCCTGCTCGAACGGGAGGACGTGGACGCCGGAACCCGGCGCCGTTTCCTCCGCAAGATCCGCAAGCAGAGCAGCCGTCTGGGCGCCCTCGTCTCCGATCTGCTGACCCTGTCGCGGATCGAATCCTCGGCGGAGCGGCTGGAGAACCTCGTCGACCTGCGGGCGCAGGTGGAGGAAGTGCTGGGTCTGCTCCGGCCGTCGGGCGACGCGCGGGGCCTGGAACTGGTGGCCGACTGCCCCGGCACGCCGGTCAACGTCCGCGGTGAGGAGGAAGCGCTCCGGCAGGCGCTGTCCAATCTGGTCGACAACGCGGTGAAGTACTCGGCGGAGGGCGGAAGGGTCGTCGTTCGCCTGCACGCGCTGAACGGGCGGGCGGTTCTCGAGGTCGAGGACGAGGGGCCGGGAATCGCCCCCGAACACCTGGACCGGATCTTCGAGCGCTTCTACCGCGTCGACCGGGCCCGCTCACGGGAACTCGGTGGCACCGGTCTCGGGCTCTCGATCGTCAAGAACGTCGTTCAGAGGCACGGCGGGGGTGTCGAGGTGGAGAGCGAACGGGATCACGGCTCGACGTTCCGCCTGTGGCTGCCGACCGCGCGCCAGGCCGGACCGCGCGACCCGGCCGGGCCGCAGTCCTGATCCGGCTTCACGCACTCTTTACACGGCTGCGCGACATTTCGTCGCGGCCCGGTCGTGGCCGGTTAGGATCTTCTCTTGCGCATTCACCTGCAACGTGACCTCGACGATGTGACGCGGGCGCTTCTCGCTGTCGCGTCGATGGTCGAGGACATGATCGCGAAGTCGCTGCAGGCGCTCAGGGAGCGCAGCGTCGATCTCGCGCACGAAGTCCAGCGCCAGGACCGGGTGATCGACGCTCGCGAGATCGAAGTCGAGGAGGAGTGCCTCAAGATCCTGGCGCTGCACTCGCCGGTGGCGTCGGACCTGAGGCAGGTCGTGACCTTCCTCAAGGTGAACAACGACCTCGAACGCGCGGGCGATCTGGCCCGCAACCTCGCGGAGCGGGCCGAGAGCCTGGCCGTGGCGGAGTCGGTCGAGGTGCCGCGGGAAATCTGGACCATGGCCGAGCGCATCCCGAAGATGTTGCGGGCGGCGCTGGACGCCGTCGTGGGGGGCGACACGGAGCTGGCCCGGTCGGTCATTGCCGAGGACGAGGTCGTCGACCGAAGCCACGAGGCCATGTACGGCGTGGTGGCGGCGATGATCGAGGAAGAACCCGGGTCCGCGGCGGTCTGCATCCAGTTCCTGTCTATCTCGCGCTACCTGGAGCGGATGGCCGATCTGGCGACGAACATCGCCGAGGACGTCGTCTTCCTGGTCGATGGCGAGGTCGTGCGCCACCAGGCGCCGTAGGGGGGTTTACGGCTGCCGCAGAAGCGGCTAGACTCCGCCCCTTCCCCGCGAAGCACCGCAGGAGTCAACTCCGAGGTGCGGGTCGCATTGCGTGTCGAGGGTCGACCTGGGGAGCGGAAACGGGGGTCCCGAACACACCAGAGACTTGAAGGCGGGGAAACCTGAGACGGCTGCCCACGTGGCTCAGGGGTAGAGCACTTCCTTGGTAAGGAAGGGGTCACCGGTTCAAATCCGGTCGTGGGCTCCAGACAGGCTTATCCAGGCAGAACACAAACACGGACAGTTGATCCGCTGAGGCGGGAGAGGCAACGAGCGCATGGCGAAGGAGAAGTTCGAGCGTACGAAGCCGCACGTGAACGTGGGGACGATCGGTCACGTGGATCACGGCAAGACGACGCTGACGGCAGCGATCACGAACATACTGGCGAAGAAGGGCGGCGCGGACTTCGTGCCGT
>JAJDZH010000262.1 GCA_022824725.1 Thermoanaerobaculia bacterium | reverse complement strand
GATGTCGCCTTGCCGGTCCAGACCTGGATTCCGGCGAGAAAGGCGACCACTTCCTCGATGCCGCCGGGATTGGCGAGATCCACGGCCCAGCCCCCGAAGCCGCCGTTCGAGCGGTGGCCGCCTTCAAGGAAGCCGACGATCTCCTCGGCGTTCCGGACCACGGGAATCTTCTCGACGTCCGTGTCGAAGCCGCTCTTGGGCCGCCGCAGGATCTCCTCCTGACCCTGGTCGTCCCGGACGAGTTCGTAGAAGAAGCTCCGGGGACGGTTCACCTGCTCGAGCGTTGCAACGCCGTCCCGGTCCGAGATGAGGAAGACATGCAGTTGGTTGAGTCCGGGATGAAAGAGGCCTTCCGGCAGCATCGCCGCGATGCGGATCTCACCGGAGGTGGTTTGGTGGGGACGAACGGAGGCTGCGACGACGCCGTTGAGGGCCACGGCGACGGAACGTTCGAGGAGCGATTCCGGCCCTGTGAGGATTCCATGGACGATGGCCGGCAGCGACGTCCGGTCAGGGTCGACATCGTCCCAGAGATCGGCGTCTGCCAGCCGGATGCTGATCTCGCTGCTCCGCTGCGGCAGTTCGGAGATCAGCCGACCGTGAAGCCTGGGAACGGCGCCGATCGCCATCGGGTCGTTCGCTTCCCCAAGCATCGCTGTCTGTTCGGCGAGTCGTTTCCGCCACCAGGAATCCCGATCGAGCGGAAGCTCCACGAGGGAAGCGTACTTGCCGACGAGAGAAGGTGTCCCGCTGTCCCGGAACCGCGGAATCGAACCTGGGTCGGCGCCGGCGAGTTCGAGGAGCCGCGGCGTCAGGGAGACCAGAGAGGTGACTGTGTCGTCGATGACTGCCTGACGCTGAAACGGCGCCTTGATGACCAGAGGCACTGCGGCCAGGTCCAGGGGCTGGTGACCCGAGAGATCATCCTTTTCCATCAGGCGACGCGACTGCCCGGGTTCGAAGGCGACACCATGGTCCGCCGTGATCACGATGACGCTCCGATCGAACAGGTCGAGTGACTCCAACTTGTCGATCAACTCCCCGATCAGTAGATCGACGAACTGCACTTGCAGCAGGTAGCGCTTCTGGTGGTGGCGGACGGGCCAGGGCTCGGTTCCCCACCTTTCTCGCTGGAGGCCATGAATGCGGTTCCGGGTGGCCCGGTTGTAGGAGCGGCCGGAGGGCAGGTACTCCCACGGGCGGTGGGGCAGCAGGGTGTGAAGGAAGTAAAAGCCCGGGCGCCGGCCGGGAGGCCTGATCGAAGCGCCAAAGAGACGAAACTCCGCGGCGCGATCAGCGTCTCGCAGATGGCGGAAAGCCCGCTGCCCTGGAGGATTGGACCGTTCGTCGGAGGGTTCGAGGGCTTGGTCCTGGCCGAAGTTGCTCCAGGTGTGAGTGACTTCCGGCAATCGCTCCGTCCAGACTGCGGGCAGCGTGAGATAGAGCCAGACCACCGTGAGATCGGAGAGCAGGAGGCCGAATCGTCCTCCGAAGCCGGCTCGCTGCTCGGCCAGGAGGTTCACTTCGGGCGGACAGAGCGAGGTGACAGGTTCGACGGCGAAGATGTCGTGGCTTGGAGCGAGCATCGTGAACAGGTTGACAGGGTGCTCCGCGACGGTCGGAAGCGAGCCTTTTGCGACCTTCTGCCCGGACAGCATCGCGGGAACCGCGAGGTAGGTGCCGTCGGATGCAGCCGTGGTGTTCGGGTACCAAGTGGCCCGGTCCGCGAGGCGCGCCAGGTTGGGCAGGCGTTCGCGGTCGATCGCTCCTTCGGAGTCGAGGATGGACACGAGCGACCACTCGTCGAAGATGACCATGATGATCGGTGCCCGGGCGCCGGTGTCGACCAGGTCCACCTGGTTCGCGCTGTGAGGACCGGCTGCGCTGCGCCGAACCTCGCCGTCGAACACCAGGAGCGCCGGGACGAGGACGGTGGCGGCCGACAGCAGCGTTGCCAGGGAGCGAGCGGGTTGAAACCGGATGTAGACCCAGCCCGCGACGGCTCCGGCCGTCAACGCGGCGATCGTGGCAACTGTCGCTGGCAGACTCCGGATCGCCTGTAAAACGATCACCGCTGCAAGCAGTCCGACGGGAGCCGCGATCGCGGGTCGAATCCAGGAGGGCCGGAGGAACCGAACAACGGTGGCCGGTGCCGCGAGCGCCAGAGTCGGAGCCGCCGTGAGAACGACGACAAGCGCCAGAACGTCGCCCATGTACAGGTCTCGGATGGCGAAGAACTCCGGCGTCCGCCGGAGCAGGTCGTAGACCGGCTGTGCGAAGGCGAGGCTGCTCAGACCGGCGATCGCCAGAACACCGCCGCCGAGGCTCCGTTCGCGGCGGTCGGTGTTGCGGGTGGCGCCCGGTCCCGGGGCGCTCCCTTGTTCTGATTTCCGGGCTTGGCCGGCGGCGGCCAAGTGCGATTCCGCCATGGACGGCGATTCTAGCTGTGTTGGTGGTCCTTGAAGCTCTCGATTACAGCGCCTGTTCTCCTACTACAGGCAGTTCGACCGCGATGCCTCTCTCCATCACGGCGAACACCCTGTAGTTGTGGGCGAACGTCTCCGGTTCCGGCGCCCCGGGTACGTCCACGACGAAACCCGTGCGAAGGAGTCTGGGGTTGCCGAAGTGCTCGGCAACGTCCGAACGTTGGCTGTTGAGGCCCAGGCTGGCCAGGAGGTGGCCGCCGCGGTAGATGAGGACGTGGCGTGGCGGCTCGGCGCGTACAACGTCCGCTGCCCAGCCTTCGAGTCGGGTCGCGCCGTCCAGGCTTGTGATCGAGTCGATTCTTCCAACGACCTGGTCGTCGGGAGCCTGGATTCGCAACTTGCGCCCGTCGGTGCTGGGCAGGATTTCGGTGCCGTCCTTCATGAGTCGGAGTTGCTGGTACTGATAGCCCAAACGGGAGGCGAAGCCCCGCTTGGATACGGCAAGAGCGACGACTCCCTCGCGTTCCACGAGGTCGCGATCCGCCGCGGCCTGGAGAGTGAAACCGCTGTACTCGAAGCTCCGGCCGTGGAGTGCGACGACGTCGGGTCGTCGGGGAAGGTCGACGGTAGTGAAGCCTGCCGTCGTGCCGCCGACCGCGAAGACGACGGCTTCGAGCCCGTTCGGGTCCGTTGGATCGATGGCCCAGCCGTTGAAAACGAACTTGTCTTCGTCGACCGATTCGCTCTCCGTCTGATTGATCGCTTCGTCCAGGAATCCGATCAGATCGGGTCCGGGCGTAATCGGTATGCGCGTCGGCTGGGCCGCGGGATCGTTCGTCGGGTAGCGCAGCAGGGCATCGCGCGCGGGAGTCGTCTCGTAGCGAAACTCGGGGTCGATCCTCGAGTAGAGACGGTACTCGGGCGACACGTCGAACGTCTCGATTGGTCGGTACATCCAGGGTGTGATCTCGCGCATGGCATGGCGTGTTTGTGCGTCGACATGGACCAGGAGGAGGTCGGGCACATGCCGGTCAAGTGCTTCGATTCTCGGAATGTCCCAGTTCAGGTCAGCCGTGACGAGTCCCTGGGAGTCGAGGATGTGAAGCCGGCTGAGCCACCCGATGTAGCCGATCTCGTCGATGAGCACTCGGACGTCTTCGTCGTAGTGTTCGCCTAGGTAGTTCCCCAGAGCGGCGAGAGTCCGGTCGCGCGGCGAGGGCTCGTGCGGGTTCCTGAGCACGCTCCATGTATGCACCAGTAGGGGTGCGGCGAGCAGAAGGAGCGCAACGGAGGCGGCTTTGGCGAGGTTGCCGCCACTCAGGTTCGCGAGGCGTCCCATTGGCCAGCGGATCTTGGAGCGGCGGATCAGATTCACGACGAGCCGGAGGCCCGCCAGCAGGGCGGCGTTGACGCCAAGCGCGACAAGAACTGGAACCGTCACGAACACGGGGTAGAAGTGCCAGGTGAATCCAGGCCAGGCCCCGAGAGCCGCGTAGCCGAGCACGATCGCGAGGGGAAAGGCGGGGAGAGGCCAGAGGTTTGGCTTTCGGCGCAGCAGATCGACGATGCCGGCGCACGCCAGCAGGCCGATCAGGAACCAGGCGCTTGCGACCAGCGGTGTCCAGGTCGTATAGGCAAGCACAAGGTCCTTCGCGGCCTGGTTGAAGTTCCCGGCCACATGGTCGATGTAGTCGGCGAAGGAGTAGATCCCCCGTTTGGCTCCGAGAGTCGCGGATGTGATCGCCCCGAAGTAGAGCGCGGCGAACGCAAGCCAGGGGAGAACGCTCAGAGCAGCGGCCGTTGCCTGGCGAAGTGGTAGCGACCGAGTCGAGATCCAGTTGTGCGCGAATAGCATCATTGCCAAGAGCGCGCCCTCCGGACGGGTCAGGAAGAGGGCGCCTGTGGCGATGCCTGCGGAAGCGTCTCGACGACTCAGGTGCAGGTCCAGGGCAAGAAGGTAGAGCAGCGTGAAGACGTAGACCTCCATGCCCAGGAAGTAGTAGCGCGGGACTGACGGGCCGTCGAACGTAATGAGGAGAACCGCGAGCGGTGCTGCCATCCCGGCTCCTATCCGGATCAGCAGTCTCGCTGCGAGGGCCGCCGTGCCAAGCAGGCAGCACACTCCAAACGCGTTCTGCCAAGTTGGAGCATTGTCGCCTCCGAAGGCGACGAAGATGGTGCTGAGCAGGGTCCACAGAGGTGTCGTGAACCCCATCACGCGTTCACCCACGTTGTAGACCAGGCCGTTTCCCTCGACCAGATTGCGGGCGTAGCGCAGAACGATCAGTTGATCCTCCAGCCGGAGTGTTCCCGCCCAGGCCGCGATCAGCCTCCATGCGAACCAGAGTCCGAAGAGGCCGAAGGCGGCCCAGCCCAGCGCTCCTGGGTTGAGGGGGAGACGACCGAACAGCGCGGAAACGGGCGTTCGCGTTCCGGACTGTGGCGTGTGGGTCGAGGCCGGACCCTTCAAGAAACCGGCTCCTCTGAGCCTGTCTCCGCCACCTCACTGATCGGCAACTCGATGGCGTAACCAGCAAGCATCAATGCAAAGACCCGGTGACGATCGGCGAAGGTTGCCGGTTCAGGAGCTCCCGGAACCGAGGCCCTGAAGCCGGTGCGGAGCAGCCGGGCATCCCGGTGGTGCTCCGCAACGTCGGGGCGGCCCCGGTTGGCGCCCAGGGCGACGAGGAACTTGCCATCGCGATACACCACGACCTGACGGGGTCGTTCGCCCCTCTCGAGGTCGGCCGCCCATCCCTCGATCAATGTCCGCTTCCCTGGCTTGGAGACGAGATCGACCGCGCCCTCGAAGCGCTCGCCGGCTTTCAGCACCGGCAGCCTGCGACCATCGCTGATCGGCAGGACCTCTGTGCCGTCCTCGTCTTCGAGCGGTGCGTAGGAGAATCGAAGGCGAGCCGCTTCGCCCCGGGGTGACACCGCGTAGCTGACGAGACCCTCTCGCCGGATCGTCTTCAGACTTGCAGCGGCGGCTTCCACATCCCTTCGCGAGGTGGGTCGAGTCTTCCGGGAGAATCCACTGTACAGGTGTCCCTGGCCGTAGCGATCCGCCACGGACTGCCGTTCGACGGTCGTCGTGCCGGCCCAGTACTGTTCTCCTTGGAGGAACACGACGACCTCCAGCGTAGTGCCGGACTCGGTGAGATCGGTGACCCAGCCATGGACCGGGGCGCCGGATCGATGGCCGCCCTCGAGGAAGCCGATCATCTGAGAGTCCGCTCGCCGCAGTATGGGAATGCTGACGATGTCGGCGTTCAGGGAACTTCTTGGGCGGCGCAGGAGGGCGTTGCCTTGGCTCTGGTCGCCCCAGGTGAGCTCGTAGACGAAGCCGGCAGGGCGCTGCACATGCTCGAGCGTCGAGACGTTGACGTCGTTCGAGGTCAGGAACACTTCGATCTGATTGAATCCGGGTCGGAGGAGACGTTCCGGCAGGAGCGCCGCGAGCCGGATCGTACCTTCGGCGTCCTGCCGCGGACGGACAGAGGCGGCTACTACGCCATTCAGGGCGATTGCGGTGGAGCGGTCGAGTAGCGAGTCCGGCCCCGTGAGAACGCCCTCAACGCGAGCCGGCAGTACGTTGCGGCTGAGATCGACGTTGTCCCAAAGGTCTGCTCCCTCGAGTCGGATGCTGACATCGCTGTCCCGGAGTGTCAGTTCGGCAACCTCGATGCCGTGGAGATCGGGCCGTACGCCGATCGCCGCCGGCTCGTTCGATTCACCCAGAAGCTCCGCCTGCTCGCGGCCTTCTTTCATCCTCCAGGCCGCGCGCTGGCGAGGGACTTGAACGCTTCCCGCGTACTTTCCGACCATGGTTGACGGATCGGCCTTCTGTGGGTTCCCGGCCGCGTCGGGCTCGGCTCCCGCAAGTTCCAGTAGCCGGGGCGTCAGCTCGGCAAGGGAGATGGGGCGCTCGTCTACGAGTGCCTCATCTTGAAAGGGTGCCTTGATCACGAGGGGGACCATGGCGACGTCCAGGATCTGGTCGGCAGAGGGATTCCGCGGATCGGGGAACCGGGCCGAGCCACCTGGCCGGAAGGAAGTGCCGTGGTCGGAAGCGATAGCGATCACGCTCTCGTCGAACAGACCCAGCGATTCCAGCCGAGACGTCAACTCGCCGATGATCCGGTCGACGAACTCGACCTGAAGGAGGTAACGCTTCCGGGCGTGGAGGACCGGCCACGGATCGGTTGTCCACCGCTGCCCTTCGAGTCCGTCGATGCGGCCTCGGTTGGAGTGATAAGTGCGCCCGGAAGGCAGGTACTCCCAAGGAGTGTGCGGCAGGAGAGAGTGCACGAAGTAGAGACCCGGTCGGTCTGAGGGAGACCCGATCGAAGCCACCAGACGGCGGAAGTCAGCAGCCCGGTCGGAGTTCATCACGTTGAACAGAGCTCGACGGACTGGCTGGTCAGCCGAGGGTTCACGTCTTCCACCCTGTTGACCCGCACCGAAGCCGCTCCAGGTTCGCTCGATTGATGGCAGTTGCTCTCTCCAACCCTTGGGCAAGGTCTGGCTGAGCCAGACCACGGTGAGGTCGGAGATCAACAGGCCAAATCGTTGCCTGAAGGCGGGACGCCGCTTGGCCAGGAGATTCGACCCGGCTGGGCAAAGCGAAGCCACGGGCTCAATGGCGTAGATGTCGTGGCTCGGAGCAAGCAGCGTGAAGAGGTTGACTGGATGCTCGGCGAGAATCGGCAGCCGGCCCCGCTCGGCGCAGGAACCGGTCAGCATGGCTGGCACGGCCAGCTCTGACGCATCCGCCGCGGCGGTTGCGTTCGGGTACCAGGTAGCCTGGCCGGCGAGCCGGGCCAGGTTGGGAAGTCGCTTCGCGTCGATCCTTCCCTTCGAATCGAGGATCGAGGTCAGCGACCATTCGTCGAAGATGGCCAGAACGATGGGAGCCCGTGCGCCCGTGTCCGGGAGGTTGCGTGGAACCGCTTGATTGATGTCAGCCGTGCTTCGTCGGACATCACGATCAAGAGCGAGGAATGCCGGTACGACGACCGCGGCGACAGACAGCAACAAGGCGAACGTGCGGGCGCTCTGGAATCGGAGATACGCCCAGACGCCGCCGCCGCCGACCGCCAATGCAACGGTCGTGGCTGCGGCTGCGGGTAGGTGGCGGACCGCTTGGAGCGCGATCACCGCAGTCAGCAGGCCGATGGAAGCCGCGATCGCAAGCCGACACCAGGACGGTCGGATCAAGCGAAGAATCGCAGCGGGTGCCGCGAGCACAAGAGTCGGAACGAGGGCGACCGTCACCACCAGGGCCAGCAGATCGCCCATCTGCAGGTCCCGGATCGCGAAGAACTCCGGCGCCCTTCTCAGGACGTCGTAGACCGGCTGTGCGAAGGCGAGGCTGGCCAGACCCGCTACTGCGAGTAGTGCGACTCCGAGGCCGTGCCCCGGT
>JAJDZH010000362.1 GCA_022824725.1 Thermoanaerobaculia bacterium | reverse complement strand
CGGCCTGGTACGACAACTCGGCCGAGAAGGCGGCCCGCTACGGCTTCAACTCGGAACGGACCGTGCGCTTCGGCCAGCCCTCGACGGACGAGATGATGATGGGCTTCATGATGAGCGCCGCCGCGAGTAGCCCCGGGTCTTCTGATCCGGGGGGAGAAACGCCGCCGCCAAGCGGCGACCACTAGCGACCACGCCGCGAGAGCCGGTACGCGGTCACGAGAAAGACGCCGGCGATCACGAGCCCCAACAGCTCCCGGCTGTGCTCGATGTACATCCGGTCGGCCGACATCGGCGCCCAGAGATCGCTCGCCGGACGGTTCAGGATCCAGTCGGCGAAGCCCGGCAGGGTGAACGCCGCGCCGGCCGCGGTCACGACGACCAGGCCCAGGAACACGACCGTGGGTAGCGGCCGGTAGGCGGCGAACGTACAGGCGCAGGCGATTGCCGCGTAGTAGCTCGCCCAGATGAGGGGGTCCGGGTCGTTGAGCTGCAACAGGGCGAAGACCAGCATGCCCAGACCCAGAAGCAGGGGCAGGAGGCCGGGGCTCGAGCGACGGCTTGAGGACCGCATCGGCGCGAGCCTAGCCCCTCGGCCCGGCTCCGGCCTTCCCCGAGGGCCAGCGTCCATCATGTCGTTCACGTTGTTCAGTCTTGACAAAACAAACCGGATGTTCCAACATCTCTGACTAATGGCCATCTCCGAACCGTTCACCGTTCCGGACCCATCCGCCGAGCCGGCTGCCGCGGCGGAGTTCGCCCTGCACGCAGCCGAGGAGCGCTTCATCGAGGGCATGGGACTGGCGCTCGAAGAGGACCGACTGCCCCGGATCGCGGGCCGCCTGGTCGGCCTGCTCATCCTGTCGCCACAGCCCCTTCGCTTCGACCGCCTGGCCGAGCGTCTTCGCGTCAGCCGCGGCAGCATCAGCACGAACACCCGCCTGCTGGAGAACATGGGAGTCATCGAACGGGTCACGCGCCCGGGCGACCGCCGCGACTACTTCCAGATCAACGAGCAGCCCGGCCTGCTGCAACGAGTCGTGGACCGCTTCCGCGACCGTCAGGCCATGGCCGAGGAGATGCAAAGGGCGCTCCTTCACGGCACCGAGGGCGGCGCCGTCGTCGGCGACCGCCTGGACAGGTTCATCCGCTTCTACGCCATTCTCGCCGACAGCCTCCACTCCGTGCTCGCGGGGATGGAAGACGGCGGCGGCAAGTCCCCATCCGGTACTCCGTAGACCATCCCGAACGGCTGCCCGTAACAACCCGAGAGAACCACAACCATGGCGATAGTCCAATCCGAAGGAGCAGGCGCCGGCGCCATGCCGCCCCGCTCCCGACCCACCGCCGGACCGACGGCCGCCCCGCCCGGTCAGACGGGGCACAGTCACGGCCCCGAGCGTCCCGGCCCGGCCGCCTTCAAGGCCGGCGTCAGGCCGCCAAGGCGGATCAGCGGCCCACAGATCGCCGGCATTGCGGCCGCGGTCGTGGTTCTGGCTGCCGCAGCCGTGATCGCGTTCGGCCGCCCGCCGCAGTCCGGAGCCCCGGCGCTGGACGCCGACGCCCTGCTGGCCCAGGCGGTGCCGGTCCGCGCCGAGGCAGCCCGCAGGGGCCACCTCTCCGTTCGCACTGCCTACTCCGGCGAGCTCGTCGGCGAGGTCGCCGACATCGCGCCCCAGGTTTCGGGACTGCTGGTCGACGTACCGGCGCGGATCGGCCAGCGAGTCCCGGTTGGCGACGTTCTCGCCGTGATCGGGGATATCGACATCAAGAACCAGTTGCAGGAAGCCCGCGGTCAACTCGGCGTCGCCGAGGCGAACCGGGACAAGGCGGCGGCCGAACTGGTCGGCGTCGAAGCGAACTACCAGCGGGCGATGGAGCTCTACGAACAGAGCCTGTTGTCGGAGCAGGAGCAACAGCAGGAGACGTCCCAGTACGCCACCGCGAGAGCGAACCTGGCCGCCTCCGAAGCGCAGGTCCGGCAATCCGCGGCGCGCGAAGCCCAACTCGCCGAGGCGTTCGCGAACACACGGATCCGGGCCCCGTTCAACGCGGTCGTCGCCGACCGCTATCTCGACCGCGGCGCCCTGGTCCAGCCCGGCACGCCGGTCCTGCGGCTGGTCGAGGAAGCGCCGCTCATGGTTCAGTTCCGCGTACCCGAGCGAGATCTGGCCGCGGTCCGGGCCGGCGCGGCATTCGATGTCTCCACCGAGGCCACGGGCGAGCAGACCTTCTCCGGCACGGTGCGCCGAGTGGCCGGCGAGGTACGGCGCAACGATCGCACCGTGCTCGTCGAAGGCGAACTCACCGGAACCGACGACCTGCTGCGGCCCGGCATGTACGCCGAGGTCTCCGTCAGCCTGCGTGACCTGGACGACGCACTGATCGTCCCGGACACCGCCCTGCTGGAACGGGTGGCAATGGATGGCGCCCGCTCGGTCGGCGTCCTGGTTCCGGTCGACGGTCTGGCCGAATGGAGGCCCGTCCGCGTCGCGGGCCGCTCCGGGGAGCTCAGCGCGGTCGCTGGCCGCCTCGCGGCCGGCGACCTCGTGCTGACCCTGGGGCACGAGCAGCTCGGCAACGGCGCTCCAGTTCGAGTAGTCAACGCGGCCGACGCGCCGGGCGGAACGTCTCCGTCCCTTGCCGTCGGACCCTGAGGACCAGCCGAATGAACCTTCCCCGTCTCTCCGCAAACCGACCGGTGGGCGTCGGCATGCTCTACGTCTGCGTCGTCGTGATCGGCCTCGTCGCCGTCCGCCAGCTCGCCGTCGACCTGATGCCCGAAGTCGACATGCCCCGGATCTCGATCACCACGACCTACGAGGGCGTGGCGCCGG
>JAJDZH010000143.1 GCA_022824725.1 Thermoanaerobaculia bacterium | reverse complement strand
ATCAGCTCCTGCTCGCCGAAGTTCCGGTACACCGGCCAGGTCGATTCGACGCCCTTGCCCGAGGCGATGCGGTTGTCGACGACGAGAACGACGATCCCCTGCTGCGCCAGGTACTGGAACCACATGCCGCGCGAGTCCTGCCAGCCGTTGCGGACCTGCTGGGCGTGGGGGCCGCCGTAGACGTGAACCCAGGCCGGGTAGACCCGGTCGGGATCGAAACCGTGCGGCTGGATCAGCATTGCCGCAAGGTCGACGCCGTCGCTGGTCTCGATGGTCAGAAGCTCCGGTTTCGAGATGTCGAACCGCTCGAGGTCCGGCACGTCGCCGCCGCCGAGGTCGCGGACAGTCTCGCCCCCGGCGCTTCGCAGCGTCATCGTCGTCGGCGTGTGAAGGTCGCTCGACGTGGCGATCCAGTGGCTTATCGGCCCGTCCTCCGGGAAGCTGGCGCGATGGCTGCCACGCGCTTCGGTCAGGAGGGCCGGGGCGGAACCGTCAAGCGACACGCGCAGCACGTCGGCGCCGAGCGCCGAGCGGTAGGTGCCCGAGACGTAGGCGAGCCCGGCTTCTTCGTCCACGGCGTTGAGCGAACGAACCTCCCAGCGGCCGTCGGTCAGGGTCGTGTCGAGCTTGCCGTCCCGGTCGTAGCGGTAGAGGTGCTGGAATCCGGTCCGTTCGCTGAGCCAGAGAAAGCCGCCGTCCTTCAGGAAGTGGGGCGGCCCGAGCACGTTGACCCAGGCGTGGGACTCCTCGCGCAGCACGCGCTCCGATTCGCCGGTGTCGGGGTCGGCCCGGTGCAGGTCGAGGAACGTCTGCCGTCGATCCTGGACCTGGTACCAGACGTCGCCGTCGGGCGAGAACGTGACGTTGACGATCAGGATCTCCGTGTGTCCGTAGAGGCCCGGGTCGACCCAGGTGATGCCTCCGCCGCTGGCCTTGGCGACTCCCAGCCGCACGCGCGGGTTCGGGTCGCCGGCCTTGGGGTAGGGGTAGACCTCGAGCGGCGGCCGGAAGGGTATGTGGTCGACGACGGTGAATCGGGGCACGTCGCGCTCGTCGCTCTGCAGGAACGCGATGCGGCGGCTGTCAGGGCTCCACCAATGGGCCTGGTAGTTGCCGCGGCCGTAGATCTCCTCCTGGTAGACCCAGTCGAGCTTGCCGTTGAGCGTGTTCTCGCCGCCGCCCGTGGTCAGGCGAAGCTCGTCGCCTCCCAGGTCCACGACGTAGAGGTCCGCGTCGCGGACGAAGGCGACACGGCGGCCGTCCGGCGAGAAACGGGCGAGTTCCTCGGTCTCCGGACCCCGGGTGAGCCGGGTGAGCGTCTCGTCGTCGAAGCTCCAGACGAAGAGGTCCGAGGCGAGGTCGAACAGCAGCCGGTCGGCGCCGGGCGACAACCGAAGCGACCCGGGCCGCGCCCGTGACGCGGCGTCATCAGCGCTCAGGTCCAGTTGCTCCCGGAGCGCGGTTGCCAGGGGCCCCGGGTCGTAGAACGGGCGGCTTTCGCCCGACGCCGCGTCGATGGCCGTCCACGACCAGCCATCCTCGCCGTCCTCCCCCGAGAGGTACTCCTCGCCGCCGGGCAGCCATCGGAGCCGCGGCAGCTCGGGCGAGAAGTCGAGCGCCTCCGGCCCGTAGATGTGGTGGATCTCCAGGGGCTCCTTCTGCGCGGCTGCAGGGTGGAGGGCGAGAAGGACGAGGAGAACGAACGTGCCGAGGTGCCGACGCCGGAAGATGTTGAGCATCCCCGAACAGTAACGGAGCCGGTCCTCGGGATCCGAGGCATGACGGTTCTCCCGGTGGCTTAGAACTCGAACTCCAGCAGCACGTCCACGCTCTGGCCTTCCGCCGTGACGGTGAACCGGTTCATTCCGAGCCGGAAGTGCTCGGCCAGTTCCCGGAAGTCGACTTCGCCCATCCCGTCGGCGATGGAGATCTCGATCCGTCGAATCGTCTGGCCGTTGACCGCGCTGACGTGGGCCTCGGCGGTCTCGGCTTCCAGTCCATAGAACTGGAGAGGCAGAGTAGCGAGGCGGACGTCCGACTGGTAGCGGTCCCCCAGGAACTCCGGGATCGAACGCGAACCGAACCGGTCGGCCCGGGCAGTGTTCGGCGGCCGGCTGTACGAAGAGGGATCGACCCCGAAAGAGGCGCTGCCGGCACTGTTCATCGAGCTCTGCGCGGCGCTGGCCGGACTGTTCGCGATGGCTTGCACCGCGGCCGTGTCCCTGGCGACGAAGCCGCTGCCCGAGGCCCACGTCGGGTCGCTGTTCCGGCGCGTGCCGGCGACGGACTGAGCGGCGTAGTATTCGCCGCCGGAGGAACGCCATGCCAAGGATCGACGAAGAAGCGATGGACGTCCTGTTCCGGGACGCCCGCAGCCAGAACCGGTGGTTGCCGCGCGAGGTGCCGCGGGAAACCCTCCAGGAACTCCACGACCTGATGAAGTGGGGACCGACGAGCGCGAACTGCTGGCCGCAGCGGGTCGTCTTCACCGTGAGCGACGAAGCGAAGGAGCGGCTGGCTTCGATCGCCATGCCGGGCAACCGGGACAAGATCCGGCAGGCGCCGGCGACCGCGATCCTGGGCTACGACCTGGCCTTCTTCGAGAAGATGGATGTGCTCTTCGCCCACAACCCGGGCATGGCCGAGATGTTCCGCAACGACGCGGAACTCGCCGAAGTGACGGCGTTCCGGAACGCCACCTTGCAGGGGGCCTACTTCATGCTCGCGGCACGCTCGCTGGGACTCGATTGTGGCCCGATGTCGGGGTTCGACAACGCGAAGTGCGACGAGCTGTTCTTCCCCGGCACGACGGTGCGCTCGAACTTCCTCTGCTCGATCGGCTACGGCGATCCCGAGGGCCTGTTCGGGCGCCTGCCGCGGCCGGAGTTCGAGGACGTCTGCCGCGTCGAGTAGCGCCGCAGGGCGCTGGCCGCCCACTGGGTGCGCGGGTCTTCTGACCCGCTGCCGCCGCAGGCGGCCAGAAACACGCGCCGGCCGCAGGCCGGCTCCGCATGGCGCGGCCGCGCCATGCGGCGCTCAGCGGCGCCAGAAGGCGGGCAGGAGGATCGCCGCGACGGCGACGATCTCGAGCCGTCCCAGCCACATCAGGAAGATCAGCAGCAGCTTCTCCCAGCCGGCGAAGAAGGCGTAGTTGAGCGATGGACCGGCGGCGCCCATCGCCGGGCCGACGTTCGACAGGCAGGCCAGCGAAGACGACAGCGAGGTCACCATGTCGTTGCCCGCGAGGGCGAGGATGGCGGCGACTCCCAGCCACAGGAAGGCGAAGAGCGTCATGAAACCGCCGAGGCTGCGCGCCACCTGGTCGCTGATCGTCCGCTTGCCGATCCAGAGCGCCAGCACCCGGCGCGGGTTGAACATGAGATGGACCTCGCGCAGCGCCATCTTGAGGGTCATGACGAGCCGGCCGACCTTGACGCCGCCCGCGGTCGAGCCGGCACAGCCGCCGACGAACATGGCGAGCAGCAGCAGGGTGCGCGAGGTGTCGCTCCACACGTCATAGTCCCTGGTCGTGTAGCCGGTCGTCGTCATCAGGGACACGGAGTTGAACGCGGCCTCCCGGAGGGCCTCCAGCAGCGGCAGATCCGTGCTGCGCCAGCGGTCCAGGGTGACCAGGCCCACGAGCACGGCCGCGATCGAGACGTAGGCGCGGAACTCGACGTCCTTGTAGAGCTGGCTGGGCCGCGACCGGACCGCGAAGATCAGGGAGAAGTTGATGCCCGCGATCAGCATGAAGACGATGATCGTCCACTCGATGAACGCGGAGTCGAAGGCGGCAACGCTCGCGTTGTAGGGGGCGAAGCCGCCGATGGATACGGTCGTGAAGGCGTAGCAGAAGGCCTCGTACTGGGTGGCGCCGCCAGCGAGCAGGAACAGGATGAGGACGATGGTCAGGCCGACGTAGATGCGCCACAGCACGGTCGCCGTCTTCTGCACCTGGGGCTGGAACATGTCCTGGGTGGGCCCCGGCACTTCCAGGCGGTAGAGCAGCCGGGCGCCCGGTCCCAGGCTGGGGAACAGGGCGACGAACAGCAGCAGGATTCCCATGCCTCCCAGCCACTGTGTGAGCCCGCGCCAGAGGAGGATGCTGGGACTCAGCAGTTCGATGTCGGTCAGGATCGAGGCGCCCGTCGTCGTGAACCCGGAGGCGGACTCGAACAAGGCGGAGGCCGGGTCCGCGATCTCGCCGCTCAACAGGTAGGGAAGAGCGCCGAAGAACGAGGCAAGGATGTAGGCGCCGACCACCACCAGGGTCGCTTCGCGCCGGTAGATCTTCTCGTGCGGCTTGCCCCACCAGTGGGCGGCCGCGCCGGCCAGCGCGCTGACGATCAGCGACCCTCCGAGTGCCGCCGCGGGCCGTTCCTCGCCGTGCCAGATGGCGAACAGGAAGGGGATCAGTTGCGCGCCGGCCAGCAGCAGGAGGAGCCGTCCGACCAGACCGGAGACGGCGCGCAGGTTCATCCGGTGTTACGGGGCCTGTTGCCGACGGTCAGGGAGCCGCGGCCACCACGGTTTCGGGCAGCGCCAGGGCCAGCAGCTCGTTTTCGAAGTCCGTGCCGCTGAGCGCCATCACGATGTACTGCCGCCCCTGGTGGAGGTAGGTCATCGGTGCGCCGCTCACGCCGGCCGGAAGCTCGGTCTCCCAGACCACCTCGCCGGTCCCCTTGTCGTAGGCCCTGAACTTGCGGCTGCCCGCGCCCTCGGGCTGGACGACCATGACGTCCGAGCCGTCGGCCAGGAAGACCAGGGTCTTCGTCACCAGGGCGGATACGCGGCCCTGCTGACCAAGCGGCGGCAGGTCGAGGTGGGCGAGCGCGGGGTGATCGCGCGGTCCGTCGCCGTTCGGGACCATCCATAGGTGCTCACCGGTGTCGAGGTCGATCGCGGTCAGGCGGCCGTAGGGCGGCTTGGTGATCGGCAGGCCGTTCGGCAGGGTCGCCCACTCGTAACCGTCCGCCTCGCTCAAGTCGACCCGGTAGCGCAGGTTGGAGCGCGCGGGGTCTGGCGGCGGGCGCAGGCCCAGGATCGCCGGCACGGTGACCGACGGCAGGTAGAGCACGTTCGTCTCCGGATCGAGCGCGGCGCCATTCCAGTTCGTGCCGCCGACCGCCCCGGGAACCTGGATCGTAGGTAGCGCTTCTTCGGAACCGTCCATCAGCGTCGGCGGTTGGAAGATCGGGCCGATCCGGTACTGCGAAACGTACTCGAGCGCCATCGCCCGCAGTTCGGGCGTGAAGTCGATCAGGTCGTCGATGGCCAGTCCCTGGAGGTCGTAGGGCAACGGCCAGGTCGGATGCGGCTGGGTCGGCCAGGCCTGCTCGCCGGGAACCTCCGACGCCGGCACCGGCAGTTCGACGATCGGCCAGACCGGCTCGCCGGTTTCCCGGTCGAAGACGTAGAGGAACGCCTGCTTCGAGGGCTGCGCGAGCGCCTTGATCGGTCTGCCGTCGACGACGATGTCGGCGAGCACGGGCGCCGCAGGGAAGTCGAAGTCCCAGAGGCCGTGGTGGATGGCCTGGAAGTGCCAGCGCCGCTCGCCGGTTTCCGCGTCGAGAGCGAGGATCGACTCGGCGAACAGGCCCTTGCCGGGACGATGGCCGCCGTACCAGTCGTTGCTCGGTGTGCTGGTTGCCGCGTAGGCGAGGCCCAGTTCCTGGTCGCAACTGATCCAGGTCCAGACGTTGGCGGCGCCGGCCTCGGCCGCTTCGGGGCTGTCCCAGGTGTCGAATCCGAACTCGCCCGGCTCGGGAATGATGTTGAATCGCCAGCGCAGGGCTCCGGAGCGCGAGTCGTAGCCGCGGATCATCCCCGGCGGGTTCTTCCGCCGCGACCAGGCG
>JAJDZH010000446.1 GCA_022824725.1 Thermoanaerobaculia bacterium | reverse complement strand
GTCTCGAATCTTGCGCATGGACAACCTCCTGTTCGCCAGCGTTCGTCCCTCCTGAAAAGCGGGAGGGTCTCACGGCCGGCGGGTCGTCCCGCGCCGCTCAGCTCCGACGGCGGGTGATCGGTTTGGACCGGAATCGGTGATCGGTTTGCGCCGGAATCAGTGATCGGTTTGGACCGGAATCAGTGATCGGTTTGGACCGGAATACGCAGGATACCCGCAACGTCGATGACGTACCTCGGGTACCGGATTGGACGCAACTACCGCCGGGACACGGGCCGAGCCTACATCGGCACACGCCCGAGCTCGGCGAGCGTCCAGAGCGTCTGCCGTCGCGTGAGCGAGCTGACGACGCGGCGTGCCGGGCTCCTGCCGCCGGACGATGTCGTGGCGCGTCTGAACCGGTTGCTGACCGGTTGGGCGAACTACTTCATCCTGGGGCAGGTCAGCCCGGCCTACGTGGCGATTGACCGGCACGCGACCCGGCGGCTGCGCCAGTGGCTCGGCCGCAAGCACAAGGTGCGCACCGGGAAGCTGCGACGCTTCCCGGCTGACCGGCTCTGGTCCGAGTACGGGCTCACGCACCTTGCGCCGCGCACCGCGAGCTTCCCGTGGGCGAAGGCATGATCTCGTCCGAGAGCCGGATGCGGGAGATCCGCACGTCCGGTTCGATGAGCGGCGACTGGAAACGGAGCCACGGCGAGGAGTGAGGCACCGGCATCGGCGAAAGCCGCCGGGAACAGCTACCCCCTCCGCCTACCGCCACCGCGCCAGTCGTCGACTCTACCCCCCTCCCGCAAACGACCCGCTTGGGTCGGATAAGGGGGGATTCTGTTGATTTTGGCTCCCGGCGACTGTCGCTCATCGTCGACCCGCCCGACGGTCGCCTGCCGGCTCGCACCACGGCCGGCCGCGAGCGGACGCGCACGCTGGGCCGACGGCTCCGGGACCGCGAGCGCTACGAGCTGCTGCATTCATGGGCCGTATGGTGCCGCTGATGGCGGTGTCGCCCAACGGGCTCGCATCATCTCCTTCGCCGGTGACGTTCCCCGATCCACCCGGCGCCGCCGGCGCCCCGTCTTCGAGAAATGCGTGTCACGAGGACAGCATGCCCCTCCCGGTGGCGCCCGCGCCGAGGAACCGCAGGGCATCGCTCGAGGGCGGTCGGGACACCCGCCGAGCCGGTCTTGCAGCCGGGACCGTCGTAGACTGTCAATCGTGTCCCAGGGTTCCGGGCGCTCGCCGGCTCGCCTCGTCGTGGCCGGATTCGGCATGGTCGGGTTCGAGCTCGTCGAGCGGCTTGCCGCGCTCGACGAGCTCTGGCGCTACGACGTCACCGTCGTCGGCGAGGAGCCGTATCCGGCCTACGACCGCGTCCGGCTCACCGAGTGGCTCGATCACCGCGACACCGGGCGGCTCGCGCTCGCCGGGCCGGGCTGGGGCGACGCCCTCGGCGTTCGCGTCGTCACCGGCACCCGGGTGGTTTCCGTCGACCGCGACCGGAAGCTCGTTCGGACGGGCGACGGCGGGGAGACCGCCTACGACCGCCTGGTCCTCGCCACCGGGTCGGCGCCGTTCGTCCCACCCATCGAGGGTGCGGACCACGACGGCGTGTTCGTCTACCGCACCCTCGACGATCTGCTCCGTCTGCGCCGGCGAGCCGAGCGCGTGCGCCGCGCCGTGGTGGTCGGCGGCGGCCTGCTCGGGCTCGAGGCGGCCGATGCCCTGCGCCGGCTGGGCCTCGATGTGGTCGTGGTCGAGGCGGCGTCCCGCCTGATGAGCCGGCAGATCGACGCCAAGGCGTCGGCGCGGCTCGAGACGCGGGTCCGCGAGACAGGGATCCGCACAGTCACCGGGGCGCACGTCCGCCGTATCGAGCCCCGGGGGGACCGCCTGACCGTAACCATCGACGGCGGGGAGGGGTCGCTCGACGCCGGCGTCGTCGTCATGGCCGCCGGCGTACGCCCCCGTGACGAGCTCGCGCGGGACGCCGGGCTGGCGGTGGCGCCGGGAGCGGGCGGCATCGTCGTCGACGACGAGCTACGGACCACCGACCCCGCGATTCACGCCATCGGCGAGTGCGCCTCGCACGCGGGCGTGGCCTACGGCCTCGCCGCGCCGGGCCTCCGCATGGCCGAGACGCTGGCCGACATCCTCGCCGGCCGTCGCGGCCGGTTCCGGGGATACACGCCGGCGGTGCGGCTGCGGCTGATGGGGGTCGACGTGTGGTCGCTGGGCGACCAGGAGCAGCAGGGCAGCCGCGTCACGTGGAGCGGCGGCGGCGCGTACCGGCAGGTCACGATGCGCGGTCGGCGCATGGTCGCGGCGTCGGCCGTCGGTCCCTGGGACGATCTCGGCTTCACGCAGGACCTGATACGGCGAGGACGCGCCGTCGCCCCGTGGGTCCTTCACCGGTTCTTCCGCACCGGCTCGTTCGAGGATCCGACGGCGCGGCGCCCGGTGGCGGAGTGGCCGGCGTCGGCCATGGTCTGCAACTGCCTCGAGATCACCCGCGGCGCGCTGAGCGCGGCCCGCGCCGCGGGCTGCGCCACCGTCGACGAGCTCGTCGAACGCACCGGCGCGTCGCGGGTCTGCGGCTCGTGCCGGCCGCGTCTGGCCGAGCTCGCCGGCACGGGCCCCGTCGCGGCCGCGCACCGCTGGCGGGAGGGGCTGCTCTTCGCCGCCCTCGTCGCGGCGCTGCTGGTACTGCTGATCGCGGCCGGCACGCCGTTTCCGCTCGCCGGCCGCCTGCGCGAGAGCCTCGTCTGGGACGTGCTGTACCGGGAGAGCTGGTGGCGGCAGGCCACCGGCTACAGCGCCCTCGCCTGCGCCCTGATCGGCACCCTTGGATACTCGGTGCGCAAGCACTGGCCGCGCGCGCAACGGGGGAGTCTAGCGGCGTGGCAGATGGCGCACGGCGCGGTCGGCGCGCTGGCCCTGCTGGTGCTCGTCGCGCATACCGGCATGCGTCTCGGGTCCGGTTTCAACCGCGTCCTGCTGATCACGTACCTGGCCGCGGCCGCGCTCGGCAGCGTCGCCGCCGTCGGATTGGAGCACCGGCATGCGCGCCTGACCTCGTGGCTGCACCTGCTCGCGGTCTGGCCGCTGCCGGCACTGCTCTTCATTCACATCCTGTCGGCGTACCTCTTCTGACGCCATGCATTCCACGCTTCTCAGGCTCGTCTGGGGGCTGGCCACCGTCGGCCTCGCCGGCTGGCTCGCCTTCACCCTCGCGAACCCCGACGCGGACCGTCGCGTCTTCCAGCCCGGGGCGTTGACGGACGGTCACCACCAGATCGAGCTCGCCTGCGAGAGCTGTCACGCGCCGTTCGGGGGCGTGCGGCAGGAGGCCTGTCTGGGTTGCCACGCGGCCGAGCTGGAGGCCGCGCTCGATTCGCACGCGGCGTCGATCTTCGACGACCCGCGCAACGCCGCCGACCTCGCCCGGATCGACGTGCGCGCGTGCATCACCTGTCACACGGAGCACCGGCCGGAGATCACGGCTGTGATGGGCGTCACCCTGCCCGCGGACTTCTGCGCGCCGTGTCACGAGACGGTGGCCGACGACCGGCCGACTCACCGGGGGCTGTCGATGGACACGTGCGCGTCGGGAGGCTGCCACAACTACCACGACAACCGGGCGTTGTACGAGGACTTCCTCGTGGAGCGCGGCGACGGCGGGCTCGAGACGTTCGCCGGCGCGCTGCCGCCGCGGGAGACGTGGGTGTCGTGGGACGCCGGGGAACGGGCGCCGCTGACCGCCGCCGATGCCGACGCCCCGGCGCCGGCGGCCGGCGACCGGGCGCTGATCGACGCCTGGGCCGGGTCGGCGCACGCGGCGGCGGGGGTGGGATGCGGCGACTGTCACCGGCCGGAGGGGACGGCGTGGAGCGACGACCCCGGGCTGTCCGCCTGCGCCGCCTGCCACGAGCTCGAGCCGGAGGGCTTCCTCGCGGGCCGTCACGGCATGCGTCTCGCCGCCGGCCTCGAGGCGATGTCGCCGGCGCACGCGCGTCTCCCGATGCGCGCGGACGCGCGGTCCCGGACCCTGGGCTGCGGCACGTGCCACGATGCCCACGCGGTGGACGTCCGGCCCGCGGCGGTCGACGGCTGCCTGGCCTGTCACGACGACGAGCACTCGGCCGCGTACGCCGACTCGCCGCACGCCCGGACGTGGGCGCGGGAGCTTTCCGGCGAGGGGCCTCCGGGCAGTGGCGTGAGCTGCGCCTCCTGCCATCTGCCGCGCGAGCCGCGCCGCGTCGCCGGCGCCGAGCGCATCGTCGTCGAGCACAACCAGAACGCGAACCTGCGCCCCAACGAGAAGATGATCCGCGATGTCTGCCTGCGCTGTCACTCCCTGCGGCTGTCGATCGACGCCCTCGCCGATCCGGCGCTGATCCGGCGGAACTTCGCGGGTCTGCCGGCGCGCCACGTCGCAAGCATCGACATGGCGCTGTCGCGGCGCGAGTGATGCCGGAGCGCCCTGGGCATGTACGGAAACGTCCGCGACTCGTCGGCCGCGGTAGACTGGGCCGTCATGATGATGCTGCTTGTTGGTCGGCACCGGCTGGCCACCGCCGTCCTGCTCGTCAGCGTTCTGGTTGCCGGTTGCGGAGGCGGGTCTGCCGGCGGCGGAGAGCCGGGCGGGATCTCGCCGCAGGCGATGGCCGACGCCCTGCACACGGTCATCGAGGCCGACCGCACGGTCTACGCGCGCCATGTCGTGAACCGGCTGCAAGACCAGGAGCAGGTGATCGAGGCCAGCGAGCACTGGCAGGACGACCGGACCCTGCCGCTGCCGGCGCAAATGTTCCGCATGGGGGCGGAGCTGGCGGCGGAGCGGACCGACCGCTTCCGCTACGCCCTCCTCTCGAAGTGGCCGGTCAACGCCCAGAACGCTCCCAAGACCGAGATGGAGGCGGCCGGCCTCGTCGCGGTCGCCGCCGACCCCTCGCAGCCCTTCTACGGCACCGAGTCCCTCGGCGGGGTCGACTACTTCACTGCGGTCTACGCAGACGTGGCGGTGGCGGAGGCCTGCGTCAACTGCCACAACGCGCACCCCGACAGCGCCCGCGACGACTTCGCGGTGGGCGACATCATGGGCGGCGTCGTCATCCGCATCCCGGTGGGTTGAGGCGGGGGGGACCCGGCACCTGCGGCCATCCAGCGTGGCAGTCGACGCCGCAACCGTGTCATTCGCTGCGCAGCATCGGGAGCGCGGAGAGCGACGATGGCCGCGGCCAGCTCTCCGATGACGAGGCCGGCGCCGGCGAACGCCAGCGCGTGGCGTGTCAGACACGGACCTCAACATGACGGACGAGGAGCTGGGGCGGATGCTCCGGGAGACGGGGATAGGCCGGCGCCTGCGGCCAGCCGAACGAGGAGAGGGAGCAGACATGGCAGAGAACCAGAACGAGGAGCAGGAGCCGATCCGCGTGAGCACGCGGGAGGAGTTCGACGCTGCCGTGGATGAGCTGTTCGCGACCGGCCGCCCGATCGAGGTCCCGTCGGTCGAGGCGCTTGAGAAGTGGGCGGTCGACCTCGAGGACGAGGGCGGCGGCATCGAGGGCCTGTGAGATGGCGAAGTCGCAGTCGGACAGGGTGAGCGAGTACCACGCCCGGTTCGCGGAGCAGACTGATCGCGGCACTGGAGAAGGGCACGGCGCCGTGGCAGAAGCCGTGGGCTCCGGGCCAGCGGGTCCTGCCGCAGAACTTCTCGACGGGCTGCCGGGGCGGCAACGCGATGCACCTGGTGACAGTGGCGCTGGAGCGGGGCTACTCGGACCCGCGGTGGGGCAGCAGCTTCAATCAGGTCGCGGTGGCGGGCGGGCGTGTCCGGAAGGGGGAGAAGGGCACGCCCGGCCGACCTGTCCACCGGGCCGGTTGTGCACGGAGGCACTGACGACGCGTCGCATCGCCGGCCCGGCTGCGGCTGCCGACGCGTTGCGCCTGCCGGTCCGTCCGCTTGGCGATTACGTTCCCGGCGGCCGCGTGGACGCC
>JAJDZH010000335.1 GCA_022824725.1 Thermoanaerobaculia bacterium | reverse complement strand
GCGGCGACGCACTCGGCCGGAGCGCCGGCGGACGCGACGATGACGACCTCGGACGGCCCGGCATCCCGGTCGACGCCGACATCCGAGGCGACGTGCCGCTTGGCCGCCGCGACCCAGGCGTTGCCCGGCCCCGCGATCAGGTCGACGGGACGGATCGACTCGGTGCCGTAGGCGAGCGCCGCGACGGCGTGTGCGCCGCCCATGCCCCACACTTCGTCCACGCCGACCAGGTCCAGAACGTGCCGCAGCACCGGGCTCTCCCGGTACGCCTGGGGCGGCGTGGCAACGACGATCTCCTCCACGCCGGCGAGCCGGGCCGGCACCGCGGTCATCAGCGCCGTCGACGGATAGGGGAAGCGGCCGCCCGGCACGTAGATCCCGACCCGGCGAACGGCGATGCGGCGCTCCTCGATCAGGACCCCGTCCCGGTCGACGCGCTCGACTCCAGGCCCGCGCAGCAGGGCGCGGTGATACGCCTCGATGGCTTCCCGCGCGCGCTCGATCGCCTCGGCCACCTGGGGGTCGACGGCGGCCGGCTCCGGCCGCGGGCCGGGAGCCAATCGCAGCGCATCAGCCGAGGGCGCCTCGAAGCCGTCGAAGCGACGCACCGCCTCGAGCAGGGCCGCGTCGCCGCCGGCCCGCACGCGATCCACGATCCCGGCCACCGCCCGGCGGATCTCCGCGGCGATGCCGCCGCGGCCCCGCCGGTCGAGGAGTGCCACACGTTCCCGCCCGGCGCGGCTGTCCGCCGCCAGGACTACGAGCGCTCCGCCGGCCTCAGTCACCGCCCGTCTCCTTCTCTTCGAGCGCGCCGAGCAACCCGCTCAGCCGCCGGCGGTGGGCGTGGAACGACGCCCGGTTGACCACGAAGGTCGGCGCCACCTCTGCCAGCACCTCGACTTCGTGCAGGTCGTGGGTCCGCAGCGTGCCGCCCGTCTGCACGATGTCGACCGCGACATCGGTCAGGTCGAGCAGCGGTCCAAGCTCGATCGAGCTGGTCAGGTGGATCACCTCGACGTGGAGGTTCCGCTCGGCCAGCAGCCGCGCCGCCCAGACCGGGTAGCGGGTCGCCGCCCGGAGCTGGCCGCGCCGCTTCGGCAGCTCGGCTGTCTCGGCGATCAGCGACAGGCGGCTCCTGCCGTCCTTCAGTTGGAGCGGCCGGAAGACATCGGGCTGCGTTTCCTCCAGCACGTCCGAGCCGACGATCGCGCAGTCGACGATCCCGTGCTCGACGTAGAGCGGCAGATCCCAGTCCTTGAGCAGAAGCACCTCGACCGGAGTGCCCAGCACGTTCTGTTCGGGGAACCGCTGGCGCAGGCGCGAGGAATCGAGACCGTCGAGGTTGACTCCCGCGGCCGCGAGGGAGGCGCGCGCCGGGCCCAGGTTCCGCCCCTTGGGCAAGCCGAAGGTGATCATGGCCGCGCCTCCGCGGCGCCGAGTTCCAGCAGCAGGTCGAGACCGAGCGAGAAGCCGACCGCCGAGCAGTCGCCGCTGAGCGACCGGAACACCTTGTCGTAGCGGCCGCCGACGCCGAGGGCCAGGGCGGTCCCCGGCGCGTAGGCGGCGAACATCAGGCCGTCGTAGTAGCCGCGCGGGCCCTCGCCGACACCGATGCGCGGATCGAGAGCGGCGGCGGCGAACTCGGCGAGGTCGACCTCGACCTCGATGCCCCGGCCCCGGTACTCCGCGGCCAGGCGGTCGCGAAGCCCCAGGAGATCGGACACTGCCTCGGCGGAGCCGCCCAGCACCGAAACCTCCGTCGGGTATCCGCGCTCGACCACATCGGCCAGACCGGCCCGGCGCGCCGCGGTCCGGTCGCGGCTGGCGATGCGCTGCGCGAGGTCGGAGGCTTCGCGCTCGCCGGCGGCGGCCAGCAGGGCCTCGTCGAGCGCTCCGGCCACGCCGAGCACGACGCGCAGGGCATGCTCCTCGCGGTCGCCGGGCGCGGGCACCTCCCCGCGCGCCTCGAGCAGCAGGTCGAAGAACAGGGTCAGCACCGCAACGTCCGCTTCGGCCTCGTCGCCGCCGAGAAGCTCCGCGCCCAACTGGGAGTACTCGCGCATCCGGCCGGGACGCAGAGGCTGGTGACGCACGACGTCGCCGCGGTAGTAGAGGCGCAGCGGAAGTTCCAGGTCGTCGAGGTGCGGCGCGAGCAGCCGCGCCAGCATCGGCGTGAAGTCGCCCCGGAGAACGAGCAGTTGACCGTCCCGGTCCACGAAGCGGTAGAGCTCCTCCAGCCGCCGACCGGTCAGCAGCGGCCGGTAGGGCTCGAAGTAGTCGAGGATGGGCAGCAGGACTTCCGCGAAACCGCGCTCCTCGAGCAGCGCGGAAAGCCGCGCCTCGAGTCGGCGGCGCCGCTTCGCGCTGTCGAACAGGGCAGCCGACACCCCCGTCGGCAGGCCGGCCGAGATCTTCATGGCGCCGCCTCCCGTGACGGCTGTGCGCGTGGAGCGGGAGCACTCGTGTCCCCGTCCGGCACGGCGCAGGGAGAGAGCCCCAACGCCGCGGCGCCGACCTCGAACGGCATGGCCTTGCCCGTCATCGTCTGGAACTGGACAAGACCCTGGTGCAGCAGCACCTCCCGGCCGTCGATGACGGCGACGCCCCGCTTCGCCAGGGCCCGGCTCCAGGGCGTCGGGCCGCCGCCGTAGACCAGCTCCACCGCGGCCGCCGAGGGTCGAAGCGCCGACGGATCGCAGGGCAATGGATCGTCCGGTCCGTAGCCGAGCGAGGTCGCGTTGACGACGCCGTCGAAGTCGCCGGGTCGGAGTTCTTCAAGCGGCACGAAGGCGACGCCGAGCGACTCGGCGGCGGCCCGGCCGGTCGACTGCGTACGGTTGGCGAGCGTGACGCGGGCGCCCGCCGCGGCGAGGCCGAGAGCGGCCGCCCGGCCGGCGCCGCCGGCGCCGATGACCACCGCCGGAAGGCCCGCAAGATCGATGCCGCGCCGTCGAAGCGGACCCACAACCCCCTGCGGGTCCGTACTCTCCGCCCTCCACCGGGTGCGCGGGTCTTCTGACCCGCTGCCGCCGGAGGCGGCCAAGAA
>JAJDZH010000480.1 GCA_022824725.1 Thermoanaerobaculia bacterium | reverse complement strand
CCTCTTGGTGGATGGGAGGTTGGGGGTTCGCTGCGGTCGGCTTCGCTCCGGGAAGTCCTCGGTTGCTGAGAGGTTCTCGACAGTCGCTCGCCTTTAGCCCTTGCGACCCTCCCCTCGGACCCGGCGCTGGCTGGAGTGTCTCTGTTCGGCGTTACTGGCGCCACCCGTGAGCGAGGCTGTTTCAGACTGGGTGCGCCGGCGCCCCCGCCGGCTTCCGGAGGGCGCGCGCCGCGAAGCGGCGACGAATCTGTCGCGCTAACGCTCCCCGCAGGTGGTGCGCAATCGCTGCGAAGCCTGGGCGAAGACCGGGTCGTTCGCGGCGAAGCGGCGGCCATCGTCGAGAAGAGCAATGGCCTCCTCGCAGCGGTTGGTCTGGGCGAGGATGGCGGTGAGACGGAGGCGTGCCATGGTGAAGTCGGGGCGAAGCGCGAGGGTGGCGGCGAAGGCGCGGGCGGCTTCCTCGGGACGGCGCAGGTCGAGGAGGACCATGCCGAGGACGAAGCTGGTCTGGGGTTCCGTCGGGTCGAGCTGTTGCGCCGTTCGGAGTTCGCGCGCGGCATCCGGCAGGCGGCCCTCGATGGCCAGGATGCCGCCGAGTTCGGTGCGCAGCCGGGCCTCGTCGGCGGCGGCGAAGTCCGCCGAGCGGAGGCTGCGTTCCAGGGCGGTCCGGGCCTCCTGCAGGCGGTTCTGCTGTCGCAACACGACACTCAGCGCCTGGACGGCGGCGGCGTCCGAGGGGACGTCGTCGACTCGCGCACCAAGGAGCTCCAACGCTTCGGCCGGCCGGCCGACGGCGGCGATGGCGGCGGCGCGCCGTGTCCCAGCCTCGGCGTAGTCGGGGTCGAGCGCCAGTACGCGGTCGTAGCGTTCCAGCGCATCCGCGGGACGGCCCGCCCGGTCGAGGAGCAGGGCGAGCTGGTAGTGCGCCTGCTTGTAGTCGGGGGCCAGCGCGGTCGCCCGGGTCAGGTGCCCGATCGCCTCGGTGGCCTGGCCGCGGTTGGACAGGAGCTGGGCGAGTTCGAAGTGGGCGGACGCCTGGTCGGGGTCGAGCGCCAGGAGTTGTTCGTAGGCGGCTTCGGCCTGCTCGAACTGACCGGCGTCGACGTGGGCCAGCGCCAGGTGCCTGTGCGCCTCCGGGTTCGTCGGATCCGCTTCGATGGCGCGGGCAAAGACGGTCGCCGCGGCGGCGAACTCACCGGCCTGCACCGCGATCAGGCCTTGCTGGACCAGAGCGGCGCTGCCGGCCGGCAGGTAGGCGAGTTCCCCGATCAGGGGGTCTTCGAACGGGAAGTCGGTGTGGCTGGCCTGCGCGAAATGACGGGCCGCGCGGCCTTCGTCGCCGAGGCGCCGATACGCCATGGCCAGCGAGTAATGGCCGCGGCCCGCGCCTGGTTGGGCGGCGACGGCACGCTCGAGGTAGTCGGCCGCCGTCTCGGCGTCGCCGCCTTCGAGGGCGAGCACGCCCAGTCCGTACAGCCCCGGCGCAAACTCCGGCTGCAACTCCAGCACGCGGTTCCACTGCGCGGCGGCTTGGGATGGCTGACCCCGTTCCATCTCGATGGACGCCAGGTGGTGAAGGGCCGGGATGTACTCAGGCTCGATGGCGAGGGTCTGCTCGTAGGACGCTGCGGCCGCGTCGAGATCTCCCCGGGCCTGCGCCGCGAAAGCATGGAGATACGGCCAGCGATAGTCCGAGGGGTCAAGCCGCCGGGCCTCCCGGTAACAACGTTCGGCCGCCTCGAGCGCGTCGAAGGCGTGGGTGTCGAGCAACTGGACGCCGTGGTAGAGCTTGCCGAGTTCGCCGACTGCAGCGGCGAGTTCCGTGTCCGCGGCGTCGCCGTCGGCGAGTGCGTCGATGCGGCGTTCCATGGCCGCGACCTGGGCGCGCACCGCGGGGTCGCGGAGCTCGTGGACCGCGGGGAGTGTTACCCGTTCGTCGGCGACGCAGGCGAGGCAGAGCAGCGCTGCCGCCACGACGCTCTCCGCTGGGTGCGCGGGTCTTCCGACCCGCGTGCCGGTCCTCGCACCGCGGAGCGGTGCAGGCCGGAGATACTGTCGGCCTTCGGCCGCCGTCTCTTCCGCCTCCGGCGGGAGCGGGTCGGAAGACCCGCGCACCCAGCGGAGAGTTCTCGTGCGAGACATGGAGTCTCCGGCCTAGCGCCCGGCTTGTCCTTGCCGCAGCTCGTGGTAGGCGCCGGGCGCGAGCGCGCCGAACGACTCTTCGTCGCCGGCCAGCCAGGACACCCGAATGTCCTTCACGCCGGCCTCGCCGAGCCCCACGAGTACCCGCGGATCGCTGGACGAGGCGTAGCTCATGGCAGCGCGCACGCGGCGCATGAGGACGCGGCCGTCGTCCAGCGCGACGTGGACCACGCTGCCAAGCGCATCCCGGTTGCCGTCCGCGGTCACGAGGCGGAGACCGATCCAGCCGCCGTCCTGGCCGACCAGGTTCATCAGCAGCCGCGCCGGTCCGTCGTTGTTCGTGATCAGCACGTCCGTGTCGCCGTCGTTGTCCACGTCGCCGAAGGCGGCTCCACGCGAGACCTCGTAGGCCGCGAAGGCGGGTCCTCCAAGCGGGGACGCGTCCTCGAAGCGGCCGTCGCCC
>JAJDZH010000179.1 GCA_022824725.1 Thermoanaerobaculia bacterium | reverse complement strand
GTCACCGTCTATCGCAACACCTGGGACAGCGTGCGGGAGGTGGCCGAGCTGCTCGACCAGGGCCCCTGGGACAGCATCTGGTACGCGGACCACTACCTGCCGCCGCCCGGAATCAAGGAAGAGGAGCACCTGGCGGCCCAGGAAGCCTTCACCGTCGCCGCGGCCACCGCGAGCATCACGAAGAACCTGAAGATCGGCCACCTGGTGCTCGGCAACACGTATCGCAATCCCGGCCTGGTCGCCAAGATGGCGGGCACCCTGGACCACATCTCCCACGGCCGCTTCGTGCTCGGCATCGGCGCCGCCTGGTTCAAGCGCGAGCACGAGGCCTACGGCTGGACGTTCCCGTCGATGAAGGAACGCCAGGACCGCTTCGAGGAGGCCGTCGAGCTGATCCGGGCACTGTTCCGGTCCGGGGAGCCGGTCGACTTCCAGGGCGAGTACTACCGGCTCGACTCCGCGCCGCTCTCCCCCGGCTGCTACGCGGACCCGATCCCGATCCTGATCGGCGGCACCGGCGAGAAGCGGACGCTGCGCACCCTGGCGCGGCACGGCGACGTGATGAACCTGGACGGCTGGGCGCGCGGACCGATGACCCGGGAGTACTTCCAGCACAAGGTGTCGGTGGTCAACCGGCACTGCGAGGACGCCGGTCGCGACCCTGGCGAGATCCGGCACACGGTCCTCATGCCGACCTTCGTGACGGACGACGAGGCGGCGGCCAGGCGGTTCGTCGATGCCCGCGGCCTGGGCGAGGGCACCGCCTCCGGCCCGAAGAGCTACGTGATCGACCGGATCGGCGAGATGATCGACGCCGGCGCCCACGAGATCATGATCGGCGGCATCCCGACCCAGAAGCTCGATCACTACCAGATGGTCGCGGAAGAGATCATTCCCGCCTTCGACTGAGGCGGATGGTCCATTGAGGCCAGGTTCCGCCAACGAAGACGCTGTAGCCGAAGGGCAACGACGTCGCTCTGGGTGCGCGGGTCTTCTGACCCGCATCGGACGAGGCGCGAAGCGGCGAGGCCGCAGAGACTCGTTGCGCCCTTGCACGATGGTTGCAGCCGTAGCTGCAACCGTGCTTCCTTCCGTGGCGCCGGCCCGGGCCCAGGACAGCGACTGGCCGACGATCACCGGCGGCAACGACGCCGGCCGCTACGCCGCGCTCGACCAGATCGACGCCTCGAACTTCGCGCGCCTCGAACCGGCCTGGCGCTGGCGGCTGCCGGACAACGACCTGATGGCGAACGATCCGCGTTTCGAAGACGCGTCGATGAAGCAGCGGACCCACGTGACGACGCCGATCAAGGTCGGCGACCGGCTCTACGTCGTCACCGGCTACGGCATCGCCGCCGCCGTCGACCCCGCCTCAGGAACCACGATCTGGCAGCACGACCCGCAGAGCTACGGCCACGGCCGGCCGACGAACCACGGCTTCACCCACAAGGGACCCAGCTTCTGGCGCGACTCCGAGCGCCCCGAGGCACCGGGCCGCCTGATCTACGCCAGCACCGACGCCATCCTGCGCGCCGTCTACGCCGACGAGGGCACGGCGGTGCGCTCCTTCGGGAACCACGGCGGCGTCGACCTCACCGCCGGCCTGCACCGGACGGTCGAACGCCGCAAGTACACCGTCAGCTCACCGGCGACGATCTGCCGAGACGTCGCGATCGTCGGCTCGTCCATCTCGGACGGACCGCTCGGCCCCGACGACGGACCGCCCGGCGACGTCCGCGGCTTCGACGTCCGCACCGGGCGGCAACTCTGGACCTTCCACACCGTGCCCCGGGAAGGCGAGCACGGCACGGACACCTGGGAGGACGAGTCCTGGCGGATCACCGGCGGCGCGAACGTCTGGGGCCTGATGAGCGCCGACGAGGAACTCGGCCTCGCCTACCTGCCGACCAGCACGCCGACCAACGACTGGTACGGCGGCCACCGCCGCGGCGACAACCTGTACGCCGAGAGCCTCGTAGCGGTCGACTGCGAGACGGGCGAGCGCCGCTGGCACTTCCAGGCCATTCACCATGGCCTTTGGGACTACGACTTCGCCGCGCCGGCCGTGCTGGGCGACATCGTCGTCGACGGCCGCACGGTGAAGGCGGCGATGCTGCCCAGCAAGCAGGCGTTCCTCTACGTCTTCGATCGGGAGACGGGAGAACCCGTGTGGCCGATCGAGGAGCGGCAGGTCCCCCAGACCGGCATGCCCGGCGAGCAGACCTCGCCCACCCAGCCTTTCCCCACGAAGCCGCCGCCGTTCGACCGCCAGGGCATGCAGCTCGCCGACGTGATCGATTTCACGCCCGAGGTCCGCGCCGAAGCGGAGCGCATCCTGACCTCGCGCCAGTACGGGCCGATGTACACGCCGCCCAGCGAGCGCGGCACCGTCGCCATGCCCGGCTTCGAGGGCGGCGCGAGCTGGCCCGGCGGCGCCTTCGACCCGGACACGGGCAAGCTCTACGTGCCGTCCTTCACGGCGCCGATCCTGATCACGCTGCGGCGGCCCGACCCGAACCGCTCGTCCTTCGACTTCGTGGCCAGGGTGTCGGCCTTCCACGGTCCCTTCGACCTGCCGATCTCGAAGCCGCCGTACTCGCGAGTGACCGCTTACGACATGGGCCACGGCGACATCGCCTGGCAGATTCCGCTCGGCGAGGGGCCCCGTCGCCACCCGAAGCTGGCCGCCCTCGACCTGCCGCTCCTGGGCTCCGGCGTTCGCGGCCACGCCCTGCTGACGAAGACGCTGCTGATCGTCAGCTCAGGCCACTCGCGCTCCTTCCGCTCCCAGGAGGCGAAGGCGGAACGGGAGTGGCGGGAGAGACCCGAGGAAGTGACCGGCGGCCTGGCCTGGACCAATCCGCAGTCGGCGGCGCGAGAGGACTGGCGCTACACCGTGCCGGCTGTCCGCGCCTTCGACAAGGCGACCGGCGACCTCGTCGCCGAAGTCGAACTGCCGGCTCACTCCGATGGCAGCCCCGTCACCTACCTGCACCGCGGCGTGCAGTACCTCGTCGTCTCCATCGGCGGCCGCGGCGAGCCGTTCGAGCTGATCGCGTACCGACTCCCGGGCTAGTCGGTGCGCCGGCCTTCTGGCCGGTTTCCGCCGAAGGCGGTCGGGAACGCGCGCCGGCCACAGGCCGGCACCGCCGTGGCTACTCAGCCGGCCAGGGCGTCCCCAGGTCCTCCTCCGGCACCGGCTGCATGCCCATGTTCACGAACTTCTGCAGCCGCTTCCCCTCGTAGGTCTCCGTCGTGTAGATGTTGCCCTTCGAGTCCGTCGCGATGCTGTGGACGGCGAAAAACTGGCCGGGCTGGCGGCCGCCGTCGCCGAAGGCGTAGAGCACCTCCATGCTCGCGCGCTCGATCACGTGGACCTTCATGTTCTGACCGTCGGCCAGGTAGAGGAACTGCTGCTCGTCGTCGGGCGAGAAGGCAACGTCCCAGGTCGAACCCTGGGAGAGCGTCTCGGGAGCAATGAAGACCTCTTCGACGTACGTGCCGTCGGCCTGAAAGACCTGAATGCGGTCGGCGGCCCGGTCGCAGACGTAGAGCAGGCCGTCGGCCGCGATGTCGGCGCAGTGGACCGGACCGCGGAACTGGGTCGCCGGCGGATCCCCGGGGGCGTACTGGCCGAGATCCAGATCGTCGTCCGGCGCCTCGCCGTAGGCGCCCCAGAAGCGCTTGAACTCGCCGGTGTCGGCATCGATCACGACGACGCGGCGGTTGAAGTAGCCGTCGGCGACGTAGACCTCGTTCGCCGCCGGATCGACCGAGAGCTTCGCCACCCGGCCGAAGTTCTCCATGTCGTGGCTGTTGCGGACGAACCGGGGCTCGTCCTCGCCGGCCCCTTCGTTGACGAGGGCGTTCGCCTTGCCGACCTGCATCAGGAACTGGCCGTCGCGAGTGAACTTCAGCGCGTGGGAGTCGCCGCCGCCGTTGCCGCCGATCCACACGTTGTCCATGTGATCGACGAGGATGCCGTGGTTCGATGTCGGCCATTCGTACTCGCCGGTCTCGCTGGGGCCGCCCCAGTGTCCGACCAGGTTGCCGTCGGGGTCGAACTCCAGCACCGGCGGCGCCGGGATGCAGCACTCGGAGAGAGGCGGATCCTGCGCCGCGCCGATCTCGTTGATGGCGCCGAAGGCCCCCGGCGTGTTCCGGTGGACGATCCAGACGTGGTCGCGGGAGTCGACCGCGACGCCGATGGCAGGGCCGAGAATCCAGTGGTTCGGCAGCGGCCGCGGCCAGAACGGATCGACCTCGAAGCGCGGCGCCATCGGCCCGTCGCCGGCGGCCTCGCCGGCGGCCGAATCGCCGTAGCCGCCACCATCGCCGCAGGCGCCAAGGATCAGTCCAAGGGCCGCAACGCCGCCAAGAA
>JAJDZH010000338.1 GCA_022824725.1 Thermoanaerobaculia bacterium | reverse complement strand
ATCCTCTCCGGCCTCGCGATGACGATTCCCTTCGCCCTGACCCTCGCCTGCCTCCTGCGGTTCCCCCACGCCTCCGTGATGGAGGCGGAAGTGCCCTGGCTGCGGCTCATCTCCTCCGCCGCCGACGGTCGCGCCGGCGGCCCGGCGCTCTGGATCGCCATTTTCGGAGTCGTCGCAGGCTGGACCCTCGTCGAGACCGCCGTCGGCTCGATCCACGCGCTCGTCCATCGCGTCGAGCGCAACCTGGGCGACCTGCCCCGCCGCTGGCGACCCGCCTCCGGCGAACTCACGCCGACGCAGAAGGCGCTGACCGCCGTCCTCGTCCTCGTGGCCGCCGCCGGCCTCTCCACCGTCGGCATCATCGACCTCGTCGCCCGGGGCTACGGCACGATCGCCTGGGGCTTCATCGCCCTGATCATCCTGCCGCTCTTCGTCGTCGTGCCGTACCGGGCATTCAAGGCGTCCGGCTGAGTCCCCCACTGGGTGCGCCGGCGCCCCCGCCGGCTGCCGCCGAAGGCGGCCGGAAACACGCGCCGGCCGGCGCTCACAATCGATTGAGCGCCGTATCTTCAGTCCTCCCGGCGGCCTGAGTCCAGACTCGCCTGCACCAGCGGCGCCTCGATGCCGAGTTGGCGCGCGACGGCGAGGCACAGCGAAAGATCCTTGACGGGCATCGCCGGCCACGTCACGCGCCGGCGAGGCATCGGGAAGCTCTTCGACACGAGACTCCGGCCGGTGGACACGTTCAGGATCTCCATGAAGCGGTCGAGGTCCATGCCATAGGCGCCGACGACATCGCGCACCTCCTGGATGAGCGCCCAGGTGCCGAGGACGATCGCGTTGTTGCCGATCTTCATCGCCTGGCCGGCGCCGATGCCGCCGCAGTGCATTGTCTTGCCCAGCACGTCGAAGACCTCCCGGCAACGGTCGATCGTCGCCGCATCGCCGCCGGCCATCAAGGTGAGCGTGCCCTCCCGGGCGCCGGCCACCAGCCCGCTGACCGGGCAGTCGACCACGTGAAGCCCTCGCGACTCCGCTTCCCTCGCCAGGTCCTGGCAGTAGACCGGCGACATGGTGCTCATCACCACGATGATCGCGCCGTCCCGCAGCGTGCTCAACGCGCCGTCAGCACCTTGCAGCACCCGGTCGGTCTGCTCCTCGTCCCAGACGATCGTCATCAGGACGTCGGCGCGCTCGCCCACTTCGCGCGGCGTCGCGACTTCCTCGATCCCCTTCGCGGCGAGGCGCTCGATCGCGTCGCGGCTGCGGTTGACGGAACTGACCACCCGATAGCCGGCGTCGAGCAGACGCTCCGCCATCGGCTCGCCCATGGCGCCGAGCCCGATGAAACCGATCGTTGGTCGTGGCATGGTTTGTGTGCTCCTGGTTCTCGCGTTGGCGATTCACGATCGATCCAACGCAGGGCACCGCCCACGAGGCGCCGGGACGATCCCGCCGGAAGTGGGCGTCAGGCTGAGGGCCGCCTCGCGGTTGCGGCCAACGGGTTCTTCCACCGCAGGCCATCGAAACGCCCGAAGTCGCCGTCGTTCGAGTACACGGTTCCAGCGTGTTCGATGGCGTAGGCGGCGATGTGCGCATCCGTTGTCAGGTTGGCGCCGACGTTCGCCGTCCGCAGCAGATCGGACAGGATCGGCCAGTGTCGGCCACTGGGCGCCAGCAGGATCGTGTTGGGTTGATCCAGCCAGCCCTGCACTCGATCCAGCGCATCCGCTACGGCCAGCGGCGACGCGAACACGCGACGATTCGTCGTCATCCTCAGGAACCCGAGGATGCTGGGGTAGCAGAGCCCCACGTCCGACTCCGACGAGAGCAGGCCGTCCCACCAGGCACGCGCCCGGGCATGAAACGGACTCCCCGAGTCCACCGCGTACACGAGAAGATTGACGTCAGGGACGATCAGCGAGCCAGACCTGACCGTAGACGCGACTCGGTCTCCAGACGCCCATCGACTTCAAGCTCGTCGGCGAGCTGGTTCAACCGCACGGCGTCGAAGCCCGGCCGCAGACCGAGTTCGCGGGGGCGGGTGCGGTACGGCTTCGCCCGGGGCCGGCCTTCCTGGTGAAGCCCCTCGCGCAACAGCACGTTGACCACCTGCTTGAGCGACCGCCCGTCCCGCTCTCGGAGTTCCTCGATCCTGGCGGCGATGTCGTCCTCTATCGTCAGCGTGGTGCGCATCACGGCATCATGTACGGAGACCGTTCTGATGTCAATGATGTCAGGCGAGGTCGAAGCGGTCCAGGTTCATCACCTTGTTCCAGGCCGCCACGAAGTCGCGCACGAACGGCTCCTGCGAGTCGTCGCAGGCGTAGACCTCGGCGACGGCGCGAAGCTGTGAGTTCGAGCCGAAGACGAGGTCGACCGCGGTGCCGGTCCACCTGAGCTCGCCGGTGCCGCGGTCGCGGCCCTCGAAGACGCCCTCGCTATCGGCGCTGGCCTGCCAGTCGGTTGCCATGTCGAGCAGGTTGACGAAGAAGTCGTTCGTCAACGTCCCGGTGCGTTCGGTGAAGACGCCGAGGTCGGACGCGCCGGCGTTCGCTCCCAGGACGCGGAGGCCGCCGACCAGCACCGTCATCTCCGGCGCCGTGAGCGTCAGCATCTGCGCCCGGTCGACGAGCAGTGCCTCGGCCGGCCGATGACGTCCGTTCGCGAGGTAGTTCCGGAAGCCGTCCGCGGTCGGTTCGAGCACGGCGAAGGACTCGACGTCGGTCTGCTCCTGCACCGCGTCCGTGCGCCCCGGCGAGAAAGGCACGACGATCTCGCTCCCCGCACTCTTCGCCGCTTCCTCAACGGCCGCGCAGCCGCCGAGGACGATCAGGTCGGCGAGCGAAACCTGCTTGCCGCTGGACTGTGAGCCGTTGAAGTCGGCCTGGATCGCCTCCAGCGCCTGCAGAACGTCACCCAGTCGCGCCGGGTCGTTGACCGCCCAGTCCCGCTGCGGCGCGAGCCGGATGCGCGCGCCGTTGGCGCCGCCGCGCTTGTCCGTGCCCCGGAACGTCGCCGCCGACGCCCAGGCGGTCGAGACGAGCCGGGAGACGGACAGCCCGGAGTCGAGGATCCGGCTCTTGAGCGCCACGGCGTCGTCCTCGTCGATCAGCTCGTGGTCGACATCGGGGACCGGGTCCTGCCAGAGCTGCGGTTCCGCCGGAACCCACGCGCCGACGCAGCGGCTTCGCGGACCCATGTCGCGATGGGTCAGCTTGTACCAGGCCCTGGCGAAGGCATCCGCGAACTCGTCGGGGTTCTCATGGAAGCGCCTGGCGATCGGTTCGTAGATCGGATCGACCTTCAGCGACAGATCCGTCGTCAGCATCATGGGAGCGTGCCGCTTCGCCGGATCGTGCGCGTCCGGCACGGTGCCGGCCGCCGCCTCGTCCTTCGGCGTCCACTGGTTCGCGCCGCCCGCTCCCTTCGTCAGTTCCCAGTCGTAGCCGAACAGGTTCTCGAAGAAGTTGTTGTCCCACTTCGCCGGGGAGGTGGTCCAGGCGCCTTCCAGGCCGCTGGTGATCGTGTCGCCGCCCTTGCCGCTGCCGAACGTGTTGCTCCAGCCCAGGCCCTGCTCCTCGAGGCCGGCGCCCTCGGGCTCCACGCCGACGTGCTCGCCCGCGTCGGCGGCGCCGTGCGCCTTTCCGAACGTGTGCCCGCCCGCGATGAGCGCCACCGTCTCCTCGTCGTTCATCGCCATGCGGCGGAACGTCTCGCGGATGTCGCGCGCCGCGGCGACCGGATCCGGCGTGCCGTTCGGCCCCTCCGGATTCACGTAGATGAGGCCCATCTGGACGGCCCCGAGCGGATTCTCCAGCTCGCGGTCGCCCGTGTAGCGCTCGTCACCGAGCCAGGTGTCCTCGGACCCCCAGTAGATGTCCTCCTCGGGCGCCCAGACATCCTCGCGTCCGCCCGCGAAGCCGAGGGTCTCGAAGCCCATCGACTCCAGGGCGCAGTTGCCGGTGAAGATCATCAGGTCGGCCCAGGAGAGCTTCCGGCCGTACTTCTGCTTGACCGGCCAGAGCAGCCGCCGCGCCTTGTCCAGGCTCACGTTGTCGGGCCAACTGTTGAGCGGCGCGAAGCGGAGCGTGCCGGAGGCGCCGCCGCCGCGGCCGTCGCCGATCCGGTACGTGCCCGCCGAATGCCACGCCATCCGGATGAAGAGCGGTCCGTAGTGGCCGTAGTCCGCCGGCCACCAGTCCCGGGAGGTGGTCATCACCTCCTCGATGTCCTGCTTCAGCTCGTCCAGGTCGACCTTCGCGAACTCCTCGGCGTAGTCGAAGTCCTCGCCCATCGGATCGGAGAGGGACGAGTTCTGGTGGAGGGCCCTGAGGTTCAACTGGTTCGGCCACCAGCGCTGATTCGCGATGGTCCCCATCGCCGTATGTCTGTCGGTTCCTGCCAGGACCGGGCACTTCGCTTCGCTCGTCACATCGTCCATCGTGGTTCTCTCCCGTCGCGTTCGTTGTCGCTTGCCAAGACCTTTGTATACACGGATCCGGAGGCGCTGAAAAGTCCCATGGAAAGCGGTTCCCTGGGGCGCGCCTTCCTCAGCGGCAATAGAATCTCCAGGTTCATCACGATCTCCGGGGAGGAGCCAGAATGACCAGCACGACCGGCACCACGTCTCGCACCTGGTCGCCCGTTGTCTGTGCCGGCACCGGCGCCGTCGCCGTCGGCGCTCTGCTCCTGCTCGCCGCCGCCCTGGGCTACCGCGCGGGCCTGCTCGGGCTCGGGATGTCCTTCACCGTTCTCCGGTGGGGCGCTCTCATCTCGGCAGGCGCGGCGGGCATCGCGTTGATCGCGACGGTTTGGGCCACGTTCCGGCGCCCGCACTGGCAGAACGTCGCGGCCGGCCTGGTGGCTGCCGCATTGGGAGCGGTTTGCTACATGGTCCCGGCAGGGCAGCAGGCGCTTGCCCGATCGGTCCCGCCGATCCATGACATCACGACCGACACCGACGATCCGCCGGCCTTCGTCGCGATTCTCCCCCTCCGGGCCGACGCCCCGAATCCTCCGGAGTACGACCCCGCAGTTGCCGAGCAGCAGCGTGAGGGCTATCCGGATCTCCGCTCGGTGATGCTGGACGCACCGCCCGCCGAAGCGTTCTCCCAGGCGCTGGCCGCAGCCGTGGCAATGGGGTGGGAGCTGGTGGCTGACGACGCCGCGGCGGGACGCATAGAAGCAACCGACACGACCTTCTGGTACGGCTTCAAGGACGACGTCGTCATTCGCGTGCGCGGGGATGGCGCGGGCAGCCGCATTGACGTCCGATCCAAGTCGAGAGTGGGCCGCAGCGACGTAGGCGCGAATGCAGAGCGCATCCGCAAGTACACTGCCCGTCTCGCGGGCGACTGATCCCGGTCATGAACGGCTGCGTCCGGGGTGCGCGCCGGCCCCGTGCGCGAGGCCGAGCCGCCTCCTCAGTCGAGGATCGCGTCCCGAATGGCGCTCTCGAAGCCGGATGCCAGACCCTTGCTGCCCTGCTGGACCATCAGCACCGCAGTGATCCCGTTCGCCGGGTCGGTCCAGGACACGGTGCCGAACGCTCCACCCCAACCGAAGGCGCCCTTGCCCCGGGCGCTCTTCGCGGCAGCCGGGTCGAGCACGACGGACACGGCGTAGCCGAACCCCGAGCCCGCCTGCTTGCCTCCCTGGCCGTAGAGCCCGTCGACCTGATCACTGGCCATCCGGGCGACGGACTCCGGGCTCAACAGGCGGTTTCCGAACAGCTCGCCGCCGCCGGCCAGCATCTGCTCGAAACGAAGAAAGTCCTCGGCGGTGCTGGAGAGCCCGCCGGAGGCCGAGGCGTAACGGCTCGGCCCGCCCCAGCCTTTCGACTTT
>JAJDZH010000323.1 GCA_022824725.1 Thermoanaerobaculia bacterium | reverse complement strand
GCGGCGCGCCGCCGACGGTAACGGGGAAGCCGGCGAAGAGGTCGACCTCCTGGCGCGCCAGATCGCCGTCGCGGCGCTGCGCTTCTTCATGGCCCGCGCCACGACCACCCGGGTGATCGCCTTCGACATCGACGACGCCACCTCGTTCGAGGGCGAGTCAGGCCCCTATCTCCAGTACTCCATCGTGCGCGCCAGGAACATCCGCCGACGCCTGCGCGAAGAAGGGCTGGCGCAGGAGGTCCCCGGGCGCCGCGTCGCCTCGTTGCCCGCCGGCGTCTGGTCCGACGACCTCTGGGATCTCGTGCTGTTCGCATCGCAGTGCCAGGAAGTCGTCGAGCGGGCGGCGGCGACGCTCGAGCTCTCCCTCATCGCCCGGCACGCCGTCGACCTGGCGCAGAAGTTCCACGCGATCTACCACCGTCATCCCATCCTGCACGAACAGGACGCCGACCTCCGGGACGCGCGCCTGGCGGTAGCCCAGGTCTTCGAGCGGTCGCTCGAAGCGCTCGCCGAGATTCTGGGCGTGCCGCTGCCCGAGCGGATGTAGAGGCTGCCCGCCCGGCAGAATGGCCGGCGCTTGCCGCCGGATGCCGGCGAGGGCGCCGGCGCACCCAGTCCCTGCCGCGCGGGCTTTCAGTCCATCTGCTTGCGCAGAACCGTCGGGATGTCGTAGTCGTCGACATTCCTCCAGTTCGGTCCGTAGCCGCCCGGATCGATCTTGTGGTGCTCGGCCAGGACCCGATCCCGGAACTCGGCCTTGCCGCCTTCCTCCTTGCCGGCCTCCCCGCCCGCGGGAACGGCCTCGGCCAACTTCGGATCGGCCGGCGCGGCCGCTCCGGCCTCGGCGGCCATGACCTCGGCGCCCTCGCCTGGCTGGGGGTCCTCGGAGAATCCGGTGGCGATCACCGTCACCTTCACCTCTTCGTCCATCGTTGCGTCGACCACGAGACCCGAGATGATCGTCGCGTCCGGATCGACCGCGTCGGAAATCGTGCTGGCCGCTTCCGCCACCTCGTGGAGGGTCAGCGAATCGCCGCCGGTGATGTTGATCAGGCAACCCTTGGCGCCCTGGATCGAGTCATCCTCGAGCAGGGGCGACGACACAGCCCTCTGAGCCGCTTCGAGAGCCCGGCTCTCGCCCGACGCCACGCCCGTGCCCATCACGGCGATGCCCTGGCCGCACATGATCGCCCGCACGTCGGCGAAGTCCGCGTTCACCTCGCCCGGCATCGTGATCAGGTCGCTGATGCCCTGAACCGACTGCCGCAGGACGTCGTCCGCGGTGACGAAGGCGTCGGCGACCGAGGTGCCGCGATCCACGAAGCTCAGCAACCGCTCGTTCGGAATCGCGATGACGGTGTCGACCGCCTTGTGCAGTTCCTTGAGCCCGCGTTCCGCCAACAGCATTCGCCGCCGGCCCTCGAAGGCGAAGGGCTTCGTGACCACGGCGATCGTCAAGGCGCCGACTTCGGCCGAAAGGGAGCCGATGATGGGCGCCGCGCCGGTGCCCGTACCCCCACCAAGGCCGGCCGCCAGGAAGACCATGTCCGCCCCGTTCAGCACGTCCAGAATCTTGTCCGTGTCCTCAAGCGCCGAGTTGCGGCCAACCTCCGGGTCGGCGCCGGCGCCCAGGCCGCGGGTGATCTTGCGCCCGAGTTGCAGTTTCGTCGGCGCTTCGCAACGCCGCAGAGCCTGCAGATCGGTGTTGGCGGCGACGAACTCGATGCCGCTCAGATCGGCGGCGATCATCCGGTTGACGGCGTTTCCGCCGCCGCCGCCTACCCCGACCACGACGATCCTGGCCGGCCCGAAATTCTCCTCGGACGAAGCCTCGTCGTCGTTCGTCGGCTTGACCTCGGTCGGCTGCTGCTCTTCCATCAGAATCATGGTTCCCTCCATTTCGAACCCTTGGTTCATCAAACTCAAATCAGACAAGACCACTGAACATCTGGCGCAAATGGCCCATCACCGAGCGCACGCCGCCCAGAGCGCGGCGGCGCGCGATGGGCAGGCGAGCCTCCTCGGAGGCCACCGCATAGCGAAGAAGGCCCGCGGCCGTAGCCCAGGTCGGGTCGGTCAGACCTTCGATCTCGCTGACGAGACCGAGCGGCACTCCGTAACGAACGTCGCAGGAGAAGACCTGCTGGGCCAGTTCGGGCAGGCCGAGCAGCTTCGAACCGCCCCCGCTCAGGACGAGTCCTCCGCGAACCCGGTCGGCGCAGCCGGCTTTCTCCAGTTCGGCCTGAATCATGTGGAACATCTCCTCGGCGCGCGCCTGCAGGATCTCGGCGAGGTCCCCGCGCGCGATCGTCTTGCTGCTGCCGCCCGCGACGTTCGGCACGATCAGGCCGTCGTCGCCGTCGACCAGGCCGACCAGGCAGCAGCCGTCCCGCAGCTTGAGCGTCTCGGCGCCGGCGAACGACGTCCGGAGGACGGAAGCCAGGTCGGCCGTGAAGTGACTGGCGCCGAACGGAAGGACCCCGCTGTGCTGCACTTGGGCGTGCTGGAAGAAGGCGAAGCCGCAGGTTCCTGACCCGATGTCCAGCAGCAGGACGCCCAGTTGGCGCTCGTCGGGAAGAAGGACCGCTTCCGCGGTGGCGAGCGGTTCGAAAACGATCTCCCGGGCCTCCACGCCGGCGCGGTTCAGGCAACGGACGAGCGTCCTGGTTCGCGGCGCGTGGCCCATGACCAGGTGTACCTTGGCCTCCAGCCGGCTGCCCAGCATCCCGTGCGGATCCGCGATGCCGCCGTGGTCGTCGACCGCGAACTCCTGCGGAATCGCGTGCAGAATCTCCCGGTCGGGTGGAAGCGGCACGTCCCGAGCGGCGTTCAGAACCAGGTCGATGTCCGCACGGGCGATCCCCCGGTCGCCGCAGTCGATGTGGGCGGTCCCGTGGCTGTTCGCCGACCGCAGGTCGGAACCGCCGATGCCGACGAAGGCGCGAGAGATCTCGACGCCCGCCATGGTCTCCGCCTCCTCGGTGGCACGCTTGAGCGCGCTCACCGTCGCGTCAAGATGCACGATATGGCCCCTCAGCGTCCCGCGGTTGGGCGCCCGCCCGACGCCGACGATCTCGAGGGCCGGCTCTCCGTCGACCTCGGTGCGCTCGGCGATCAACACGGCGACCTTCGCCGAGCCCACGTCGATGGCGACCACATGCGTATCCGTCTTCGGCATCCTCTTTGTCCTCTTTCGCTATGAAGGGGCTTGAACTCCGTCCCCGGTGGCCGGAGCGTCCTCCGCGTCCGTAGCGATCCCCGCGCCCGGCGCTTCCATCGACAGAACGATCCGATCCCTGAACCGCAGGTCCACGACTTCCGGATCGTTGTGTTCCGTGATCGCGCCGTGCAGCAGCTCGAACACCGAAGCCTTGGCCGTCAGGTCGCTGCCGCGAACGAGCACGGTGGCCGGACGGCCGCTGCAGGCGAGCAGGTAGTCGTCCTCAACGATCCCGAAACTGATGACCTCCACCGCCCGGACCTGACGTCCCCACTCGAACGCCCTGACTTCGGTCGCCACGTCGAGCGCCCGTTTCAGCGTCCGAGCGAGAACCTCGCCCGGCACGTCCCTGGACCGGCCCGCCCCTCTCGACGAACCGGCGCCAGCGCCTGGGTTCCGCGCCGGACCGGTACCCAGGCGCTCTCCCGCCAAGGCACTTTCGATCGAGACGCTTACCAGATCGCCTCCGCAGACGTCGGGGGCCCGCTCACACGGCACGATCGCCCGACCATCGCGGTCGATCACCCACGCCCGGCCGCCGGCCGTGAACCGGGCCGCCGGTCGATGTTCCACCACCCGCACGGTGAGTTCGTTCGGAAGGCGCTTGACCAGTTCCGTCTCACGGATCCACGCGTCGTCGAGCCGTCGAGCAGCGAGGTCCAGGGAGAGCAACGGCAGGTTCCGTCCCTCCAGCGGAGCAAGCCGGCTCCGCACCCACTCTTCGGAGATCCGCTCGGCCTCCTCGATCTGGATCTCGAGTTCCAGGTCGAACACCGGGGCCGTCGCCAGCCACACGCCGATCCCGACAACGGGCGCGATCCCGAGGAGGACCTTTCCCACGCCCAGCGCCAGCCAGACGACGGGCCGCGGCCGTCTGCGGCGCACGGGACGGCGAGCGCCCGACAGCCTGCGAGCCGCCCGCCGCCTCACGAAACGTCCCCCCTGCCGGCGGCGAGTCGATGAGCCAGCCGGTAGATGTCGCCCGCTCCCAGCGTGAAGACCAGGTCGCCTTCGCCGACCTGGGAACGAAGCCGGTCGGGCGCCGCCTGCCACGGTCCGCAGCCGCTGACGCTCGGATGACCGGCGCGAGCGGCAGCGGCCACCACCAGACCCGCGTCGACTCCCGGGATGGGTCGCTCGCGGGACGGATAGATGTCGGCGACCAGCACGTTGTCGGCGAGCAGCAGGGAGCGGCCGAAATCCTCCGCCAGGTCCCTCGTGCGACTGAACAGGTGAGGCTGGAATACGGCGTGGATCCGGCCCGTCCGGGCGCCGTTCCCGCCGCCGGGACCGATCACCTCGCGGGCCGCCTTCAGCGTCGCCTCGACTTCGGTCGGATGATGCGCGTAGTCGTCGATCACCGTCGCACCGCGCCACTGCCCTACCCGCTCGAACCGCCGGTGGATGCCCCGGAAACCGGAAAGGGCCCTGGCCGCCGCCTTGAAGTCGAGCCCGACGGCCCGCGCCGCCGCCACCGCCGCGAGGGCGTTCAGGACGTTGTGACGACCCGGCAACGGCAGTTCCAGGACACCGAGGGGGCCAAGACGGGCGTCGGCGACCTCGAAGCGGACACCCGCACCGGTCGGCGAAGCATCGACCGCGCGGAGGTCGACCCCCGGATCGAAGCCGTAGGTGACGATCCGCCGATCGGCGAGGCGCGGCAGCAGGTCCTGGACGTTCGGGTCGTCCGCGCAGGCGATCACCTGGCCGAAGAAGGGGACGCGGCCGGCGAACCGCGCGAAGGCATCCTGGATGTCGGCCAGATCGTCGTAGGTGTCGAGATGATCGACGTCGATGTTCGTGATCACCGCGACCACCGGCGCCAGATCGAGGAAACTCCGGTCGAACTCGTCCGCCTCGGCGACCAGGTAGTCGCTGCTCCCGTAGCGGGCGCCGGTGCCCGAAACCCGAAGGCGTCCGCCGACGATCACCGTGGGGTCGAGGCCGGCATCCGTCAGCACGCTGCCGATGAGCGAGGTCGTCGTCGTCTTGCCGTGGGTACCGGCCACGGCGACGCCGTACTTGAGCCGCATCAGTTCGGCGAGCATCTGGGCGCGGCGCACGACAGGCACTCCCCGCCGCCGGGCCGCCAGCACCTCCTCGTTTCCGGGCGGAACCGCGGACGAGATGACCACCAGGTCGGCCCGATCGACGTTGTCCGCGCTGTGACCGATGGCGACTCGAGCGCCGAGCGCCGCGAGCCGCTCGGTCGTTTCGCTCCCCTCCAGGTCGGAGCCGCTGACCTTCAGTTCGTAGTTCAGCAGGATCTCGGCGATCCCGCTCATGCCGGCGCCGCCGATGCCCACGAAATGGACCCGCTCGAGCCCCGCGGCGCGCAGGAACAGCAGCATCAGCCGGCCCTCTCCCGACGCCCGGAGGTCCCGCGCTCCGCGATCTCGCACACCCGCGCAGCGATGTCGCTCGCCGCGTCGTTCCGGCTCAAGCCTCGAGCCGCCCCCGCCATCGCCATCAGACGCCCGCGATCCGCGATGAGACGCGCGCAGCGGTCCGCCGCCGCTTCGCCCTGCAGGTCGTCCTGGTCGACCAGGATCGCGGCTCCCGCCTCGACCATCGCGCGGGCGTTCCCGCGCTGGTGCCCGGCGGCCATCGGCAGCGGGACGTAGACCGCCGGCCGGCCGGCGGCGGCGATCTCGGCCACGGTCACCGCTCCGGCGCGCGACACGATCAGGTCGTGCGCCTGCATCGCGCCGGCGGTGTCCCGGATGAAGCCGGTCACCGTCGGGGAAAACGCCGGCGTCGCCACTTCCCGGTAGCGGTCGCGGGTCTCTTCGACCCAGGCAGGGCCGGACTGGTGGGTGATCTCGACCCGACCCGGCCCGGCGGCCCGGGCGAACAGACCCGGCAGAAGTCGGTTGAGCGCACTGGAACCCTGACTGCCGCCAAGCACCAGGACCCGAACGCGATCGCCCGGAAGGACCAGCTCCTCGATCTCCTGGAAGGCCCGCCGCACCGGTACGCCGACCAGCCGCGCCTCGCACGAGAGGCTCCCGGCCGCGGATTCGAACGCGACGCCCGCCTCGGTCGCGAAACGCGACAGTCTCCGGTTGGCGGCGCCGCTCTCCGCGTTCGGTTCGAGCAGGTAGAGCCCGCAGCCATGGAGCCGGGCGGCCAGAGCCGCCGGCGCGCAGACATAGCCGCCCGTCGCGAACACGAGCGCCGCGCGGAACCGGCGCAGCAACGCGGCGGCGCGGAGGGTCGAGAGCAGGAGGACCGCCAGGGCAACCGCACGCTGCGCACCGCCGCGGTCGACGAACGGCCGGGCGGGAAGCGCCCTGAAGTCGACTCCGGCCGACGCCACCAGCCGTTCCTCGAGGCTGCCGCGGCGGCCGATCCAGGCGGCGTTCCAGCCGAGCGTCCGGAGCTCGTCGGCCACCGCCAGGCCGGGGAAGACGTGGCCGCCCGTGCCGCCGCCCGAGAAGACGACCGTGCCGCGGTGAGTGCCGGTGCTCATCCATGCTCCGAGACGCTCAACAGCAGACCGCAGGCGATGAGGGTCATGACGAGGGACGACCCCCCGTGCGACAGGAACGGCAGCGGCGTGCCGGTCACGGGCACCAACCCGACCGTGACGCTGACGTTCACCAGGACCTGGATCAGGACCGCCGACGTCAGCCCCCAGGCAAGGAAGCGACCGAAGGCATCCGGAGCTCGGTGTCCGGCGACATAGCCGCGCCAGGCAAGCACCGAAAAGGCGGCCAGCACCGCGGCGGCGCCGAGCAGCCCGAGTTCCTCGCTGACGATCGAGAAGATGAAGTCGGAACTCGCGAGCGGCAGGAAGTAGAGCTTCTGGGCGCTCTCGCCCAGACCCTGGCCGGTCAGGCCACCCGATCCGATCGCGATCAGGGACTGCAGCACCTGGAAGCCGTTCCCCGAGGGATCGTCCTCGGGCGAGAGAAAGCCGAGGAGACGTTCCCTGCGGTAGGGCTCCAACCAGATGAAGACAGCGAACAGCCCCGGCAGAACCACCATCGCGGGAACGATCCAGCGCCAGGAGAGGCCGGCAAGGAAGAGCACGACCCCGGCGATCCCCAGGATGAGCGCGGCACTGCCGAAGTCCGGCGCCTGAAGGACAAGCAGGGTGACCAGCCCCACCGCGAGGCCGCACGGCACGAGCACGCGCGGCTGGCTGACCCCTTCCGGACAGCGGTGGATCTGGTAGGCGAGGAAGACGACGACCGCGATCTTGGCCAGCTCCGAAGGCTGGAAGGTCAGCGGTCCCACGGACAGCCAGCGGCTGCTGCCGTTGATCGGGGCCGCCGCCAGCACGAGGACCAGCAGAACGAGCGACGCGCCGAGCCCGGCGTAGGCCAGCCACGGCTTTGCCCAGCGCCGGTAGTCGATGCTCATGATGACCAGCATCGCCACCAGGCCGACGACGGCCGCCAGCAACTGGGTGACGAACTGGCGCTTGAAGCCGCCGTCGGGATCGGGCGGGTTGGCCGAGTAGACCATCACCAGGCCGCCCACCACGAGCAGGACGACGACCGTGAACAGGACCTTGTCGATCGCGAGCTTCCTAGCCATGGCCGCCTTCCCCGCCGGCCGCGGCAAGCGCCCGCACCTGTTCCTCGAAGCGACGTCCGCGATCCGCGAAGTCCTCGAACTGGTCGAAGCTGGCGCAGGCCGGCGACAGCAGGACCGCCTGGCCCTCGCTCGCGGCCGCCGACGCCGCTTCGACCGCCCGTTCGAGCGTCCCGCACGGGCGGCACTCGGCAGCGCCACCGAGCACCGAGGCGATGACCGGGGCCGCCTCGCCGATCAGGTACACGGTCGCTGCCCTGGCGCCGGCCACCGACGCCAGTTCGGCGAAGGCCGCGCCCTCGTCCTTCGGCCGGCCGCCGAGGATCAGGTGAACGCTGCCCTCGCCGAACCCGGCCAGAGCCTTCATCGTCGCCGCCGGGTTCGTCGCCTTGGAGTCGTTGTAGTAGCGAACGCCGCCGACCGTGCCGACGAGGCGCATCCGATGCGGCAGGCCCTCGAAGGCGCGCAGGGCCGGTGCGAAGTGGCTCGGGTCGGCGCCGACCGCCGCCGCGAGGAGGGCGGCCGCCATCGCGTTCTCCACATTGTGCAACCCGTCGAGCGCCAGGTCGTCAAGCCGGAACAGCTCTCGCCGGAACTCCGGCCCCACCTCGATCACACGGTCCCGATCCAGGTAGCAGCCGTCCTCGACCTGTCGCAGCCGGGAGAAGAACCGGCGCCTCACGGCGGCCGGCGCGCCGTCGCGACCGCCGCTCCAGCGGCGGGCCTCACCGTCGTCGGCGTTCACGACCGCGACGTCGCCGGCAGCCTGCCTGCCGAAGATGCGCGCCTTCGCGGCGGCGTACTCGGAGACGTTCGCGTAGCGGTCGAGATGGTCGGGGCTGATGTTGAGCAGGGCCGCCGCGCGTGGGCGGAACCGGTCGATCGCCTCGAGCTGGAAGCTGGAGAGCTCCACGACGAAGACTCGGCCCGGCGGACCGTCCACCCGAGCGCATAGCGGCGTGCCGATGTTGCCGCAGACCTCCACCGGATAACCGGCCGCTTCGAGCAGCGCCCCGGTGAGCGCGGTCGTCGTGCTCTTGCCGTTGCTGCCCGTCACGCCGACCACGGTCGGCGAAGCCTCGGCCTCCAGGAGGCGCCAGGCGAGTTCGACTTCGGCCAGGATCGGAACGCGGGCCGAGCGGGCGGCCCGCAGCAGCGGACGGTCCGGCGGCACACCCGGACTCAGCACGATCGCGTCGAGGCCGGCCGGCAACTCCGCCCCTTCCTCGGCCAGAAGCTCGTCGACCCGCTCCGTTCGCAACAGCTCACCGGCTTCAGGAGGCAGGTCCTCGGCCGGGCGGCCATCGACCGCCACCACGCGGACGTTTCGGTCGGAGAGCGCCCGCGACGCCGCTACCCCCGACAGGCCCAGACCGTAGACCAGCGCACTTCCCCAGGCGGAAACCGGCGCCGCCATGGACATGCCGCTACGGCTCACTTCAAGGGTCACGCGCTACCTCAACTTCAGGGTCGAGAGACCCAGGAACGCGAACAGGACGGCGAGGATCCAGAAACGGACGATGACCTGGTTCTCGCTCCAGCCGCGGAGCTCGAAGTGGTGGTGCAGCGGCGCCATCCGCAGCACCCGCTTGCCGGTCATCTTGAAGGACGCCACCTGGACGATCACCGACAGCGCCTCCAGCACGAACAAACCGCCGACCAGGACCAGCAGCAGCTCCTGCTTGGAGAGCACGGCCACCGCGCCGATCGTGCCGCCGATCGCCAGCGACCCGACGTCGCCCATGAACACCTGGGCGGGATGGGCGTTGAACCAGAGGAAGCCCAGACTGGCGCCGACCAGGGCGGAACAGATGATCGCGACCTCACCGGCCCCCGGCACGTAGGACACCTGCAGGTAGCGGGCGGCGATCGAGTTGCCGGCGATGTATGCGAAGACCGCGTAGGTGGCGGCCGCGACCAGGGTGGCGCCGATGGCCAACCCGTCGAGCCCGTCCGTCAGGTTGACCGCGTTCGAGGATCCCGCGATCAGGATGGCGACGAACGGGATGTAGAAGACCCCGAGTTCGAGCACGAGGGTCTTGAAGAACGGGAAGCTCAGGTTCGCGTCGAGGTCCGTGAGGTTGACGAGGGCGGCGCCTAGTGCCGCGCCGACGACGAGCTGCAGGGCGAACTTCGCCCTCATGCTCAGGCCCCCGTTGTCGCGTCGCCTCACCTTGAGCAGGTCGTCGACGAAGCCGACGGCGCCCAGCCCGATCGTCGTGCCGATGGCGAGCCAGACGTAGACGTTCGAGAGGTCCGACCACAACAGAGTCGGCACGATGACGGCGGTCAGGATCAGCAACCCGCCCATCGTCGGCGTACCGGCCTTGCTCCGGTGCCGCTCCGGCCCCTCCTCGCGGATCGTCTGGCCAATCGAGAGCCGCCGGGCCGCCCGAATGAAGCTGGGGCCCAGGACCAGGCTGAGCACGACGCCGGTCAGAGCCGCGCAGGCGCAACGGAAGGTGATGTACTGGATGACGTTGAAGGGTGCGATCCGCTCGCCGAGCGGCAGCAGCAGGTCCAGGAGCATCAGTTCGGCCTCTCCTGAAGCAGCGCCTCCACCAGGTGCTCCAGCGCCGCGCCTCGCGAGCCCTTGACCAGGACGACGTCGCCCTCCCGGATCAGAGGGGGGGCCCCGGCGCTCGCGGCCTGCGTGTCCTCGAACCAGGCAGTCTCGACGCCAGCCTCCCCGACGGCCGCGACCGTCTCCGACGCCAGCTCGCCGACGCCGACGACCAGGCCGAAACCGAGTTCCGCCGCGTCGCGGCCCAACTGCCGGTGGTAGCGGCGCTCGGCGCTGCCCAACTCCAGCATGTCGCCCAGGATCGCGACATGGCGGCGGCCGTCGAGCAGGCGCGCCGCCTCGAGCGCCAGGCGCGCCGCCTCGGGGTTCGAGTTGTACGAGTCGTCCACCAGGGTGGCGCCCGACGGCAGCGAGACGACCTCGCCACGGCCGGCGCCGGGACGGGGACGGCGCGCCGCCGACGCGACCGTCTCGATCGGCACGCCCAGCCGCAGGGCGCAGGCCGCCGCGGCCAGGAAGTTCTCGACGTTCACCCTGCCGTGCAGCGGCAGCTCGACGTTCGCCGAGGCGCCCCGGTACTCCAGCGTGAATCGCGTGCCCGGCTCTCCGGCCAGGGGCTCGACCCCATGAGCCGTGACCTCGGCCCGCGGAACCTTGTTCCGCGCCGGTTCCACTTCGTACCAGACCACGCTCTCCACGCTCTTCGCCGTCGCCGGGGCCGCCTCCCGGCGCCGCGCAGCCAGGTATCGCTCGACCAGACCGACCACTCGCGGGTCGCCGGCGTTGGCGACGATCAGGCCGTCGGCGGCAAGCCCCTCCAGGAGCTCCGCCTTGGCCCGGGCGATCGCCTCGACGTCCGCCGGGGCGCCGTCCGGTTCCTCGAAGCCGGCGAGATGCGCCGGCCGGACGTTCGTGAAGATGGCCACGTCCGGCCGTCCCAGGCGGCTCACCGCCGCCAGTTCGCCCGGTACCGACATCCCCATCTCGGCGACCAGCCATTCGCAATCCGTGCCCGTGGCCAGCAGCGTGAGCGGGAAACCGAGCAGGTTGTTCAGGTTGCCCGCACTCTTGTGCACCCGCCAGCGCTCGCCGAGCAGAAGGGCCAGCAGATCCTTCGTCGTCGTCTTTCCCGCGGAGCCGGTCACGGCGGCCACCCGGATATCGAGGAGCCGCCGGTGATCGCGGGTCAGCTCGTGCAACGCCTCCGTCACGTCCTCGACCCGGATCTGGGGACAGCCGGCGTCCGCCGCAGGCGTTCTGACCACCGCCGCCGCCGCGCCCGCGGCCAGGGCCGCCACCACGAAGCGGTGACCGTCTGTCCGCTCTCCGGGCAGCGCGAAGAAGAGCTCGCCGCCCTCGACCCGCCGCGAATCGATCGCGGCGCCGCGATAACGGGCGCCCGCGTCGACCTCTCCGATCAGTGTGCCGTTCATGACTTTGGCCGCGTCAGCGAGGGGCCGCCTCACCTCGAAGGCGCTTTCCGCCCTCCGGGCAACCCGGAGGCGCTCAGTGCAACCAGTGCCTCCCCGGCCTCGTCCCGGTCGCGGAATGGCAGCTTGCGTTTCCCGATGGTCTGCGTCGCCTCATGGCCCTTGCCCGCGATGAGCACCGTCCAGCCGGGTTCGGCGGCGGCCAGCGTGATGGCTCGACGAATGGCCGACCGGCGGTCCGGAACCACCTCGTGGCCGCAACCTCCGGCCGCGCCGAGGCCCGCCACGATCGCCCGGTGAATCAGCGCCGGGTCCTCGCTCCGGGGATTGTCGTCGGTGACGATGGCAAGATCCGCGAGCTCGCCCACGGCGCGTCCCATCAACTCCCGCTTGCCGCGATCCCGGTCGCCGCCACAGCCGAACACGACGAGGATGCGCCGGTCGCTCAGTTCGCGGATCGCCTCGATCGCGGCGCGCAGGCCGCCGTCGGTGTGGGCGTAGTCGATCAGCACCGGAAACTCCTGGCCGCGGTCCACCGGCTCCAGCCGGCCGTCCGGGGGCTTCTCCGCGGCCACCGCGGCGCGGATCGCGTCCGGCGGCACTCCCAGAGCGCAGGCGGCGGCGACCGCCGCCGTCAGGTTCTCGAGGTTGAACCGGCCGAGCAGCCGGCTGACGAGCGAGAGACGGAACCCGGGCGCCTCGACCTCGGCCCGAATGCCCGCGAGGTCGAGTTCCGACCCGACGACGCGCACCTCGGCATCGTTCCGGCCGGCGCTGCTGCAGCGCCACACCCGGGCCGACCTTCCGACCTCCGCGGCGAGCCGGCGGCCATACTCGTCGTCCACGTTGATCACCGCGGGACCGCCCGAGCGAAGCAGGGAGAAGAGCCGGCGCTTGGCCCCGTAGTAGGTCTCCATCGAGGCGTGATAGTCGAGATGGTCGCGGCTGAGATTCGTGAACACGGCGACGTCGAAGCTCATCCCGTTCAGCCGCCCCTGATCGAGCGCATGCGACGAAACCTCGACGGCCGCGGACCGCGCTCCCAGATTCACCGCCCGTCTGAGCATCCGAAACAGGTCGCTGCTCTCCGGCGTCGTCCGGTCGGAAGCCGCGGAACTCAACGGGCTCGCGTCGGAGTGCCCAGCGCCCGGCGCCTGCACCTTCCGGCCCAGGGTCCCGATCACCGCGGCCGATCGACCGGCCCGGGTCAGGCAGGAACCGATCAACTGGGCGGTTGTCGTCTTGCCGTTGGTGCCGGTGACCCCGACGGTCAGGAGCTCCCGCTCGGGGTGGTCGTACAACCTGGCGGCGACGGGGCCCATCTGGCCCCGTGGATCGTCGACCTCCAGCCAGGGAACGGAAGGCGCGGCGGGCGGCGGTCCGAAGGAGAGGACAGCGGAGGCGCCGCGGGCTATGGCATCGGTCGCGAAAGCCCGGCCATCGTGGACTTCACCCCGCCAGGCGACGAAGAGGTCGCCGCTTCCGATGCGCCGGGAGTCGTGCTGAATCCCCGTGACTTCCGTGTCGGCCGCGGGAAGGCTCAGCTCCGAGCGCAGAGGCAGGTCGGCGACCGCGTCGCCGAGTCTCATCAGCTCGATCCCGCCGCCGTCCACAACTCACCCTCCGTCGGCGCGTCATCCTGATCGGGGCCCGCGGACTGGCCGCCCGAGGCCGCGACCCGGACCTGCGGCGGTCCTTCGAGCGGCGCGGGCGCCGGCTGCAACCAGACGGGCTGGCTCCAGCCCATCGGCTGGCGCGACGGCGTCGCGCCGAGATAGAACAGAGCTTCGCTGATGATGCGCTGAAAGGCCGGCGCCGCCACTTCGCCGCCGGAGGTCGAGACGGTCGGCTCATCGATCATCACCAGGCAGACCAGGCGCGGCGCCCGCGCTGGAGCGATGCCGACGAAACCGGCGACGCGGCCGGTCTCCGAGTAGCCGGAAGCGTCCGACTTCTCGGCCGTGCCCGTCTTGCCGGCCACCCGGTAGCCGGCGATCGCCGCCTTGCCGCCCGTGCCGCTGACGACGACCTCCTCGAGCAGGCGGATCACCCGGTACGCCGTCGCCCTGGAGAGCACGCGATGGCCACGGTTGCTGGGTCGCATGTCGACGACCTCCCCTTCCCGTTCCAGCGCACGCACCAGGTAGGGCCGGTTCCAGACTCCGCCGTTGGCGACCGCGGCGTAGGCATTCGCAAGCTGGAGGGGCGTCACCGCGACACCGTGGCCCATCGAGGCATACGCCGTCGTCTCCTGGTCCCAGACCCGCAGCGGAACGATGCCCGGGTGTTCGCCGTCGAGATCGATGCCGGTGACCTCGCCGAAGCCGAATGCCGTGACCAGCTCCTGCATCGCCTCCGACCCGGCCAGGCCACCCGCCTTGATCGCGCAGACATTGCTCGACTTGGCGATCGCGGTGCGGAAAGTGAGCTCGGGAAACGGCTTGTGGTCCTTGATCAGGGCCTTGCCGACGCGGATCCGGCCGTTGCCGCAGTCCATGATCTGGTCGGGATGCACCACGCCTCGTTCGAACGCGCCGGCAGCCGTGATCATCTTGAACGTCGAGCCCGGTTCGTACGAGTCCTGCAACGCGCGGTTCCGCCGCTCGTTCGGGCCGAAGTCGCCGAAGCGGTTCGGATCGAAGGTCGGGTAGGAGGCCATCGCCAGCACCGCCGAGTCCTCGGGGGCCAGGATGACGACGCTGCCGGCACTGGCGCCCGACGACTCGATCGTCTCGCGCAGGGCGCGCTCGGCGAGGTGCTGGATCGTCGCGTCGATCGTCAGATGGAGGTCCGCCCCCGGTTTCGGTTCGCCCAGGGAACCGGCAACCACGACCAGTCGCTGCTGGCCGTCGCGAAGGACGTGCCTCCTGACCGATTCGCCCGCGACTTCCCGGTCGTAGCGGTATTCCAGGCCGGCGAGGCTGCGGTCCGTGCCGACGAAGCCAAGCACGTGAGCCATCAGGGGGCCCATCGGGTACTTGCGCTTGCTCTCGTCCAGGAAGTAGAGGCCGGGGAACGCGGACAGGTCGATCCGGTCGGCTACCTCGCGATCGAGCTTGCGCGCCAGGGGCACATGGCCCGGCTTGTTGAGCAACGCCTCGATCCGTTCCCTGGACCGACCGACCAGGGGAGCGATCTCCGCGGCAACGACCGCCGGCTCGCCCACCTTCGCGGTTTCGGCGTAGAGCGTGCGCGTCCCCACCGAAACGGCGAGGGGCCTGCGGCGGGCGTCGTAGATCGTGCCCCGCTTGGGATTCAGGACGACTTCGCTTCGCTGCTGGCGGGCGGCCCGTTCGCGATACTCGTCAGCCCCGCTGATCTGCAGGTCGAACAGCCGAACGGCAATTGCGCCCATCCACAGACCACAGAACGCGACCAGCACCGCCAACCTTCCGACGTAGCGGCGGCGGGCGCTCCGCGCCCGGGGTCCCAGCGTGCTCACTGCGCCGCCTCCGCGACCGCACGGGCCTGCAGGAGGGACACGCTCTCGGAACTCAGGAAGACCATCTGGTCCAGTGTCGGCGGCGCCATCCCGAGCTCTTCCAGAGCCAGGGCAGAGAGCCGCTCCGGCCGGCTGAGCCGCGTGGCCTCCAGTTCGAGCCGAAGCTCCTGCTGCCGCAGTTCCTCCAGGCGCCGCTCGAGTTCCTCGATGCGGTAGCCGGCTTCGAGTCCCTGTTCATGCACCCAGGTGTACGCGAACACGGCCGCCGCGAACGGCAGCAGGATCGCGAACACCGGCCACAAGCCGCGCAGGCGACCGGGATCCCGCTGGCGCACCAGGAAGGGATTCGCGACCTCCTTGCTGACGCTGTAGCCGGTCTTCACCGTACCGGTTCCCTGGCGGCCACCCCGCTAGAGGCGCCTCGCCGCCCGCAACCGGGCGGACCGCGACCTCGGGTTGTACTGCACCTCGCTCGGCTCGGGCCGGATCGGCTTCCGGGTCATCAGCTCGATCAGACGGGTCTCGACGCGAGGCCGGCCGGTGATCGGATCCACTTCGCCCAGAGCGTTCGCGCGCAGACGGTGCTTGACGATCCGGTCCTCCAGGCTGTGGTACGAAATGACCACCAGCCGCCCGTCCCGCTCGAGCAGCTTCATCGCCTGTTCGAGAGACGCTCCGAGGCCTGACAGCTCCTCGTTCACCGCGATGCGGAGCGCCTGGAAGGTCTTCGTCGCCGCGTCGATCGACCGGGCGCCGGCCCGCAGGGCGCGGCCACGCCGCACTCTGGAGGCGCCGACCGCCTCGTGGACCAGATCGCGCAGGTCATCCGTGGTTTCGATCGGCTCGCGACGGCGGCGCTCGACGATCGCGCGCGCGATCCTGCGAGCCTGCCGCTCCTCGCCGTAGTCGCGAAGCACCGTCTCCAAAACGCTTTGGGATTCCAGATTCACTACGTCCCTCGCTGTCCTCGTTGCCGATCCGGGCGATTGGTCCATCCGCATGTCGAGCGGCCCGGACCGCATGAAACTGAAGCCGCGTTCCGGCCGATCCAGCTGGAGCGACGAGACGCCCAGGTCGGCGAGGACTCCCGTCGGCTGGCCGATGTCCGCCGCCGCCACGATCTCCCGGACCGACTCGAAGTTGCCGTGGACGACGCGCGCCCTCGGGCCGAACTCGCGCAGCCGGTCCGAGGCGTGTTCCAGGGCATCCGTGTCCCGGTCGATGCCCAGGACCGAAGCCTCAGGGTGGCGCCGCAGCACTTCGGCCGCGTGGCCGCCCAGGCCGACCGTGCAGTCGACGAACCAGCCGCCCCGTTCGGGCGCAAGGAACCGCAGCGCCTCAGAGACGAGAACCGGCCGATGGGTAGCAGTCCGTTCGCCCACATCGGTTAGCCGTCCCTGTCTCCGTTCTCGTCGAGCGCCTCGAGATCCCGTGTGAGTTCGTCCTGGTCCTCGTCCGTGAACGGGTTGGCCTCGAGCTCCTTCTCCATCCGCCCGAGGTCCCAGACCTCCAGACGGTCGGGCCTGCCGAAGATGACGACCTCGCGGTCGATTCCCGCGCGCTCCCGCAGCCGGCTCGGAACGATCAGCCGGCCCTGCGCATCGAGCCGGCTCTGCTGGCCGAAGTAGCTGACCCGGGCCTCGTACTTCCGCCGCATCCGGTGGGTGGAGGGCAGCCGGGCCAGCCGCTGCTCCGCCTGTTCCCAGAGCCGCAGCGGGTAGATCCACGCGCAGTCGCCGCGCAGCGACGTGGTGAAGATGTCCGGGCCGTACCGCTCCTGGAGCGGGCGGAGGAAGACGCTCGGCACCTTGAGCCGGCCCTTCGCGTCGATCTTGGCCTCTGCATGCCCTCGAAACATCGCCCACGCTCCGAGAGTCAGGTGGGCGGAATTGCCCGCAAACTGACGCTCAGACGCGGAACCCTAGCACCGCTAGGCCATTCTTGTCTACTTCAGACCACTTTGCTCCACTATGAAATCGAGGCGCTTGACCTCCTGCGGAGCCGCGTCGAAGCGGTGCCGGCCTCGCGGCCGGCGCGTTCTGAAAGCCGCCTGCGGCGGCAGCCGGCGAGGGCGCCGGCGCTCCCAGTGGGCGGCCCGGTCAGGGCCGGGCGTCGGGTGCGTCGCCGGTCTCTTCGGCCGCGGGTTCCGCCGCGTCCTGGACGTTCGCGTCGGGCCCGAAACGACTGAGCAGCCCGAGAGCGTCGGAATCGAGCGACTGCGTCGCGACCGGCCGGTAACCCGCCGCTTCTTCCGGCAGGCGCTCGACGATGTAGGCGGCGTCCGCAAGCTCCTCCATGTAGAGCAGGTACTCCTCGTCGAAGAGACGGCCGCGCTCCTCCCGCTCGATCGCTTCCCGCACGTCCTCGAAGGGCTGCACGGAAGCGGGCTCGCGCTCGAGCATCTTCAGCACGTGGAGGCCGCCTCGCGCGGCGACGGCGTCCGCCACGTCCCCCGGTTGCAGATCCCAGGCAACGGCGTCCAGCTCGGCAGCCAGGTCGCCAGGCGTCACCCAGCCGACATCAACGGCGGTCGCTCCTTCACCGAGGCCCTCCACTACCTCCGTCGCCTCGGTTCCGGCCGTGAGCCGGGTCCGCGCCAGCGACGCCAATGGCGCCATCCGGTCCGCCGGAACGACGCCGTCGAGGATCACCACCTCCTCGAACCGGGCCCGCTCGGAGATCGCGAAACGCTCCTCGTTGTCGCGGTAGAACCTGCGCAGGTCCTCATCCGCGAGGTCGACCCGCGGCGCGACCTCGCGGCCGCGCACGATGTTGGACCGCAACTGCTTGCGCATCTGGTCGCGGAAGTCCTCCTCGCGCATGCCCTGCTGGGCGAGGGCGTCCTGGAACTGCTCCTCGGTCTCGATGCCGGCCCGTTCCCACATCGCCCGGATCTGCTCCTCGACATCGCTCTCGTCGACGACCACGGCGAGCTGGTCCGCGCGGGAGAGGATCAACTGCTCCTCGAACAGCGCCTTCATGATCATCCGGCCGGCCTCGCCGAGCAGCTCCTGACGCCGCGGGTCGGTAAGCCCCGGCGCATTCCGGATGTCGCGGATCTGCACGGCAAGCGCCCTCTGGTACTCGTAGAGGGTCACGATCCGGTCGTTGACCCGCAGGACGACGCGGTTCTCCCGGCCCGGCTCCGACTGTCCGGTCGCCGGCATCGCAGCGAGCGCCGCGACCAGCATTGCCATGGCCGCCAATCGCAGCGCGGCGCCACCCGGGAGGCTCGGCGTTCGTGCTCTGACTCGGCTCATGTCGTCTTCCTCACTCCGTTGCGGAGGCGCGGTAGGGCCCGCTGTACTCGAACGGTAATCGTGAAACCGCAACCCGCAGATTGTATTCCCGCCTCGCCTCTTCGATCACCTGCCGGATCAACGCTTCGCTTCGTTCGGCGACAAGCCGGGACCGGATCGAAGGCGCCGCGACCTGGAGCGACAGCGTCTCGTCGGGCAGAAACCGTTCGACCTGGAAGATCCGAAAACCGTGGTCGGCCTCCAGCAGTTCGCTCCACTCACCCGCCTCGAGCGCGAACACGACGTCGGCAAGGGCGCCGGGCAGGTCCTCCCGCGACAGTTCCCCCTGGAGACCTCCGTCCGGGGCGCTCGGTCCGATGGAACGGATCCGCGCCACCTCGCCGAAGTCGACCCCGGCCTCGAGTTCGGCCGCCGCCAGCTCCGCGCTGGCGCGATCCTCGACCAGGATCTGACGCAGCCGCGCCCGGGCGGGCCGCTGGAAGTCGCTCCGGTGCTCCGCGTAGTAGCGCTCGATATCGGCCGTGGAGATATCGGGCGGCGAAGCCTCCAGCACCGAGGCAGCGGCCTCGTGCGAGGTCGCCGTCTCGTCCGCGAATCCCCGATCCCGGGCCCATCGCAGCAGGAGCTCGTCGTCGACGAACCGCTCGAACAGCCGCGACAGCACGTCGCTGCTCGACCGCGAGGCATGGACGCCGAGGACCTCCATGACGTAGCGGTCGAAGTCCTCATGGGTCTTCTCCTCGCCGCCGATCCGTGCGACGACTCCTTCCGGCAGGCTGCCCGCGCAGGCAAGGAACAAGACCGCCAACAGCCAGGCGCCAAACCGGGGCCGGCCTTGCGGCCGGCGCGCCTCTCCAGCCGCCCGCGGCGGCAGCGGGTCAGAAGACCCGCGCACCATACTCAATGGACCGTCTCCACGGCGCCCAGGCGCCGCTGGGCCTCGCCCGAGAGAAGCTCCAGCAGCTGCAGCGAGATCTCCATCGACTCCCGACCCGGCACGTCCCGCAGCGTCAGCACGCCGTCCGGTGCGAAGGCGGCGCCCTCCCGTTCGGACACGAAGCGGATCAGCCGTTCGACGTCGACCTTCGCGTCGCGGCGCAGCCGGATCGTCAGCAGATCATTGCGGTGGGCGATCGCCTGAACGCCGACACCCTCCGCGATCCGCTTCAGTTCGGCCCCCTGGATCAGGGTGTGGACGGGCTCGGGCGGCGGACCGAAACGGTCGCGCAGTTCCGCGAGCAGCACGGCCGGATCCTCCGCGGCGTCCGCCAGGCGACGGTAGATCTCCAGCCGCAGCGAGATCTCGCCGATGTAGTCCTCCGGTATCGACATGGCCGCGGGCAGGCTGATCGTCGCGGAGGGAACCTCCGACGGCGTCTCGCCGCGCAGTTCGGCGATCGCATGCTCCAGCATCTTCATGTAGGTCTCGATGCCGACCTCCGCGATGTGACCGCTCTGTTCGGCGCCGAGCAGGTTACCCGCGCCGCGGATCTCCAGGTCGCGAGCGGCGATCCGGAAACCCGCCCCGAGCTCCGTGAATTCACGGATCGCCAGGAGCCGCTTGCGCGCCTCTTCCGACAGCACGCTATCCGGCGGCGCCAGCAGATAGCAGTAACCGAGCTGATCGCTGCGGCCCACCCGGCCCCGCAACTGGTAGAGCTGGGCCAGGCCGAAGCGGTCGGCGCGGTGCACGAGCATCGTGTTGACGTTCGGAATGTCGATTCCATTCTCGATGATCGTCGTCGCGAGCAGCAGGTCGTACTCGCCCGCGGTGAAGGCGCGCATGCGCCGGCCCAGCTCCGCCTCCTCCATCTGCCCGTGACCGACGGTGATCCTGAGCCCCGGGACCAGTTCGCGCAGGTAGCGCAGGATCCCCTCGATGTCCTCGACCCGGTTGTAGACGTAGAACACCTGGCCCCCGCGCTCCACCTCGAACTCGATCGCCTCGCGCACGAGGTCCCCCGAGAACGGCAGGATCCTGGTCTCCACCGCCATCCGGTCGCGCGGCGGCGACTCGATCAGGGACAGGTCCCTCACGCCGGCCAGGGACAGCTGCAGGGTGCGCGGCACCGGCGTTGCCGACATCGCGAGCACGTGGACGTTGCGCCGGAGTTCGCGCAGCCGCTCCTTCTGGGCGACGCCGAAGCGCTGCTCCTCGTCGATCACGACCAGACCCAGGCACGGCATGTCGATGTCCCGGCCGAGCAACCGATGGGTGCCGATCAGGACGTGAATCTCCCCGGCGGCGAGGCGGGCCCGGATCGCCCGAATCTCGGCCGCCGAGCGAAACCGCGACACCATCTCGACCTCGACGTTGAAGCCCTGGAATCGCCGCCGGAACGTCCGCAGGTGCTGGTCGGCGAGGATCGTCGTCGGCGCCAGAACCGCGACCTGCAGCCCGTTGTCGACCGCCTTGAACGCCGCCCGCATCGCGACTTCCGTCTTGCCGAAGCCGACGTCGCCGCAGAGCAGGCGGTCCATCGGCCGGTCGCGAGCCAGGTCCTCCTTGATCGTCCGTACGGCTTCCAGTTGATCGGGCGTTTCCTCGTAGGGGAAGGCGCTCTCGAACTGGAGTTGCCGGTCGCTGTCCTCGGCCATGGGGACCGCCTGCGCCAGCCGGCGCTCCGCGTAGAGCTTCAGCAAGTCGGTCGCGATCGCCTTCAGACTGCGCCGGATCCGGCTCTTCTTCTTCGCCCAACTGCTGCCGCCCAACTGGTCCAGGCGGGGCGCGATGCCGTCGATGCCGCTGTAACGCTCGATCTCGTCCAGGCGAGTCAGCGGCAGGAGCAGGGTCCGCCCCGACGAGTAGAGAAGCTCCATCACCTCGACCGCGCGCGCCTGCTGCTGCCGGAGCGGATCGGCCGCAGCCGCCGGACCCTCGCCGGACGGACCGTCGAGGGTCTTGAGCCCCAGGAACTGACCGATGCCGTGATCCTCGTGGACCACGAACTCGCCGACGCGCAGGTCGCGCAGGCCGGAGACGAAGGGACCCATCCGGCGGCGACGGCGGCTCGTGGAGAGCCTCTGGCGGAAGAGCTGACCCTCGCCGTAGATCACCAGACCGGCGTGCGGCAGCCGGAAGCCCCGCGCCAGCTCGCCGTCGACCAGGCGCACCGCGCCGCCGTCCCAGTCGATCTCGCGGCGGCCCAACGTCTGGCGGAGCGCCTCATGCCGTTCGGAACGGGCCACCAGCCAGAGGTCGTCGCCGCGCGCGGCGGCCGTCTCCACTTCACGCGGGAAACGGGGAAGCTGATCGATCAGCACGTCCGTCTCGACCGCGCCGAAGTCGACCCGGAGGCGCCGCCCTCCTGACGCCCGATCGCCAGGAGCCCGATCGAATGTCCCGCCGACCCGGAACGCCGCCCGCTCGACGAGCTCCAGCACCTCGTCCGCCGGCACCGTCAACCGCTCCGGTTCGGCCGCGATCTCGCCGTCGTCGCAACGCCGCGCGTACTCCTCCCACAACAGCCCGGCGTGCTGTTCGACCTCCCCGCTCACCCGCTCGGGATCGACCACGACGACCGAAGCGTCCGCCATCACCTCGCCGAGGCTCGTGCTCGGCTCGAGCAGGGGCAGGTACTTCTCCCAGCCGTCGAAGGGTTCCCCCGCCGCCATCTCCTCCAGTTGGGCCCGGGCCTGGTCCGACAGGTCGCCGCCACGCTCTTCCAGCAGCAGCGCCGACAGATCGGCCGCCCGCTCCGGCCCGGCGACGAAGGGCGTCAGCGGCCGGATCCGGAGCGACTCGATCGGCTCCTCGGAACGCTGGGTGGACGGATCGAAGCGGTGAATGCTCTCGACCGTGTCGCCGAACAGGTCGAGCCGCGCCGGTCGGGGTTCGCCGGGCGCGAAGAGATCGAACACGCCGCCACGCTGCGCCACCGCGCCGACCGCCGCCACGAGGTCGCTCCGCCGGTAGCCGTGAGCGAGCAGAAGGGGCAACAGCTCCTCGGGCGTGGCCTGGCCGCCGACCTCGAGTTCGACCACCGACCCGAGAAACGCGTCCGGCCGCGCCAGGCGGTGGAACAGGGCCCGCGGCGTACAGACGACGGTCACCCTCGAAGCCCCGAGCAGGGCATCGTAGGCCGTGCTCTCCTGGGCGCGCACCAGCAGCGAGGCCTCCGCCTGCTGGTAGGGCGTCAGCGCCGGCGACGGAAAGGGGATGAGCCGCGCCCGGCCCGGCCCTCGCAGTAGCCCCGCGGCCTCGGTCCAGGCCAGAACCTCGTTCTCGCTCGGTACGACGACGAGCTGCGCTCCTTCCCGATCCTCCGCCAGCAGCTCGAACACGACCGCGGCCGCCTGGACCGGGAGACCGACGACCGCCGCCCGCTTCGCATCCGCCAACTCGCGGTAGTCCCGGCCCCGACGAATGCGGCGGCCCAGTTCACGCCACGCGGACACCGGTCGGGGAAGCCGGAGTCAGTCGTCCGTCTGCGGCAGGACGACAACCGTGTCGCCCGGCTTCACCAGGCCCAGCTCTTCGCGCGCCAGCCGCTCCAGCACCACGGGATCGTCCTGGAGCAACTCCACCCTGCGGCTGAGTCGATCCACGCGCAGCCGGGTTTCCTCGAGGTCGATCTCGAGTTCCGCCTCGCGCTCCGCCAGTTCAGCCAGCCCCGCGTAGCTCTCGGAGCCCGCTCTCGCAAGGAACAGGAGGGCCAGGATCAGGCCCACGCCGATCAACGTCGGCAGCGAACGCTGAGCCCTCTCGCGCCAACGATCCAGGCGCTCCCGCAACCGTTCGCGCCCTTCTTTCGGCGTCGTCGACACGGAAGAAAGCCTACACGAGCAGGACCTTCCGTCGCTGCCGGCCGACTTCTCCGTGGCGGTCCGCACGGCCTGAATCCGACCGCCGAACAGGTTGACATACCTACCCCGCTATGCCACCATTTTCCGTCCTGACGCGGGGTGGAGCAGTCTGGTAGCTCATTGGGCTCATAACCCAAAGGTCGCAGGTTCAAATCCTGCCCCCGCTACCAAGTCTTCAAAGGGCGCGGCCATTGGCCGCGCCCTTCTCGCGTCTAGAGCAGCGCCACTTCACCGTACCGCAACAAGCCGCTGCTGGAATCGGGAGCAGAAGTATCGTCGGCGGCGCCCGCCGCGGTCTTCTTCATTGCCACGGGCCGGTCACGATGTTCAGTACCTCGTCTGCCTTGATGCGCCGTTTCCTCGACGCGCTGCGCGATCTGGCTCCCATCTTTCTGGTGATCGCCTTCTTCCAGGTCGCCGTGCTGCAACAGCCCTTCCCCGACATCGGCAGGGTGTCGTTCGGCACCGTCTGCGTCGTGCTTGGCCTCGTGCTGTTCATGCAGGGGCTGGAAACCGCCTTGTTCCCCATCGGCGAGGCGATGGCCGATGCCTTTGCGCGCAAGGGGAACGCGGCAGCGCTGCTCGCCTTCGCCTTCTGTCTCGGCTTCGGCACAACGGTCGCCGAGCCGGCGTTGATCGCGGTGGCAGCGAAGGCAGCCGATATCGCGGCGGGAGCGGGCGCCATCGCCGACGGCACGGAGGCGCGCACGGCCTACGCCTTCGAGCTTCGCATGGTGGTCGCCATCGCCGTCGGCGTGGCGATCGTCCTCGGTGTGCTGCGGATACTCAAGGGCTGGCCGCTGCACTGGATGATCATCGGCGGCTATCTGATCGTCACCGCCTTGACGCCCTTCGCGCCGGACGAGATCGTCGGCGTGGCCTACGATTCGGGCGGCGTGACCACCAGCACGATCACCGTCCCGCTGGTCACCGCGCTCGGCATCGGGCTCGCCGGGTCGATCGGGGGGCGCAACCCGATGGTGGACGGGTTCGGACTGATCGCCTTTGCCAGCCTGACGCCGATGATCGGCGTGCTGGCCTACGGGGTGCTGTCGTGATCGCCGAGCGTCTGGCCCTGTTTCAGAGCACCGCGCTCTCCACCCTGCTGGACGTCGCGCCGATCGTCGCGATCCTGGCCGTCTTTCAGTTCGCCGTGCTGCGCCGCCGCCCACCCAGGCTCCGCCGTATCGCGATCGGTTTCGTCTATGTCCTGGTTGGGCTCACGCTGTTCCTGATCGGGCTGGATGAGGCGCTGTTCCCTCTGGGAGAGACGATGGCACGCCAGTTGACGGCACCAGAGAGGATCGGCGGGGCGGGCTGGTCCGGCTATCTGCCGGTCTACGCCTTCGCGGCCGCGATCGGCTTCGCCACCACGATCGCCGAGCCGTCGCTGATCGCGGTGGCGGTCAAGGCGGAAGAGATTTCGGGCGGGTCCGTCGGCGCCACCGGGCTACGTATCGCCGTCGCGGTCGGGGTCGCCGCGGGCGTCGCGCTCGGCTGTCTGCGCATCGTGACCGGCACGCCGCTGGCCTGGTACATCGTCGCGGCATACGCCGTCGTCATCCTCCAGACCATCCGCGCGCAGCGCGCCATCGTGCCGCTGGCCTACGATTCGGGCGGCGTGACCACCTCCACGGTGACGGTTCCCGTCGTCGCGGCGCTCGGACTCGGCCTCGCCGCGAGCGTGCCTGGACGCAGCCCTCTGATCGACGGGTTCGGACTGATCGCCTTCGCCAGTGTGTTCCCCATTGTGTCGGTGCTGGGATACGCGTGGGTCGCATCCCGGCTTGGCCGAAGGCGGAACCCAACGAAAAACCCCGGGAGCTGAAACCATGGAGCTGAAACTCATCGTGGCCCTGGTCGACGACGACAGGACCGACGCAGTGATCGAGGCGGGCCGGACGGCGGGCGCCACCGGGGCAACCGTGATCACCAGCGTTCGCGGCGAGGGACTGGAGCCCGAGAGCACGTTCTTCGGGCTGGAACTCACCGCCAAGCGGGATGTCGTGCTCTTCGTGGTCGCCGCAGCGAGGGCACGGGCGATCCTGGAATCGATCCGTGACACCGCCCGCTTCGAGAGCGAGAGCGGCGCCGGCATCGCGTTCCAGCTCGACATCGAGAACGCCGTCGGTCTCAACACCCAGCTTCCGGCGATCCTGGGAGGGGAGCCTACGGAATGAACGGCAGCACCGAGTAGCGCACCCGCTTCGTGTAGCGCTCCCAGAGTAAACGCTCGGCAATGATGTCCCAGGTGTGGACCATTCCGTACTCGAACGGTTATCCGGCAGGCTCGGCGGGTACTCGCGCGGACATCGCCGCCGCCACGATCAGAATCGCCCCGATAGCGACGAACGGCGCCTCCGGCGACACGGCCTGGAAGAGGTAGGCCGCAGCGAGCGGCGCCGCGATCTTGCTGGCGTTGCCGTAGGCCTGCTGCACGCCGAGCACCTGCCCCACCACGCCGCTTCCCGGGGCGCGTTTCGAGACCTGGGAGGTCGTGCAGGGGAAGAGCAGCGACGTTCCCAGCGGGACCAGGAAGATCGCCGCTCCCAGCGTCCAGAGACCGGAGGCGAAGGGAATGGCGATCAACCCGACGCCGAAGCTCACGGCGCCGGCGCGCAGGACCCTGATCTCGCCGAAGCGCCGAACGGCCGGCCCCAGAACGAAGACGCGGAAGGCGATCGACAGACCGCCCAGGTAGAAGAAGAACAGGCCAATGTTCGACTCGTCGACACCGAAACGGCGACCGAGGTAGAGGCCGATGATCGCGGTCATCCCCGCCATGCCGATCTGTCCGGCCGCGTAGATCCAGATCAGCAGGTTCAGCGGACGAAGCGGCTGCGCGGCTACGCGACCGACCGCGCCGAGGATCGAGTAGCGCGCGTCCTCCGCGCCGGAATCCTCCCTTCGAGGCCGGGATTCCGGCAGCCAGATGCGCGCGAACACGGCGGCCGCCAGGCTGAACGCCGCGGCCACGGCGCCGGCTCCGGCCGGATGTAGCTGGCTGGCGAGACTGCCCACCGCCGGGCCGATCATCGCCGCCGAGCTCGTGACGGCCGTCACCCATCCGATTCCCTCGGCCCGCCGCTCGCCGGTCACGGAATCCGCGATGTAGGCGAACACCACCGGCACCGTGCCGCCGCCCACACCATGGACGAGCCGGGCCACGAGCAGCAGTTCCAGCGACTGCGCCATACCGAAGAGCAGGTAGCCCGCCGCCGACACGAGAAGGCCGAGAAGCAACGCCGGCCTGCGGCCTCTCCGGTCGGCGAGCCGGCCCCAGAGGGGTGCGCTCGCCATCGCCGCCAGGGCGAAGGCGGACACCAGAGCGCCGACTTCGAAGGGGGTCGCGCCGTAGCGCTCGGCATAGAACGGGAGCAGCGCCACGACCAGGAACTCGCCCAGCGTGCTGACGAAGGCGACCACCATGAGCGCCGCCAGACGCTGGCTGACTAGCCGCGACACGTCAGAGACGGCCGCCGGCCCGGTCGTCCCAGGCGATGAACGCGGCCGCGCTCAGCAGCATCAGCAGCACCCCGTAGGCGGCGGCGATCCCCGTCTCCTGAATCCGCAGGCTGGACTGGATCTCGATCGAGATGGGACGCGTGTCGTAGGTATAGAGGACGATCGAGGTCACGAAATCGCCCAGCATCGTGATGAAGGCGAGGCCCGCGCCCGCGATCACCGCCGGCCGCAACAAGGGCAGGACGATCTGGACCACCGTCCTGAGCGCGCCGGCGCCGAGACTCGCCGCCGCCTCTTCCAGCCGTGGATCGAGCTGGCGCATCCCGGCGAAGATCGAGCGGCCGGTCAGCGGCAGCGAGCGCACCAGGTACGCCAGGGGCAGGATCCAGAGAGTCCCCACCAGGACGAAGCGGCCGACCCAGGGGGCGTTGACGCTC
>JAJDZH010000005.1 GCA_022824725.1 Thermoanaerobaculia bacterium | reverse complement strand
GCCGGTGTAGATGCCGGAGAAGAGGGAAGAGACGCTGCCGTCGCCCTCCTCGGCCGGGTCCGGCGGACTCCCCGGATCGGTCATCTGGACATCGAACAGGAAGTTGGAGTTCGGGAACAGGATGGCGCGCATCAGCTCGGCGAGGTTGCCGACGGGTTCCTCGTTCTCGGAGGCCGCGGCGGGCGGTGCCGCGATCGAAGCGCAGGCCGCGAGGACCAGGGCCGCGGCCAGTACGGGCGCCAGGTTGTTCAAGCGCATCTGCAGGGTCTCCTTCCCTCTCTTGGAGAACGAACGTGGTTCAGTTTGGCTGCGCGAACGCGGGCCGAGAGTGTAACCCAGAACGGGGACCGGACCGTGGACTTCCCAAGGGGGTCCGCGACGCTAGTTGTCCGGTGCCTCCTCATCGGGGTTCCGCGTGAGTTCGGCCGTCGTCGTCGTGGCGATCAGCCACTGCATGTCGAGCCCCGCCGTGCGGTGGACCGAGTACTCGGCCACCCGCGGGTCGCGGATGATGCGCAGGAACTCGGCCCGCGAGGGGTACTCCATCAGGGCGACCGCGTGGAAGTACTCGTCCGTGTCGCCGATCACCATCGAGTCGACCCGGCCGGACCAGATCAGCCTGGCCCCCTGTGAGGTGACCCACCGGACCATCTGGGCGCCGTACCTCCCGTAGGCCTCTTCGCCCGTGAGGCCCTCGTCGGGGGCGTCGGCCTCCTTCTTGAACCGCAGCAGGTTGACCATGACGACCGGCCCCTCGGCCGGCCCCTTCAACATCTCCTCGATCTGTTCGGGTTCGGGTGCGATCTGGCCCATGGCGGCGCCTCCGGTGGCCAGCAGGGCCACGGTGAAGAAGGTGAACGTAGCGGCGGAAAGAGGGCGGATCATGACAGGCTCCTTTCGGGTGGAACGTCAGGCGGGCGAACGGACCGCCATGGGCTGGAACTTCATGTAGGTGAGCGAGCGCCACAGCCACTCGAGCGGTCCGAAGCGGAAGCGGGCCAGCCACCAGGGCGACCAGAGCAGTTGGAGAACCCAGACCGCCACGACGATGCCGAACTGGCTCAGGCGATCGACCTGTTCGAACAGGCCGAGGCCGTGGCCGTAGAAGATGAACGTGCAGATGACGCTCTGGCTGATGTAGTTCGTGAACGCCATGCGACCGGCTGCCTGGAGCCGGCGCTGGAGGGCCGGCAGGAAGCCGTTCCGGACCGCCAGCATGACCAGGGCCACGTAGCCGAGGAAGACGCCCAGCGAGCCGACGTAGTTGAACGTGTAGCCCTGGAATTGCGAGTGCTCGAAGGAGAAATCGTGCCGCTGGTTGAAGATCACGCCGGCGACCACGATCGGAAAGCCCAGCCCGAGTCCGCCGATCGCCAGGCGCCGGTAGAAGGTTGGCGAACTCCGGGCCGAGAGCACGCCGAGCTTGAACAGGCCCATGCCCACCAGCATCAGGCCGCCCGAACGCCAGAAGAACATGAGGAGGAAGAGGAACGTTTCGAGCTCGAGGGCCTGGCTGCTGCGCTCCGGCATCTGAGTCAACCAGCCAGACCGGTAGATCTCGATCTCGGCCTGCACCTCGGCCGTCGGGGGCGCCCAGCCTTGCGCCAGCGCCTCCCGGGCCTCGGCCGGCATTTGTGGAATCGACGCCGCGGTAAGCAGGAAGAACGCCGGGGTCACTGCCGTCATCGCGAATCCGGCGACGATCAGTCGCCATGGCCGCACGTTGCGCAACGAGTAGAGGACGAAGCCGCAGAGCGCGTACGGCACCAGGATGTCGCCGTACCAGATCAGGTGAGCGTGAGCGAGCCCGAGGACCAGCAGCCAGAACTGCCGCCGGTAGTGGACTCCGGTGGCCGCGGCGCCGCGCGAGGCGGCCCGCTCGGCCATCAGGGCCATGCCGGCGCCGAACAGCATCGAGAAGATCGACATGAACTTCGTGTCGGTCAAAACGTGGGTCAGGACCCAGACGGGGAACCCGGCGCCCGTCAGCTTGTCGTTCGCGGCCGGGTTCAGGTAGGCCGCCGAGATCATCGAGTAGCTCTGCACGTTCATCACCAGGATGCCGAGCACGGCAAAGCCGCGCAGGACATCGATGGCGGCGATGCGCTCGCCTGCCCGGACGGGGGCGGCCTTCGGCGGAGCGGCGGCTTCGGTGGAGTTCGTCATGGGGTCTCCGGTAGTTCCCGACCCTGGGAGTCGATCAGGCGGAAGCGGGCCGTGGAATCGGAGTGGCCGTACCCGTCGGATGAGTGCCGGTGTCGAGCCGCCGAGGCTGGTGGCGGGCGCCGCGACATCAGTCTTCCAGAAACACCCGCGTGACCGCGACGAACTCGTCGAGCTGGTCGTGGTGGACCCAGTGGCCGGCGCCTTCGAAGTTGCGGAGGTCGGCATTGCGGAACGCTCCGATTCGTCCGTCCTCGACCGGGTCGCTGGCCCAGCTTTCGGTGCCGCGCACCAGCAGGGTCGGGCAGGTGATCCGGCCCCAGATGTTGCGCAGCTCCTCTTCGGCGGCCTGGTACGGCGGAAACGCCCGCACGTAGTTGTCGAACTTCCACGAGAAACTCCCGTCCTCGTTGCGCGCCATGCCGTTGACCGTCAGGTGGCGGGCCTGCTCGGCGCTAAGGAAGCTGTTCACCTCCTGCATCCGCTCGGCGGCGGCGTGGAGCGACGGGTAGCGACGGGGTTGGCGGCCGGCCAGCTTCTGCATGTAGCCGATCCAGCCTCGCATCCGTTCGTCCACGGTGCGGGAACGCCGCTCGGCAAGCGCCTTCGGCGGCGGTCCCATGCCCTCGATGGCCACCAGCTTCTGGACGTTGGCCGGGTAGAGCCCGGCGTAGTGCAGTGCGATGTTCGCGCCCAGCGAGTGGGCGACGATGCGCACCGGGAACCGGTCCAGCGCCTCGAGAAGCTGGGCGATGTCGAGCACGAAGTCGGTGATCGCGTACATGCCGCCGATCGCCCATTCGCTGTCGCCGTGGCCGCGCAGGTCGGGAGCGACGATGTGGTAGTCGCCGCGCAGCGCGTTCGCCACCCAGTCCCAGTTGTGGGCGTGGTCCCGGCCGCCGTGGATCAGCAGCAGCGGCGGCTTGTCGTCGTTGCCCCAACTCAGGTAGTGGAGCCGCAGCCGCTGCGAAATGTAGAACTGCGAAGAGGGCCCGACGATGTCCCGGAAGGGACTGTCCCTGAAGGCGGTGCTCACCGGTTGGCGTCTGGGCGGGGCGGGTTGATCATGATGTGCGCTCCCGCGGTGCCGGGGGCCATCAGCCAGGGCGCGCCGGGCACCGGCCGGCTCGTCAGACCGGTCGACTCGGCCGTGGCGTAAGGGGTGTAGATCACCCAGCGCAGGTAGGCGTCGTTCACCTCGCCGGCCGCGGCGTCGAAGCCGCTGCCGTGGAGAACGTACATGGTGCGCGGCTCCCTCGGCATCGGCAGCTTGCCTTCGGCGATCTCCCGTTCGCGCATGTCGATGCGTTCCTGGCCTTCGATGCCCTGGGCGAGCAGTTCGCGGCCGCGGGCCATGAACGGCTCCAGCGACTCGTGGTAGCAGGCCACGCTCCATTGAGGAAGGCCCGGCCTGGCGGCGAGGCAGACCAGATCGTTGCTCCCGGCGCGGAGCTCGACGACCTTGCCTTCGTCGGTCCAACCAAGGACGCGCGCTCCGTCCCGCCGGTCGTCGGGAGCGGCCAGAATCGCGGCCGCTAGCTGCGCCTCGGCGTCGGCCGGCTCCGAAGCCGCTGAAGGGGCCACGAGTCCGGCGAGTGCGAGAGCGCCGATCGTTGCTGCGAGAGTCGTCGTCCTGTTCTGCACCGCGTACCTCCTGTTGCGCCGGCCGTGTGTCGGCAAGGGCGACGACAGCGTATCGCGGTGTGTGTCCGCTATCCTGCGCGGTTTCAAGGTCCATCGAGAGAAGAACCGCGCGGCCCGCCGGGCCGGATTCACAGGAGCCATCGCGATGATCGATCTGCACTACTGGCCGACGCCGAACGGCAAGAAGGTCACGATCCTGCTCGAGGAGTGCGGCTTGCCCTACC
>JAJDZH010000355.1 GCA_022824725.1 Thermoanaerobaculia bacterium | reverse complement strand
TCCGGTGTCGGCGGCCGCGAACGACTCGCTGATCGAGACGTGGGGCTCGTAGGCGTCGGCGACCAGGTCCAGGTTCCGCCGCGCGGCGTCGGCGGCGTCCGCGGCCAGATCGATGCCGGCCCAGGAGGCGCCGACGCGAGCGATCTCCGCTTCGACGCCGGCTTCGCGCGCCATCCGGCGGAGGTTCGTTTCCAGCGTCGGCGCCGCTGCGAGCAGCGCTTCGCTCGCCAGCCAGGCCAACCGGCTGAACGGCGCGACCTCCCGGAGGCGACCGAGCTCGTAGACCGGGTCGCCGGTGAAGGTGATGTACGCGAGATTGGGCACGCCGCTGATCCGTTCGCCGGCGTCGCCCGGCTGGAGCGGGAAGTCCTGTGCCTCCGGGTCGAGCACGAACGCCGCCACGACCGGTTTCTGCAGGCCGCCGCGGGTGATCGCGACGGTCGAAGACACCGGTCCCCAGGTCAGCACGATGTCGACCCCCGGGTCCGCGAGCAGGGCTTCCACGGCGGCGCGCGCGCCCTGCAGCGTCCAGTCGGAGACGCGCCGTGCGCCGGCCGGAAAGACGACCGTGAACCGGGGCGCCGCCAGCTCGGCAATCTCCTCCTCGAAGCCGGCCCTCATCTCCTCGTTGCGCTCCCACGGGCCGTCGAACACGACGCCGATGGCGCAGGGCTCGCAGCTCATCGGCGTCTGCGCGGCGCTTTCGCCCGCCGCGATCAGCGTGACCGCCATCAGCGCGCCGGCTACCCGGCGCGGGTTGCCCTTGACCATCGTTGTGTCCTCCATGGCTACCAGGGCACCGCGGGCCTGCAACGCTGCCGCGCGGGCACGTATTCCCCGGCGTCCGGCATCGGACTTCGCTAAGCTGCTCGGCCGGTCGGCCGTGCCGGCTGACCACCGGGAAGAAGGAACCATCGCATGCAGGAAACGCGGAAGACCGTCGGCTACATGACCCCGGAGCGGGAGATGCTGCGGCGGATTACGCGGGACTTCACGGAGAAGGAGGTCCTGCCGGTCGCCAACGAGCTCGATCCGAAGAAGGAGCCCATCCCGCAGTCGTTGATCGACCAGATGGGCGAACTGGGCTTCTTCGGCATCACGATTCCAGAGGAGTACGGCGGCGCCGGGCTGGGCGCGTTCGAGTACTGCCTGGTGGCCGAGGAGCTGGCGCGGGGCTGGATGAGCGTGGCGAGCCTGATTGCCCGCGGCAACGGCTTCCACCGGTCGATTCCGTTCGAGGGCGAGGAGCGCCGCAAGCGCATCGAGTTGATGGCCGAGGGCAAGTACCTCGGCGCGCTGGCCATGTCGGAGCCGGAGGTGGGCTCGGACATCTCGTCGATCACCTGCCGGGCGCGGCTCGAGGACGACCACTGGGTGATCAACGGCAACAAGTACTGGTGCACGTTCGCCGACGGCGCGAACTTCATCCAGGTCATCGCGCGGACCGAGGGCGACCCCTCGAAGCGCCACGCCGCGCTCACCGGCATCGGGATCGAGAAGCCGCCGGGCGAGCTGCCGGCGGGCGTCACCGGTTCGCCGATCCCGAAGATCGGCTACCACGGCTGGAAGACGTGGGAGCTCCACTTCGAGAACGTGCGGGTGCCGATCACGAAGGAGCAGAAGGAGTCCCGGGGCCGCGCGTTCTACGGCATGACCCGCGGCCTGCAGACGGCGCGGGCGCACACCGCGGCCCGGTCGATCGGCCTTGCCCAGGGCGCGCTGGAACAGGCCATCGCCTACTCGAAGGAGCGCATCCAGTTCCGGCGGCCCATCGCCGACTTCCAGGCGATTCGCTTCAAGATCGCGAACATGGCTGCCGAGGTCGAGGCGGCCCGGCAGTTGAACTACTCGGTGTGCGCCAAGATCGACACGGGCGTGTCCTGCGCCAAGGAAGCGGCGATGGTCAAGTACTACGCCGCCGAGATGTCGGAGCGGGTGTGCTCGGACGCGCTGCAGGTGCTTGCCGGCGCGGGCTACACGACGGACTACCCGGTCGAACGCTACTGGCGCGACGCGCGGCTGACGAAGATCTTCGAGGGCACGTCCGAGATCATGCTGAAGATCATTTCGGACGAGTTGCTCGGCAAGCCGTCGAGGAGAAGCTAGCTGGCCGCTAGCTCTTCGGCCGCCTCGCGTTCGCCGGGCGGTACGGGCTGAACGATGTCGACCGACTTCAACGAGTTCGACCGCTCCTTCCTGCCGATCATCGATCGGGCGTTCCAGGACTTCCGGGACGACGTGTGCATCCTCTTCGAGGACGAGACGTACACCTATGGCGAGGTCGACGAGTTTTCCGCCCGAGTAGCGAGCGGCCTGGCCCGGCGCGGCTTCGGACCGGGGATGAAGGGCGCCGTCTGGAGCCTGAACTCGGCGGTCGCGTTCATTGCCGCGATCGGTCTGCTGCGGGCCGGGGGGGTCTGGATTCCGGTCAACCCGCGGAACTCGGCCCGCGACAACGTGGAGATCCTCGTCCGGTTCGGCTGCGAGGCGATCTTCTTCCAGGAGACGTTCCGCGAGCCCGTCGCGGAGGCGGCGGAAGGGCTGGGCGCGCTGCGGGCGGTGGTCAGCCTGGGCGGCGGGGATCTGCCTGGTGCTTCGTCCGCGGCCGGCATGGAAGCGACCGAACCGCTCGACGACTTCATCGCCGGCGCCTCCGCCACGCCGCCGGCGGTCGAGATGAAGGGCAGCGACACCCTGACCATCCCGATGACAGGCGGCACCACGGGTCTGCCGAAGGGCGTCATGCTGAGCCACCGCAACCTCCGCGCGATCGAGTACGCGATGCGCCACGGGTACGCCGGCCGCCGGCCAGTCAGCCTGTGCGCGGCGCCGATGACGCACGTCGGCGGGCGGGCCGCCTTGACGTCGCTCTCCTCCGGCGCGCGCTTCGTCATCCTGGAGAAGGTCGATCTCCAGGTCGTCCTGCAGATGATCGAACAGAAGCGGATCACGGACTTCTTCCTGCCGCCGACGGCCATCTACTCCCTGCTCGACCAGCCGAACCTGGGCGATTTCGACCTTTCGAGCCTCGTCGGGCTGAGCTACGGCTCGGCGCCCATGTCGCTGGCCCGCCTCAAGCAGGCGCTCCGCGTGTTCGGCCCGATCATGCGCGGCGGCTTCGGCCAGACGGAGTGCCCGATGTTCATCAGCCGCCTCACGCCGGAAGAGCACTTCGAGAAGGGCGACCCGGCCTCCGGCAGGCTTGCCCCGGACCGGATCCTGCGAAGCGTCGGCAAGTCGACCGTCATCTCCGAAGTCGCCATCATGGACGATGACGGCGGTCTTCTGGGCCCCGGCGAAGCTGGCGAGATCGTCGTCAAGGGGCCGAACGTGTCCGAGGGCTACTACCGGGACCCGGAGGAGACGGCGAAGATCCGCCGGAACGGCTGGCACCTCACGGGCGACATCGGGGTGCTGGACGAGGCGGGCTACCTCACGATCGTCGATCGCAAGAAGGACATGATCATCACCGGC
>JAJDZH010000004.1 GCA_022824725.1 Thermoanaerobaculia bacterium | reverse complement strand
GGCAACGTCGCGATCGGCTGAATCAGCCGCATCGCATCTGCGGAGAACGCGCCGCGGGAGCCTTCGCTCCCCGGCGCGTTTCTTCCGTCTGGCTTCCGCTGGGTGCGAGCCTCAGTCCGAGAGGCTGTCGAACAGGCGCTGAAGAGCCGCCATCCGTTCGGCGATCCGGTCCCAGCCACCCTCCTCGTCCGGCAACTGGCCCAGACTGACGAGCCGCCTTGCGAGGAAGCGGAACTCGCTCGTGTCCGCGGCGGGAATGACGAGGTCCTTGCTGTGGCCGCGGACGATCCGCAGGCAGTTGATCACCGCGCGCAGGAGCCGGTAGCCCTCCCCGATCTGCTCGAACTCTTCCGCCGCCAAGTGGCCGCGCTCGTGGAGCGCGCCGAGCGCGTCGAGGGTGTTCGTCTGGCGCACCTCCGGGTCGCCGGCGCCTGCCGCGATCTGCCGCACCTGGACGAAGTACTCGGCGTCCAGCAGGCCGCCGGCGCTGAACTTCGCGTTCGTCGTGCCGCGGGTCACGAGTTCCGAGCGTTGGCGGTTCCTGAGATGCCGGATCCGTGCGACGTTGTGCGGCCGCGGATCGAAGACGAACTCCCGGCGGTGCGTCTCGACGCGGGCGGCCAGGTCCGGATCGCCGGCCACGGTGCGAAGCCGCACCAGCGCCTGGCGTTCGTACGGATCCGCCTCGCCGTCCACGCTGTAGTAGGAGGCGAAACGCTGGAACGAGGCGGCGAGCGGCGACGAGGCGCCGCCCGGCCGCAGCCGCCAGTCGAGTTCGAAGATGCCGTCGCGCTTGGCGCGGATCAGACGTGCCAGCCGCTGCGCCGCCCGCTCGTAGAACTCGCCGGCCCGGGCCAGCCGAGACCGTTCGGCGTCCCAGACGAACATCAACTCGACGTCCGATGCGTACCCCAGATCGCGTCCGCCCCACTTCCCGAGCGCGCAGAGGCACCAGACTCCGGGCTCCGCCCCGTCTCCGGCCGTCTCCCTGACGGCCTCAGCCGCGGCGCGCGTGAGCACGACATCGGAGAGCGTCGAGAGTTCTTCGCCGAAATCGCTGAAGCGCTCGATGCGCCGCGTCAGGTGCCGCATGTCGATCCGCCCGATCTCGTCGTCCTTGAAGCGGTTGAGCGCATCGTCCGGCGCTTCCCGCGCTTCGAGCGCGGCATCGAGGCGGCGCTCCAGGTCCTCCCGCCCGGCCCCCAGGTCGAGGTCGGCCATGCCTTCGAGCAGCGGCATCAGGTTCTCGTGCTGACGGCGCAGGAACTCCTCCCAGAGCCAGGTGCCTGCGCCCAGCACGCGCGCCAGTTCGTCGAGCGACGAGGCGAGGGCCTGCGTCGGGTCGGCGACCTGCTTGCAGGCCGCGTCGATCAGCGCCCCGAACTGCCGCAGCGCGAGCTGCGGGTTCGGCGCCACCGCCAGCCGCCGCGCGAACTGCTTCATCAGCGTCACGGTCAGCCGCAGGTGGTCGACGCCGATGCGATCCTCGATCTTTCCACCGCTCCGGGTGGTCACGAACAGGCGGTCGCGCACCTCGCCTTCGACCGTGTCGAACTCCACCTTGTCGATCCAGTAGTCGCGGGTCGAGAGGACGTTGGAGAACTCGAACAGGAACATGAAGCTGTCGGGACTTCGGATCTCGAGGATCGTGCAGTGCTCGTCCGACTCGTTGTCGACCGAAATCGAGATGGGCGGCATGACCTGCTCCGCGTCGGCGCCCGGACCGGCCAGGCGGGCGGTCTCCATCACGCGCAGGGTCAGATCCTCGTTGGCGCGCTGCGCGTCACCCGTGGCCAGGAGTCCGAGAAGCCTGTTCAGGTCCCGCTCGAAGTCCGCCCAGGAGAAGACGCGGGAGGCATGGGCCGGCGCCGGCTGAACCTCCGCCGAGTACACGATGCGCGTGGGGCCATGCGTCGAATGCCGCGACCTCTGGTCCTTGCGCCGGCCATGGCGGCCGCGGCGGCCGGCGGACCGCGTCGAACGACGCCGCCCCGCTCTCCGAGGCCGCCGGTAGAACTCCATGTCGCCCGCGTCCTGGTAGGTGTAGGAACTGCCGCTGAGGATCGACTGGCCGTAGGCCGCCAGCAGGCCGCAGATCTTCGCGAACTCTCCCTGATAGTCGTTGGCGACCACCGTCACCCGGCGAGTCGAGCCGACGTGCCGCACGTCGACCCGGCACAGTCGCTCGGCGTCGAGTTCGTGAATCAGTTCGACGTGGCGCGCCACCTCCTCCACCGGGTGGGCGAGAAAGTAGGCACTCTCCATGCGTTTGAAGTGCTCGTCGATGAGTTCAGCGGGCAGATCCGGGCACAGCTCCCGTACACGTTGCTTGCGTTCCAGGAACTCGATCGTCTCGTCGAAGAACTCACCGAAGATGCGGCGCACCTCCGCCGACGTCTCTTCGTAGCGGCCACCCAGATCGAGGGTGTCAAGCGGCTGGCGCAGTGCGAAGGCCACCCGCCACTGGAACGTCGCCCACTGCTTGGGCTCGCGCGGAAGCTGGCGCACCGGAAGGTCGCGCTCCAGTTGCAGCACGTGCTCGACGACGCGCAGGAAGATGTAGGCCTCGCGCAAGCGGTCGTACTCGTCCTGAGTGATCACGCGGTGCGCCCGCAACCGCGACATCGCCTGCAACGTGTTCGGTGAGCGCAGGCTCTTGTTGGCGGCGCCGTGGTAGAGCTGCAGCAACTGGACGATGAACTCGATGTCCCGGATGCTGCCGGCGCCGAGCTTCACGTTGCCGACCTCCGTGCCCTTGGAGCGGAGCGACTTCTCGATCATCTGCTTCATCTCGAAGACCTCGCGCAGCAGGGTCTCCGGGGACCTCTCCGGGTCGAAGACGAAGCGCCGCGTGCCGTCGATCAGCGCCCTGGCGGCGGCCGCGTCGCCCCCGGCGAAGCGCGCCTTGATCAGCGCCTGGAACGTCCAGTTCATCCCGTATCGCTCGTAGAAGCGGAGGTACTGGCTCACCGTCCGCACCAGGGGCCCCATCTTCCCCTCAGGCCGCAGCCGCATGTCGACCCGGAAGACGAAGCCGTCGCCCGTGTTGTCGGAGATCAGGCGGATGAACTTCGGCGCCTGCCGCTGCAAGCGGTGGAGCGCCTCCAGGTCGACATCGTCCGAGGCGACGAAAAGCGCGTCGATGTCCGAGCTGTAGTTGACCTCCAGGCCGCCCCACTTTCCCATCGCGATGACCGCGAACGGTTCCTTGTCGAGATCCGTCGCATCGAGGGCGCGCTGGACGCAGACATCCGCGACCTGGGAGATCTTCTGCGTCGTCGCGGCGAAGTCGTCGAGGCCGCTGAAGTCGGCGACCGCGACCCGGATCAGCTCGCGGTACCGCAGGACGCGGAGCCAGCGCCGAACGTCCTCGTCCGCGTCCGGCCGGAGAGCCGCCATGCGGTCGCGCTGCTCGTCCACCGACTCCTGCTCGACGGGGAACAGCCCCTCGTCCGCCTCCGGGTGCGCGTCGAGCCACCGGGCGTAGGCCGGCGCGTACTCCCGCAGGATGTCGCGCTGCGAGAGCGCGAGCGTCTCCCGCGGATCCTCGGCGTCCTCGATGTCCATGGCCGCGAAGGCCTCGATCGCTTGCTCAAGGCGCGAGTTCACGGCGGTTCCTCCTCGTCGCTGGCCCGCCGACAGCGGCGGAGGCAAGATGCTAGCGAACGGCGCGCCCCTCCGTTCGACCGGGCGGGTATCGTTCACCAAGTCTGACCGGAGGAGTTCGCCATGAGACCAGCTATCGCCATCACCTGCCTCCTACTCGCTGCCGGCCTCGCCGGCGCGGCCGCGGCACAGTCCCACCCAGGCTCCGCAGGCGGATACCTCACCCCGCCGCAGGAGATCGTCGACATTCTCGACGCGCCGCCGACGCCGGCCGTACTGGTCGGGCCGAAGCGGGACGTCGTCGTGCTGATGGAGAGCCGGAGCATGCCGCCGATCGCGTGGCAGGCGCGGCCGCTGGAACGGCTCGCGGGCAATCGGATCGACCCGCGCAACAGCGGACCGTGGCGGGCGCCTGAAACGGCCGCGCTGACGATCCGCCGGATCGCCGAGGACGCGTCATCCGACGACGGATTGCGGATCGAGGCGCCCCACGGCACGACGATCGGCTGGCCGCGGTTCTCGCCCGACGGTTCCCACCTCTCCTACGCCGTCCTCCGCGACACGGGGATCGAACTCTGGGTCGTCGACGTGGCGAGTGGCAAGCGCCGGGCGCTGACCTCCGCCTCGCTCAACGCCACCTGGCGCAACCCATGCGAGTGGCTGTTCGACTCGAGCGGCGTGCTCTGCCGGTTCCGCGCACCGGCCAGGGGGGCGCCGCCGTCGCCGCCGCGGCAGCCGGACGGACCGAACATCCAGGAGCACGACGGGCGGCTGTCGCCGGTGCGCACCTACCAGGACCTGCTCGCGAACGCGCACGACGAGGCGCTGTTCGAGTACCACTTCACGAGCCGGATCGAGACCGTGGACCTGGCCAGCGGGACGCGGACCGCGATCGGCCAACCGGGGCTGTACTCGCGGGTCTCCGGCGCTCCGGACAGCCGGCACGTGCTCGTCGAGAGAGTCGAGCGGCCCTTCTCCTGGTTGCACCCGGCGAGCCGCTTCCCGCGTTCGGTAGAGGTGTGGACCCGGGACGAGGGCAAGGTCGGCACCGTCGCGGCCCTGCCACTGGCCGACGCGGTGCCGATCGGCGGCGTTCCCACCGGGCCGCGCGGCCACCGCTGGAACCCGACCGCGCCGGCCACGCTGGTCTGGAGCGAGGCCCAGGACGGCGGCGACCCGAAGGCGGAGGTGCCGCATCGGGACTACGTCTTCACGCTGGACGCTCCGTTCGACGGCGAACCGCGCGAACTGACGCGGACCCAGTTCAGGTTCTCAGGCATCGCCTGGACGGAAGGCGGCACGGCGCTCGTCAACTCTTACGACCGCGAGACGCGCTGGATCCGCACGGCGCTGCTCGACGTCGGCGGCGACGAACCGAGGCCGCTGTTCGACCGCAGCGCCGAGGACCGCTACGGCGACCCGGGCTTCCCCTGGCAGCGGCCCGGCGGCGGCACGGCCGGCGCGACCATCCTCCAGGACGGCGACGACATCTACCTCGTGGGCCGCGGCGCCTCGCCGGACGGTGACCTGCCCTTCGTCGACCGGCTGAATCTCGACACGCTGGCGACGGAACGCCTGTTCCGCAGCGAGCCCGGT